>JBJXGH010000121.1:0-52390 GCA_046153685.1 Alphaproteobacteria bacterium
GCGAGGGCGGCGAGCCAGCGCAGGGCGGACATGAAAAGCGCGCATAATGTATATTATGGAAAATATGATTTGTTTTATATTAATCCGCATATTTACGCTGTTTTCTGACTTTATATGTCAATAAAAACCCTTCCCGCAAAACTTCGTGCCGAACTAGTCGCCCAAGCAACAGGCGCTCGGCCAAGATCTGGCACTCGGCAAGACTGGCGGCGGCACACTATTCTGTCGAATACAGCGCATCGACCCGATGAGAGGATTCGCCATGGCCGAGACGACCGTCATCCGAGATGTGGACTATCTGGTTGCTTGGGATAAGGCGTCCGGGTGCCAGCGCTATTTGCGTGGCGCGGACATCGCCTTCTCCGGATCCGACATCGTCCACGTGGGGGCGCATTATCGCGGCCAGGCCGACCGGACAATCGATGGGCGCAAGCTCATGGTCATGCCCGGCCTCATCAACATGCACAACCACACAAACACCATGCCGGCGTTCAAGGGCGTGCGCGAGGAGCTCGGCAGCAAGAAGTTCTATATGAGCGCGCTGTACGATGGCTGGCCGCTGTTTTATCCCGAGCCCGAGGACCAACATTGGAACTCGCACTTCGCCTATGCCGAATGTCTGCTGTCGGGTGTCACGACCGTCGTCGATATGTGCCGGCCTTTTCCCGGTTGGATCGAAACGATGGCCCAAAGCGGCTTGCGCGGCTATATCGCGCCGATTTTCGAATCGGCCCGCTGGTACACCGATAACGGCTATCAGGTGAAATACCGTTGGGCTGAGGACGACGGCCGCAAGGCCATGGACTTGGCGCTAAAGACCATGGATCAGGCCGAGGCGCACAATTCGGGGCGCCTTACGGGCATGGTTTCGCCCATGGCGGCCGATACGTGTTCGGTCGAACTTATTCGCGCCAGCCTGGCCGAGGCGCGCCGGCGCAAACGGCCGATGCAGCTCCATGTCGGCGAAGCCGCTGTTGAATTCCACGAGATGACGCGCCGCAACGGCATGAGCCAGGTGCAATGGCTGCACCAACACGGCTTGCTCGGCCCCGAACTCACGCTCGGCCATGGAATTTTCCTCGATCACCATTCGTGGCTGCACTGGGCGACGAACGAGGACGTGAAATTGCTCGCCGCTCACGGCTGTTCGGTATCCCACTGCCCCATCGTGTTTTCGCGCTACGGCATCACGCTCGAGAATTTCGGCTCCTACCGCGAGGCGGGAATCAACATGACCATCGGCACCGATACCCATCCGCACAACATGATCGAGGAGATGCGCGCGGCGATCACGCTGGCGCGCGTCTCGGCCGAAAACATGTTTAACACGCTTACGTCCGATGTCTTCCACGCGGCGACCGCGGGCGGCGCCAAGGCCCTGGGGCGCGACGATATCGGCGGACTGGCCGTCGGCATGAAGGCCGATATGGTGCTGGTCGATCTCGATTGTCCCGCGATGCAGCCGGTTTACGATCCATTGCGCTGCCTCATTTTCACCGCGGCCGACCGGGGCGTGCGCGATGTCTTCGTCGATGGCGTCCAGGTGGTCGCGGACCGCAAGGTTCTGACCCTCGATCAGGCGGGCGCGGCGGCGCACATCTCGGACATGCAGAAGCGCATCATGGCCAAGGTGCCCGAACGCCACTACGCCAAGCTCACGGCCGAGCAGGTCTCTCCCCTCACCTTGCCCGAAAGCCGCGCCTAGAACGGCTTGGCAATTGGGGCCGGACCGTGCCGCGTCGTGGGTCCTCGACGAGGTTGGCTTTCGGCGGTCTTCTGGCCATGGCAGCGGCGCTGGGGATCGGCCGGTTCGTTTACACCCCGATTTTACCCGAGATGCTTCTCGGCTTCGGCTGGAGCGCGTCGGAGGCGGGCTTGGTGGCATCGTCCAATTTTTTCGGCTATCTCCTCGGCGCCTTGGCAGCGGCGCGATTTTCCGCCGCCGGGACATCGGGTCGCGCGCGGTTGCTGGCGGCGATTCTCGTCAGTGTGATGACGACCTTGGCCATGGCGGTCCGGTCCGAACTGGCCGTAGTCCTTGCCTTGCGCTTTGTTGGCGGCGCGGCAAGCGCATTCGTCATCGTGTTCGCTTCGACATTGGTGCTCGAACGGCTGGCGGCAACCGGGCACAGGAAACTCGCGGCAATTCATTTCGCGGGCGTCGGAGTCGGTATAGCGGCTTCCGCGGTTGCGGTTTCGGCGGTTTACGCCATGGGAAATGGCTGGCAGGAAGCGTGGCTGCTGGCCGGTGCCCTTGGTCTCATGGCCTGCGCGGCAACGGCTTTGCTGATCCCGCGCGAGGAGGATGGATGTGGGGCCCTGCCGGTCGTCCGCACGGCGGCGCCGGAATCCAGCACCGCTTTGCTCCCCTGGATACTGGCTTACGGCCTGTTCGGTTTCGGGTACGTCGTCACGGCGACATTCCTGGTGACGATGGTGCGTTTATCGGCCGAGATACATATGTTCGAGGCTTGGATCTGGCTGATTTTCGGCTTGGCGGCCGTGCCGTCGGTCTGGTTGTGGTCTTCGCTTGGCGCGCGCTATGGCATCGCGCCGGCATTTGCCGCCGCGTGCCTAATGGAATCCTTGGGTATCGCGGTCAGCGTCGAATGGATGACCCTCAACGGCATCGTGTTGGCTGCAATTTTTCTCGGCGGCACGTTCATGGGCATTACGGCCCTGGGTCTTGCGGGCGCGCGGCGAATCTCGAGCGCCAGTCCCCA
Organism: Alphaproteobacteria bacterium; assembly: GCA_046153685.1. Taxonomy (GTDB): domain Bacteria; phylum Pseudomonadota; class Alphaproteobacteria; order CADEGL01; family CADEGL01; genus CAMAPP01. The sequence continues at coordinate 2,724 of JBJXGH010000121.1, forward strand.
GCGCGCCATCGCGCTCATGACGGCCAGTTTCGGCCTGGGACAGATGATCGGCCCCGCGGTCGCGGGTGCGCTATTCGATGAATTGGGAAGCTGGCGCGCGCCGTCCCTTGCCGCCGCTGCGGCACTTGCGGTCGCGGCCGCCCTCGCCCTGGCGGCGGCCGGGCGAATGAATGATGCTTGATCACGAATCCGGTATATCGATCGTCATGCCGTCATAGCCGGGCTCGACGCCCGGCGGCAGGCTGGCTGCCAGGGCGTCGTAGTCCATCAGGTGATTCATGTGCGTGAGAATCGCGCGCTCGGGCCGCACGCGCGCGATCCAGGCCAGGGTTTGTTCGAGATGGGAGTGCGCCGGGTTCTCCCGGGGCGATAGGCAATCGACGATCCATACCTTGACGCCTTCGAGCGCGCGGAAACTCTCCTCCGGAATCTCCTTCACGTCCGTCGAATAGGCGAACGGGCCGAAACGCAGACCCAGCGTGGCCTCTCGATAGGGGCCGTGGCTTTGCGGAAAGGGTGTGATCTCCAGTTGGCCTATTCGGAACGGGCCCTCGATCAATCGGGAATTGAGGCTCGGGCGCAGCCAGAACCCTTCGATGGGCCCGCCATTGTCGAAGGCGTAGCCGAAGCGTTCCTTCAAATGGCGGAGCGTGGCGGCATCGCTCCAGGCATCGAGCGCGCCGTTGACCTTGTGGTTGATGGCGCGGATATCGTCGATGCCGTGCACGTGGTCGGCATGGCCGTGGGTGTAGATCACGCCGTCGAGATGGATGATCCGGTTTTGCAAAAGCTGTTCGCGGAGATCGGGACTGGTATCGACCAGAACGCGGCTGCCCGCCCGCTCGACCGTGATCGAAACCCGCAGGCGGCGGTTCCTGGGATTTGTCGAAGTGCATACCGAGCACGGGCATTCGAGCAAGGGCACGCCTGCCGACGAGCCGCAGCCGAGGATGGTGACGCGCATCACGGCGCGACCGCGCTCCGCTCTGCACGCGAGAACAGGCGAAAGAAATTGTCGGTCGTTGCGCGCGCGAGCGCGTCGGGCGATATGGCCTTGATCTCGGCAAGCCTGTCGGCGGTGTGGACGACGAAGGCAGGTTCGTTTTTCTTTCCCCGGTGGGGGATGGGCGCGAGATAGGGCGCATCGGTTTCGACCAGCAAGCGATCCATCGGCACCGCCCTCACCGTCTCGCGGAGATCGTCGGCACCCTTGAAGGTTAGGATGCCCGAGAGGGAAATGTAGAACCCCAACTCAAGCGCCCGCTCGGCAAGCGCCCGCGTGGACGAAAAACAATGCAGCACGCCCTTAAGACGCCCCGCGCGCGCTCCGGCCGCGAGCATGTCCGCCATGTCGTCGTCGGCGTCGCGCGCGTGGACGATCAGCGGCAATCCGGTTTCGATCGCGGCTTCGATGTGGCGCTGGAAATTGATTTTTTGCCGGTCACGCGGGCTCTTGTCGTAAAAATAATCGAGACCGCTCTCGCCGATGCCGACGACCTTTGGGCGCTTGGCATAATCGAGGAGGCGTGTGGTATCGCCCTGGCTTTCGACCGCGGCTTCGTGCGGATGCACGCCGACCGAACACCAGATATTCGCATGCGCCGCCGCGATCTCGTACACGGCCTCGAACCGGCCGAGTTCGGTGCCGATGGTCAGCATGGCCGCGACATCGGCGCGCGCCGCCCTGGCGAGCACTTCGCCGAGGCGTCCCGAAAGCTCGGGATAGTCGAGATGGCAATGGCTATCGATCAACATCGACATGGGATCGATCGGCGTCGTCCACGAATCGCGGAAAGATACCCGAAGGCGCGGGCAGCGCCGTACCAGCGACGAGCGGGAGTTCGAGCGACGCAAAATCGCGGGCCTCGTCCGGCACGGCAAGCTGGTCGAGCATTTTCGCCATGGAATCCGGCATGAAGGGCTGAAGCACCAATGCCACATGGCGGAGCACTTCGACGAGTACGTACAGCACCGTGCGCATGCGCGCGGCGTCCGTTTTCCTTAGCGTCCAGGGCGCCTGCCTGTCGACGAAGAAATTCGCCTTGGTAACGAGACCCCACACCCCCTCGAGCGCGCGATGGAATTCGGGCGCGTTTGGGGCGCCCACTAGCAGCGCCCGGACTCGGCCGCAGAGTCCGCGTGCCTCGGCGAGGATTTCCTCGTCCTCAACAGCGAATGCGCCCGGTTGGGGCACGACTGCGCCCGCGTTCTTGGCGATGAATCCGAGCACGCGTTGGGCGAGATTGCCGAGATCGTTCGCGAGATCGCTGTTCAAGCGCCCGACCATGGCGCGGTGCGAGAAATCGCCGTCCTGGCCAAAGGGCACCTCGCGCAACAGGAAATAGCGCACCGGATCGAGCCCGTAGCGCGTGATCAAGGCATGGGGCTCGATCACATTGCCGAGTGATTTCGAGATTTTTTGACCCTCATTCGTCCACCAGCCATGGGCGAAGACGCGGCGCGGCGGCGCGGCGCCCGCGGCAGCCAGGAACGCCGGCCAATACACGGTGTGAAAGCGCACGATATCCTTGCCGACGACGTGCAGATCGGCCGGCCAGAAGCGGCGGAACAGCGCGGCGTTCGGATCGGGATAGCCGAGGGCCGTCGCATAATTGGTCAGGGCATCGAGCCAGACATACATGACGTGACCCGGCGCGCCCGGCACCGGCACGCCCCATTTGAAACTGGTGCGCGAAATCGACAGATCCGTGAGTCCGCCGCGCACGAAGCTCAGCACCTCGTTGCGTCGCGTGGTCGGGCCGATGAAATCGGGATTGCCGCGCTCGTAATATTCCAGCAGCCATTCCTGCCAGTCCGACAGGCGGAAGAAATAACTCGGCTCCACCACCCATTCGACCTCTGCGCCCGAGGGCGCGCGCTTCTTGCCATCGGCTCCGGTGGTCAACTCCTTTTCGTCGTAGAACGCCTCGTCGCGCACGGCATACCAGCCGTCGTATTGGCCGAGATAGATGTTGGCATTGCCCTTGGGTGTCTTGTTCGCCGCGATGGCTTGCCAAATTCCTTGGCAGGCGCGGATGTGGCGATCCTCGGTCGTGCGAATGAAATCGTCGTGCGAGAAATTCATCGCCGTCGCGAGGTCGCGGAAATTTCGCGAAACCTTGTCGGTGAAATCCTTCGGTGCCATGCCGGCAAGCGCTGCCGCCTTCTCGACTTTCTGGCCGTGCTCGTCCGTGCCGGTCAAAAAGCGCACTTCGCGCCCGTCCAAGCGCATGAAGCGTGCAAGAACGTCGCAGGCAAGAGTGGTGTAGGCGTGCCCGATATGGGGCGCGTCATTCACGTAATAAATCGGACTCGTGATGTAATAGCGCGCGCGATCGGGCATGGCTTTCGGGCGATTTCCTGTTTGTCGTGCGCTGTTGGCCCGATGCGCCAGGTCGGGCCGCTCGCCAAAATGCGCGGAATTAGGCGCGGGCCGCTTGCTCCAAAGACAGGAAGGCGCTCAGAAGCACCTGCCGACGGTCGAGATTGAGGCCGTCCGCCTGCCGGAACAGGCGGCGGTTCTTGTCCCATAGCTCGAACCAGCGATCAAGCGCGTGCGGGTTCGCGAGGCGCCGAAAGACGGCGCCCTCCCCGTCCAAGAGCTCGCGCCCCCCCTCGCCCGTCGCCGCGGCGCGAACGAGGCGGGCGTGCCAGGCGCCGAACAGTTCAATGCCGACCTCAAAGCCCTCGCCGGCGAGTTTGCCGGCAAGTCTGTGCGCGGCCGCGACATCGAGGCGGGGCAGGCCGGCGAACAGGTCCATCATTTCGCGGTAGATGGCGACGCCGCCCAATTCGGCGAGCCGGTGCGCGCGCCCAAGGCTGCCTTCGGATAGCGCGCCCAGGGTCGTGCGTTCGGCCGGTTCCATTTCGGGGAAGTGCGCGACCATGGCTTGAGCGAATTCGGTCGCGGCCAAGGGCTTGAGCACGAGCTTCCGGCAACGCGAGCGGATCGTCGGCAAGAGGCGCCCGGGGCTATGGCTGACCAGGAGCAAGATCGCGCGCGCGGGCGGCTCCTCCAGCACCTTGAGTACGGCGTTCGCGGCATGGGAATTCATCTCGTCGGCGCAATCGACAATGGCAACGCGCCAGCCGCCCTCGGCGGGCGTCAAGCGCAGGAATTCGCCGAGCGCGCGCACGTCATCGACGACGATCTCGCCGCGCAATTTTCCGGTCTTGGGATGGAGCGTGCGCTCGACGCAGCGCAAATCGGCATGTCCCGCAGCCGCCACGCGCTTGAATACCGGGTGATTGGCGCCAACGGCCAGACTCGCGCCCTCCGCCGCTGGCTCCTTGGGCGCGACCAAGGGCTCGGATTCGAACAGAGATGGCGCTTGGGCAGACGCGCCGGGGCCTGCCGCGCCGCGGTGAACGAATAAATGGCGCGCAAAGCGAAAGGCAAGCGTCGCCTTGCCGATGCCGCGCGGGCCGGCGATGAGCCAGGCATGGGCCAAGCGTCCCGAGCGCGCGGCCTCGAACAAGGTGCGCTCGGCGGCTTGGTGACCGATCAGAAGATCGTTCGCGCGCGGCGCCGGGTATTCGCTCGCGGGTTCGCTCATGGCAGTTTCGCTCCGAGGCGCGTGCGCACTTCGGCTCGGATCGCGGCGGCGACTGCATCGAGCGCCCCCGTGCCGTCGATGACCGCGCAACGCGCGGGCTCTCGCTTGGCGATGTCGAGAAAGGCCGCGCGCAGGTTTTCATGAAAGCTTGCCGCCATGCGCTCGTAACGCGTTTCGTCGTGGCGGCGTTCATCGGTCCGCTTCAAGCCGATCGCCGGCGGCACGTCGAGAACGAGCGTGAGATCGGGAAAGAACTCGCCTACGGCCACTCGGTAGAGCGCGCGCACCACGTCCTCGCCCACGCCTTGGGCACGGCCTTGATAGGCCATGGTCGAATCGGCAAAGCGATCGGAGAGTACCCAAATCCCACGTTCGAGCGCGGGCCACACGGTGCGCGCAAGATGCTCGCGGCGTGCCGCGAAGTGCAGCAAGGCTTCGCTCATCGGCTCCCAACGATGGGTGGCGCCGGTGACGAGAAGCGTGCGGATTTCCTCCGCGCCCGGTGCGCCGCCCGGTTCGCGCGTCTCAAGGCAGGCGGTGCCGGACGCACGCAAGGATTCGGCAAGGAGGCGAATCTGGGTGGATTTCCCCGCGCCTTCTCCACCCTCGAAGGTGATGAACCGGCCGCTCGCGGCCATGGGATCGCTTAGTTCTTGTCGCCGGCGAACATTTGCCGGACCGACGAGGCAAGCCGCCCGAAGAAGCCGAGACTCGCGACATCGCTGCCCGCGAGCAGCGCCAATTCCGTCTTTCCCGCGCCGGGCGCCTCAATGACCAGAGTGGCAATGCGCTGGCCCTTGGCAATGGGAGCGGGCACGGGGCCCTGGTACTGCACGCTCACGCGCAGCTTGTCGCGTCCGGCCTTGGGCAGGGTCACGAGCACTTCGCCCTCGGCGACCAGCGGCACGGCCGCGGCCTTGCCCCGCCACACCTCGGCGCTTTCGACGACATCGCCCGCCTTGAACAAGGCGTAGTTGTCGAATTCGTTGAAGCCCCATTCCAATAGGCGCGCGCTTTCGTCGCCGCGCTCCTTGTCGGAGGACAGGCCATTGACGACCAGAACCAAACGCCGCTCACCGCGCACTCCCGAGGCAGTGAGCCCGTAGCCCGAGGCTTCAGTGTGCCCGGTCTTGAGTCCATCCACGCCCATGGCCTTGTAGAGCAGCGGATTGCGATTCGCCTGGCGGATGCCGCCATGGGCGAATTCGGTCTCGCCGTAATAGTGATAATACTCGGGGAAGTCCTTGATCGTGCGCCGGGCGAGCAGCGCGAGATCGCGCGCGGTCGATATGTGGTCGGGATCGGGCCAGCCCGTCGAATTCCTGAAGCGCGAGCCCGTGAGACCGAGTTCCTTGGCCTTTTTGTTCATTTCGTCCGCGAAGGCGGCCTCGCTACCGGCCATGCCTTGCGCCAGCACGACGCAGGCGTCATTGCCCGACTGCACGATCACGCCGCGGATAAGGTCCTCGACGCGAATCTTGCTGCCAATCGAGACGAAGGATTTCGAGCCGCCCGTGCGCCAGGCCTCCTCGGTTACCGGCAACTCGGTATCGAGCTTGAAGCGGCCGTCCTTCAGGCGCTCGAAGGTCATGTAGATGGTCAACATCTTGGTCATCGAGGCCGGCGGCATGGGTTCGGCCGCGTTCTTTTCGAGCAACACCGCCCCTGTTCGCGTATCGACCAAATAGGCGTGCTTGGCGGCGGTGTCGATCGCGCGCACGGGCGCGGCGCCGGGCGCGATGGCGAGGACTGCGGCCAGCAGGGCCAAGCGGAGGCTATTCATGCGGGGCATCCTAAGACGTTGGCGGCAAAAATTCGTCGGCGACGTGGCCTGGCACCATGATGCAGGGCGCGCGGGACTGCGCAATCGATATTCTACTCGACGATCACCGCTATTCGACGATCATCCGGGCCTCGGGATAGCCGGCCGCGGTCACGCGATCGAGGATGCGGTCGGCTTCCTCAACCGACGCGGCGGGGCCCACGCGCACCCGGTAGAAGACGGTCTTGCCCACGTTCGCGCGCTCGACTTTCGCGGGCGCGATATTGGACAAGGCGGTCGATAGGCGGTGGGCATTGGTCGGGTTCGAGAAGGCGCCAGCCTGCACGAAGATATTCGCGGGCCGGACTGGAACGGTCGAGACCTCCTGCGAGATTTGCGGCTCGGCAAGCGATGCAACCTGAATGGCGCCCTGTGCTGGTTGGGGCGGCGTCGTGGGCGAGTTCGCGGCGGACGCGCCGGCGGGGGGCAAGGTTTCGACGGTGACATTGCCGGGCGGAGCGGCGGCCACCTTCATGTCCTGCTGGCCGGACGTGCGATTGCGTGCGATGGCCGCCAATTGCCGGCTGTCGTCCGCCAATATCTGCACCCGCACCTTGGCGGTGCCGGCGCGATCCATGCCAAGCAATTGTGCCGCGCGGCGCGAAAGATCGATGATTCGCCCGCGCGCAAAGGGGCCGCGATCATTGATGCGCACCAGCATGGAGCGGCCATTGTCGAGATTGGTCACGCGTACGAGGCTCGGCATCGGCAAGGTGCGGTGCGCCGCCGAGATGTCGTTCATGTCGAATATCTCGCCGTTTGCCGTCGGCCGGCCGTGGAACTCGGTGCCGTACCAAGAGGCGATGCCGGTCTCGTCGTAGTCGTAGTCCTCGGCCGGGTAGTACCAGACATTCTCGATCTGGTAGGGCTTGCCGATCTTGTAACCGCCCTGAATCTTGGGCTGTTGATCGGTGGACTTGGCGGACTGGCTAGGTTTTGGCGGCGTCTCTATGGCCTTCACGGTATGGGAAAGCAGCTGGGTTTCCGCGCAGCCGCTTAGCATCGTCGCGCCGAATGCCGCGCCGAGCCACGCAATACGTCGCCCCGTTATCGTGCCCGCCACAAGCCAGCCCGCCGCTAGATGAAACTCACGCCGTGAAATGCGCGCCCTGCCAACTGGCCGACTTTATCCGCTTGGCCGTAATTATCCACAGGGTCATCAGGATATCGTGGCCGTGCCGGCAGAGCTTGCTACGGGTAGTAGTTTAACGCCCGGCCAGACGATCGGCAAGCAAGCCGGCGCTGGTCGCGAATAAGATCGCCCGGTTCCATTTCATGATGACGCGAAAATTCTCGTAGGCGAGGAAGGCCGCCCCCCCTGCTCCTGAGGGCTGCACGAGCGAGGCTTCGCCCGGCGCGTCGGGAATGCGTTCGCCGTTAAACAGAGTAAGTCCAAGCTGGCGCCATTCGGCAACGGTCTTGATCGTGTCGGGACCAAGGCCCGCGCCGTCGAAGCCAACCGGCAGCGAGACTCGCGCCCCCCAGCTCTGGCCGCGCCGCCAGCCTGCGCGGTTGAGATAATTCGCGGCCGAAGCCAGCACATCGGCGGTATTGCCCCAAATGTCGCGTCGCCCATCGCCGTCATAATCGATGGCGTTGTTCACGAAGCTCGACGGCATGAACTGGCTTTGCCCCATGGCGCCGGCCCAGGAGCCGCGCATGTCCGGGGGCTTGATGTGCCCATCTTCGAGGATGCGCAGGGCGTGCATGAGTTCGCGGCGGAAGAACGCGCTGCGCCGGCCGTCATAGGCGAGGGTCGCGAGCGCCGCGATCACGGGAAAACTCCCCATGTTTTGGCCGAAATTGGATTCCATGCCCCAGAGCGCGACGATTTGCTCGGCAGGCACGCCAAAGCGCGCCTCGATCCCGGCCAGAAGCTCGCGGTGCTCGGCCAACAGGGCCTGGCCGCGCGCGACGCGCGCCGGCGGTTGAGTAATTTCAAGATAGCGTTCGAAGGTCATGGTGAACTCGGCCTGGCGGCGGTCGAGCTCGATGATGCGCGCGATGGGCGTAACGCCCTGAAAGGCGGAATCGAAAGTAGCGTCGGAAATTCCGGCTGCCTTCGTCTCTTCGCGTAATAGTTTAAGCCACGACGAGAACTCTTTGTTTTGCGCCGAAGATGCCGATCCAAAACCGGTCAAACTCAGGCAAAAAATAAGGGCGGTTAAGGCCGGGCGGAGCGATTTGGCGGTCATGCTATCCCTAGTGGGTTGGCGTCGACCGGACGCAAGATACCTCAGAGACAGCCCCGAAGCACCGAGAAATCGAAAAATACACCCTCCCGGAAAATGTGACCGGGCGCGAATCCGCGCGCCCGGTCCAGGGAACGCCGCGCGTGCCTTTAGCGAATGGCGCCGAGCGAGAGCTGCGGCATGAAAATCGGCACCGGCCCCAGCGAGATTCCGGGTGCGCCACCGCTGGCTTCCGTGAGTTCCTCGTCCGCCTTAACCTTGGAGAGTGTTTTGTGTTGCCCTTTTACGCTCGCGGCCTGCACGAGATATTGCAGATTGGGCGAGCCGTAGAGATCGGCTCGCGCGGGCATGGCGGGCGCAAAAACGCCCAACAAAACCGCAAGCGCAAGAAAAGCCCGGCCGCCCTTGGAAATGTCCGTTCGATTCGCCGTCATCGCTTTGCTCCACTTACCCATTTGACTCGGATCGCTTTGGCTTGGACCAAACCCAGCCGCGCAACGGGAATATGGGGTCCCTGCCCTAATGGCATACCCTGCGGGCGGGTTAAATCGCGGCCATGCTTGCGGCGAAAATGTGGCCAAAAATTTCAAGAATCGGAAATCCCAAGAATCGAAAATCCTAGAGATCGGGCGCGAGGCCCTTGGGGTCGATCAGGCGGAACTCGACGCCGTGCGCCGCGCGGTAATCGAACAGATGGGTGCGTTCGCCGTCGATGGGGTTCTTAGATGTTTCGATTTCGTCCTCGGTTTCGACCTCGGACACGAAGGCGAAATCGGCATGGGGCTTGGTCAGCGCAAAACAATCCAATGCGTGCCAAGTGCCGCGGTGGAGCATGAGGCCGCTTCTTCCATCGATGTGAAAGGCGCGCAGCGTCTCGGGTGGCGGCCCGTTGTGGTCCACGGTCAAAGGCCCGACGACGATGACGGCCTGGGCGCCCGCAATGGGCACGCGGCTTTCGGTGACGCAAACATGGCGTTCGACCAGATGGAACACAGGCGCCTTGCCCTGAAAGTGGTAGCGCATGATTCGGAGTTCGGTCCGGCCGTCGATTTCAAAGCGATTTTTCCAAGCATCGAGCAGCGGCCGTTGCCAGCCGGGCGTCTCGGGCCGCGCGCCGACCAATTCGCCGAAGGGCGCGAAGGCGCCATGTGTCAGAGGTTCGAGGGGGATTTCGAGGGTGCGGGCCATGTCCGTCTCCGATATCTCGCGCTTGATCGCGGCGCGCCCGTATTCGTCGAGAATGGATTTTCCGTCAATAGTGGATAAGGCGGACATAAGGGACGGATGACGGGCTGGCAAGAAACGACGATGATAGGGTGTTAGCCGCCTCTCGAACGGCAAGCGAGCAGAAAGGATAATCGCATGGGTGAAATGATCGCGATCAAGCGTCCCGATGGCAGCGCGGCCAAGGCGTATTTCGTCGATGCCAAGGGGCCGGGCGTGGTGGTGCTTCAGGAATGGTGGGGCTTGCAGGGCCAGATCAAGAGCATCTGCGATCGCTTGGCGAAAGCGGGTTATGCGGCGCTGGCTCCCGATCTTTACGATGGCTTTGTCGCGGACTATCACGACACGGCGGGGGCCGAACGCGCCATGGGCGCGCTCGACGGCGAGGCCGCGACGGCGGGCGCCATCCGCGGCGCGGCGCTGCATCTTAAATCCCAGGGTCGCAAGGTAGGCCTCACCGGATTTTGTCTTGGCGGACTTCTGACCGCGCTCGGCGCCATGCGCATTAAGGAAATCGACGCGGGCGCGGCGTTCTACGGCCTGCCCTCGCCGCAAGCGGGCGATCCGGGAAAACTCTCCGTGCCGCTCCAGGGCCATTTCGCCAATACCGATGATTGGTGTAGCCCCTCCTCGGTCGATGCGTTCGAAAAGGCTTCGCGCGCGGCCCCAGTGCCGCCGGAGATATTCCGCTACGACGCCCAGCATGGCTTCATGAACCAGGACCGGCCGCAATACGATGCCGCGGCGGCCGCCTTGTCCTGGGACAGGATGATGGGCTTTTGGCGCCGCCATTTGGGCGGCTGATTTTGGCTTGCCTAATTCCGATGAAAGCATCGCGGCCGCCGATTGGGTGGCGGCGGATCGCGTGAGATTCCGGGACGCGGCGGCGCTCGCCGAGCGCGTGCCCGATCAACCCGATCAATATGTGCCCGATATATCCGCCCCGAGGCTTGGGCGCCGTTCAGCGCTGGTGCTTGGGGCCCGGCGGATGGGGCGCGTAGGCCGGAATGGTGCCCTCGGCGTCGTGCTGCTCGTCGCCGCGCAGGGGCGGATTGAAGATCGAGATGAGATGCAGATCGGTGATGGCGTGCATCGAGTGACGGTCCTTGGGGCCGACGATGTAGCAAACGCCTGGTCCGAGCGGGAACACCTTGCCGGTCGAGAGATCCGTGACCTCGCCCGTGCCCGAGATGATGTGATTGGCTTCCCAGTGGTTCTTGTACCAGAGCACGTTCTTGCTGCCGGCCTTGAGGCGAACATCGGATAGCGAGAAGCCGAGGCCGTCCTCCTCGAGCAGGAATCGCACGGTGCGTGCGCTGCCATTGGCGACCGTTTTCTCGCGCCCCGCGGCGCGCATATCCTCGACCGAGACGGCGTACATGGATTCCTCCCTCAGAGTTGCAAAATGGACCGTTACGCCATGAATTGTCGCGGTATGGGCCTCCGACATCTGGTGACATCCGGGGCACCGCAACGGCGGCGCGCGGCAAAGGACTTGCCCGCCCTGCCGCATCGCCATCCTAGGCGCGGATGCGCGCCCATGCCATCGCGCGCGCAAACAGGGCGCTGCCCCGCCGTGCGCCGTCTGCTAGTCTTCTCGGCGGATGGGTGGCCGAGCGGTTGATGGCACCGGTCTTGAAAACCGGCAGGGGTTCACGCTCCTCGTGGGTTCGAATCCCACCCCATCCGCCATTTTACGGATAATACATATTAAATATCAATTGTTTGATAATCAGAATCTTTTACATACCCACCATTGTACCCACCATTTGATGCCAGCCAAGGCCGGATAGACCGGGACAAACGCCCTGGCTGGCGGAGCTATCAAGCGGCGATCCGCCGCGCCGCGACCGGACGGGAAAGCGCCGAGAGGGCCGATTAGCCTTTGGCGCTTTGAGCCTGCATTGTTTGCCCGTGTTCGCAATGAGGCGGGAGCGGGCCATGAGAGACATGATCAAAGCCGGGCTTGTGGCCCTTGTTCTGGCCTTAAGCCTCGCCGCTCCGGTGACTGCGGGGCCGTTCGAGGACGGTGTTGCTGCGTATGACCGCGGTGACTATGCGACTGCGCTGAAACTATTGCGTCCGCTGGCCGACCAGGGCGACGCCGAAGCCCAGCACAATCTCGGGGTCATGTACGCCGAAGGCCAAGGCGTGAAGCAGGACTACGCCGAGGCGATGACGTGGTATCGCAAGGCCGCCGACCAGGGCGACGCTCTCGCCCAGCACAATCTCGGGTTCATGTACGAAGAAGGCCAAGGCGTGAAGCAGGACTACGCCGAAGCGGTGACGTGGTATCGCAAGGCCGCCGACCAAGGGCTACGCCAGCGCCCAGTACAATCTCGGGGTCATGTACGACAACGGCCAGGGCGTGAAGCAGGACTACGCCGAAGCGGTGACGTGGTTTCGCTTGGCCGCCGACCAGGGGTTCGCCGGCGCCCAGCTCAATCTCGGGCTCATGTACTCCAACGGCCGAGGCGTGGCGCAGGACCATGTGCAGGCGCACAAATGGTTCAACCTTGCCGCCGCGCGCTTCCCGGCATCCGAAACCGAGTTCCGCGACAAGGTCGTCAAGGGCCGCGATCTGGCCGCCGCAAAAATGACGCCGGCGCAGATCGCCGAGGCGCAGAAGCTTGCACACGAGTGGAAGCCGAAATAACGAGCACGTGTCTAAATGCCGCGATCTTTTCTCGCGCCTGATATGGATCTGTTTTCAATAGGCGGGATCGCGCCATGAAGCATCGCATTCCATTGACGCTATGGGCGCTTTCGAGCTTGCTAGGGGAGAATCTTCGACTGTCTAAAAATTTGGGCACATTTGCGGCCGATTGGATCTGGCGACGATGCGAACAGCACTACGGAATTTCCTGAAGCTCGAGGCGGCGGGCGGCATCATGCTGGTCGCCGCCGCGCTTGCCGCGCTGGTGGCGGCGAATTCGCCGGTGGCGTGGCTGTACGATGCGCTCCTGAACGTGCAAGGCGCGGTTTCCGTCGGTGCGCTGGAGATTCGCAAGCCGCTTTATCTGTGGCTGAACGACGGGGGGATGGCCGTGTTCTTTTTCCTGGTGGGCCTCGAAATCAAGCGCGAGGTCATGGGCGGAGAGCTTTCGGGACGGGCGTCGCTTTTGCCCGTCGTGGGCGCCTTTGGCGGCATGGCCGCGCCCGCCATGGTCTATGCTGCGTTGAACTGGAGCGACCCGGTTGCCATGGGTGGCTGGGCCATCCCGACAGCGACCGACATCGCCTTCGCCCTCGGCGTGCTCGCGCTCCTTGGCTCGCGCGTGCCGGTGAGTCTCAAGGCGCTTCTGACCGCCATCGCCATCATCGACGACCTGGGCGCCATCGTGATCATCGCCGCCTTTTATACGGCCGGATTGTCACTTGAATCGCTCGCGCTCGGCGGCGTCGCCGTGGCGGCGCTGATCGTTCTCAACGTGTCGGGCGTGCGCAATGTCGCGGCATATGTGCTGGTCGGCAGCGTTCTATGGGTCTGTGTCTTGAAATCCGGAGTCCACGCCACGTTGGCCGGCGTTGTGACGGCGCTTGCCATTCCGCTGGCGACGCGGGAAGGCAAGCGCGAGACTTCACCCCTGCGCCGGCTGGAACATCTGCTGCATCCGTGGGTGGCCTATCTGGTTCTTCCCGCCTTTGCCTTCGCGAACGCCGGCGTGTCCTTCAAGGATCTGGGCGCGGGGGTGCTGGAGGAAAGGGTTACCACGGGAATTGCGCTCAGCCTGTTGGTCGGAAAATTGGCCGGTGTCTTTCTGGCGCTGCGCGCGGCGGTGGCGGCGGGCGTGGGCCCGATGCCGACGGGTTGCAATTGGCGGCATATCCTGGGCATGGCTGCCTTATGCGGCATCGGCTTCACGATGAGCCTGTTCATCGGCAGCCTGGCGTTCTCCGACCCCGCCTACGCGGCGCAGGTGCGCCTCGGCGTTCTGAGCGGCTCCGTCCTTTCGGCGTGTTTGGGATACTGGCTGCTGGCTTACGGGTCCGCGCGGCGCGGCGGTTGACGATAACGAACGTGTGAGTGGCAGGCGCGGCAACGCATCGAACCGCGATCCGGACTGCGCGAAATTTTCAGGCCCCGAATATTATTGGGCGACCGCGATTGGCGCCTGCCGCGTGTTCATCGCCGAGCCGCCAACGGCATTGCAAGCCGCTGATTGCCGCGACAAGGACCAATCTATTGTCAATGCCGATCCGAAGTGCAAAGCTCGTTGAAGGCATCGAACGCTTACGGAAAGCTCCTCAAGCTGCGGCATGACCCTTTAGTCGATCACTACGATTCAACGATCGCTCGTGGACAAGAGAGCCGAAGTCTTGGGGGAATTCGACGTCATCATCGTGGGGGCCGGCAATGCCGCCCTGTGCGCCGGCCTGGCGGCGCAAGAGGCCGGCGCGCGCGTGCTGGTTCTGGAGCGGGCACCAATCGACGAGGCGGGCGGCAATTCCCGGTACACGGCTGGCGCAATGCGCTGCGTGTATCGTAATGCGGACGAGCTCAACGAGATTTTTTCCGATCTTTCGGAACGAGAGTTGAAGGAAACCGATTTCGGGCAATATACCGAGGGCGATTTCTTTGACGATATGGGTCGGCTTACCGATTATCGCTGCGATCCCGATCTTACGGAAATCCTGGTCCGGCAAAGCCGTCCGACCTTGCAGTGGATGCGGACGAAAGGCGTTCGCTTCACGCCGAGCTATGGGCGGCAGGCGTTTAAAGTCAATGGACGGTTCAAATTCTGGGGCGGCTTGGCGATTGAGGCCAATGGCGGCGGGCCGGGTCTCGTCGCCTCGTTGTCCGCGGCCGCCGAACGGGCCGGAATCGACATCCGCTATGGGACGCGCGCGCATTCCTTGATCCGCGAGGGCGAGGCGGTTGTCGGCGTACGGGTCATGAATTCGGGAGAGAAGACGGACCTGCGCTGCCGGGCCGTCATCCTCGCCTGCGGCGGGTTCGAGGGAAACGCCGAGTGGCGGGCGCGCTATCTCGGGCCAGGCTGGGATTTGGCCAAGGTACGCGGGACCCGCTTCAACACCGGCGACGGTATCCGCATGGCGCTCGATATCGGCGCGATGTCCTATGGCCACTGGTCGGGATGCCATTCAGTCGGCTGGGATCGGAATGCGCCGCCGTTCGGCGACCTAAGCGTCGGTGACAATTTCCAGAAACACAGCTATCCGCTCGGCATCATGGTCAATGCGAATGGGGATCGCTTCGTCGACGAAGGGGCCGACTTCCGGAACTATACCTATGCGAAGTACGGGCGAGTGGTTCTTGAGCAACCGCAGCAGTTCGCCTGGCAAATTTTTGATTCGAAGGTGCTGCACCTCCTGAGGGATGAATATCGCATCAAGCAGGTCACGAAGGTGACCGCAAATTCCTTGGAAGAGTTGGTGGCGCGTCTCGACGGGGTGGATTCTCGACGCGCCCTTGAAACGATCCGCGCTTTCAACGACGCGGTGCGCCGAAACGTGCCCTTCGATCCAGCCATACGTGACGGTAGAGGCACGGAAGGATTGACGACCCCAAAGTCGAATTGGGCCAATCCAATCGATAGCGCGCCGTTCGAAGCCTATGCCGTGACCTGTGGCATCACCTTCACGTTCGGCGGCCTCCGTATCGACCCGCAAGGCCGAGTGTTGGATACGGACCAAAGGCCGATACCGGGTTTGTTTGGGGCTGGAGAACTGGTCGGCGGCCTCTTCTACTTCAATTATCCGGGCGGCACAGGTCTCACATCCGGCGCCGTCTTTGGCCGATTGGCCGGGTGCAATGCCGGCGAGCACGCGGCCGCTCGCCGCCGGATGGTCGAGCGTTCGGGTTAGGTCGATCAACGCATACACTTGTCTTCAACGCGCCAATGGGAGGAATGTCATGACGAAGCAAACTTTCAACTCGCCCAAGATCGTGCGGAGCTTCAGGACATCGACCGCGCACGCGACGAAGGCGCGCGGTCTGGTATTCGTCACCGGGCAGGTACCCAACAAGCCGAACATGGATCCCCGCTCCGGGCGCGAGCACGAAATGGGCGGCATCGAAGAGCAGACCATTCAGGTGATGGAAAACATCAAGGCGATCCTGGAAGAAGCTGGAACGAATTTTGACAACGTGCTGAAGCGGAACGTGTATCTCACGCATCCGGGCGACTTCGACACGGTCTATACCGTGATGGAACGCTACTTCACCACGCCCGTCGCCAGCACCGGCGTGATCACCGGCCTGGTTCCGACCAGCGCGCGCGTGGAGGTGGACGTGATCGCGGCCATGCCGGATTGAGCGCCGGTCTTTCTTATGTCCGACCCTCGCGGTACCGGCAGGTCGACTCACTCGCTTGAGCGGCAGATTCGCGCGCTCGCCGATTCGCAAGGCACGGCGCTGTCGGACGATTCATTGCGCGCGGTCGCCGGGACTCTGGCGGGCGCGCTTGATGCGCTGCACGAAGCGGTGGACGAATTAGATTGCTCGCGCACTCCTCCGGGTATGCGGCCAGCGCTGTATGACGAAGTTGATTCAGCTGCCGCTGTCGATCGCCTCTGAGGCGATCCGGACGCGACAAATTTCGCCCGTCGAGTTGACGCGGGCGAGCCTTGAGCGCGCGTCCGCGCTCAATCCTCGACTCAACTGCCTCCTTACGATCGCGGAGCAGGAAGCTCTGCGATCGGCTGAGTTGGCGGAGCGCGAGATCTGTGCGGGTCGTTACCGTGGCCCGCTGCACGGCATCCCATATACCGTGAAGGACATCTTCGAAACCGAGGGAATCCTTACGACCGCAGGGTCGGCGATACTGGCGAATTGGGTTCCGAAGTCCAATGCAGCGGTCGTCGAACGGCTCGAACATGCGGGCGCGATCCTGATCGGCAAGGCGCATCTTTCGGAGTTTGCCGCCGGACCGACCAACGGCAACGACCATTACGGACCTGCCCGCAATCCATGGAACTTGGCGTGCGTGACCGGCGGGTCTTCAGGCGGCTCCGCAGCGGCCGTGGCGGCGGGTATCGGCGCATTCTCCATCGGAACCGACACGGGCGGGTCGATCCGGATGCCCGGCGCCCTCTGCGGCACCTTCGCTCATAAGCCTTCCTTCGGACTGGTGAGCCGCGCGGGATGCCTTCCGTTGTCCTGGTCGCTCGACACGGTCGGGATACTTTCCAAGAACGCCCGGGACGGGGCACTCGTCCTGAATGCGATGGTGGGCCGCGATTCCCGCGACCCCGGATCGACCGTCGCGCCGTCGGAATCGCATGCAGGGAATTCGCAAGTAAGCATGGAGGGTCTGCGCGTCGGTATTCCTCGCGAGTTGATGGAGGAGCCGTGCGACGAATCGGTCAGATCGGCGGTTGCGGCCGCAATTGAGACGCTAGCCCGGCTCGGGGCCGATATCCGCGAGATCGGCGTTCCTTGGGTCCTGCGGGCATTGCCCGTCTCAAACCTCATCACGGCGGCCGAGGCGAGAGCGGCCCATGCGCCCTGGTATCCCAATGAATCGCGCCGTTATGGCAAGCATATGCAGGAGCTGCTGCTGATGGGCAGCGCCATCGGCGCTGCCGACTATATCGCCGCCCTTCGCGTGCGCCGCGCGATCGTGCAGAGAACTCAAGCGCTCTTTGAAACCATCGATCTCGTGGCCCTGCCAACGGTGTCCGTGCCGGCGCCGGATATCGGCCAAGACCAAGTGACGCTTTCCGGGACGGCGATGCCGACTTTCACTGCGCTTCGGCGCTACATGCGGTGGGCGAGCTTGACCGGCCAGCCCGCCGCCTCGGTTCCATGCGGGCGATCTCC
Source organism: Alphaproteobacteria bacterium (assembly GCA_046153685.1). Taxonomy (GTDB): domain Bacteria; phylum Pseudomonadota; class Alphaproteobacteria; order CADEGL01; family CADEGL01; genus CAMAPP01. The sequence goes on from JBJXGH010000121.1 coordinate 20,304, forward strand.
CGATGGCAGGCCGATCGGCCTTCAACTCATCGGTCGGATGTACGAGGACGCGACCGTGCTCAGCGTTGCGCACCAATACGAGGCAACTCGGGCGTGGCCCCTTCCCTTAGCCGAGATTTGAGAAATTCCGTCCGTAACCCGGGTGCCCTGTCGCATGGGCTAATTTCGGTCGGTGCATCGTTTCGAAGCGCACGTTACATGTTGGTTGTTTCCGCATACAGGGCCTGAACATCCGTGGCCATCGACGGGTAAAACGTGCCGACATGACTGTAGCTTGCAAGCCATCGTCCCGTCTCAGCCCTGTTTGCGCGGGTCGTCGCCGTAGAAATGCTCGGTCGGCTGCGGCGTCGCGGCAAGCAATGTGAGCCCCGTCGGCGCCTCGAAGCGGTGCCATACGCCGGCGGGCACGATCGCCACCTGGCCCTTGGACAATTTGACGCGTTTTGGCCCCGTCTCGCCCATGACGATCAAATCGGCACTCCCGTCGAGCACCTGGACGAATTCCTCGCCCTTGGCGTGGCGTTCCCAGCACCCGGCGCCTTGAAAACTGCCCACCGCGATCGCCGCGCCGTTGAAACTGCCGAGGCTGGCGAAATGGCCCTCGGTATCCTCGTGCGGCGAATCCGGCCGCCGCCCCATCATCATGGTGAGATGCGAAAGTTCCTTCGGAATGTCTCGGACGTTCACAGCCATGGCCCGGCGCTCCTCGGCTCGTGTTCAATCATCCCCTCACCTCATAGCGGAACAGCCACGGTCCCGGCAAATGCGCCCGAGCTCGCCCTGCATTGACGCGCCGTTCATCGCGTTCCTAGACTTTTGCCTTCGGGGAACTTTCCCCATCGAGGGAGGCGCCATATGACGACCAATCGAAATTTTCCGGCCCAGGGCCGGCCGTGGTCGGACGTGCAATCGGCGATGGCCGAGGCGCGCAAGGGCGATTTGCCTTGGCGCGCGCCGCGCATCTTCAAGCCCGCCTATTTCGCTGGCGAGGACCTGGTCCAGGTCGCCAACGCGGCCTACGACATGTACATCTCGGACAATGCGCTTTACGGCAACACCTCGTACCCCAGCCTCGGGCGCTACGAGGAAGACGTCGTTGCCATGATGCTGGAAATCCTCGATGCGCCCGAGGGCGCGGGCGGCAGCATCAGCTCGGGCGGCACCGAGAGCAATATGATGGCGGTCAAAACCGCGCGCGATTGGGCGCGCGAGGCCAAACCTGGCGCAACCGCTCCCGAAATCGTCGTACCGCGCACCGCGCACCCCTCGCTCGAAAAGGGCGCGCAGATGTTCGGCGTCAAGGTCGTGCGCATGGTGGGAAGCGTCGATTGGCGCGCCGATATAGCCGGCATGGCGGCGGCGATCACGCCCAATACCATCATGCTCGTGGGCTCGGCCCCGCCCTATCCCTACGGCACGACCGACGATATTTCCGAACTGTCGCAATTGGCCGAGCGCCACAAATTGTGGCTGCATGTCGATTCCTGCCTCGGCGGTTTGATCCTGCCCTTCGCGCGCCGCTTGGGTAAAGATGTGCCCGATTTCGATTTCGCGCTGCCCGGCGTCACTTCGATCTCGGTCGATATCCATAAATTCGGCTACGCCAATAAGGGCGTCTCGGTCCTGCTGCTGCGCGATAAGGCTCTTGAGCGCTTTCAGCGGACCACCTTCGATGCCTGGCCGTCGGGGCTCTATTCCACGCCCAATATCACCGGCTCGCGTTCGGGAGGCGCCATCGCCTCGGCATGGGCTGTGATGAACTATCTTGGCAAGGAAGGTTATCAAGAGCGCGTGCGCATCATCCTCGGAATTCGCGACCGCATCATCGCGGGAATCCGCAAGGTTCCCGGGCTCTATGTCATCGGCAAGCCCGATGCATACAATTTCGCCTTCGCGTCGAAGGAATTCGATATGAACGCGGTCGCGGACGCCATGGAGGATCGCGGCTGGGTGATGGGCCGTGCGGGCGAGCCCGCCTCCATCCAGCTCATGGCCAATCGCGCTCACGACGAATCCGCCGAAGCCTTTGTCGCGGATCTCGCGCTCGCGGTCGCGGATGTGCGCGCGGGGCGCGCGGTTTCACGCGGAGTGAAGGCGGTTTACGCGACCTGAGCTTACGCGTAGGCCGCGCGGTACAGCGCCTCGAATCCCGCCGCGTCGGGAATCCGGGGATTGCCGCGCGTGTTGTCGTTCGCCTCGGCGGCTTTCGCCATATCGGGAATGCGCGTGGGATCGTGTTTAGTCCTGTCGAGGTGCGTCGGCAGGCCGAGCGCGCGGGCAAAGCCCTGTACCGCGTCCGCCGCATGACCCGTCCGCGCCGCCTCGCCCAAGGGCGCCAGGGCTTGGGCGATGGCGCGCAATTTCTCGGGCGCCGCATCGGCGTTATAGCGCAGCACCGGGCCCGCCATGATGGCGAGGGTAACGCCGTGGGGCAGACCGAATTCGGTCGTCAGCGGCAGGCCCATGGCGTGCACCAGAGCGCAGCCCGTGTTCATGGCGAGACCCGCCTCCATCGCGCCCAGCAACATCTGTTCGCGTGCTTGCATGTCGGCTCCGTTTGCGACCGCGCGCGGCAGGTGACGCACGATCCGCCCTATGGCCGAAAGCGCAAACATATCGGTCTGGGCCATGGCGTAGCGGTGGTAATAGGCCTCGATCGCGTGCATCAGCGCGTCGAACCCGGTGGAGGCCGTGAGACTTGGCGGCATGGAGACGGTCAAATCGGCGTCGAGCAAGGCGAGATGGGGCATGGCGGTCCAGCCGCCGCAGAATCCCTTGTAATGCTCGGCGGTGTTGGTAACGACGGTCCAGCCGCACACTTCCGCCCCTGTGCCGGCGGTGGTCGGCAAGACGATGGTCGGAGGGTTGCGGTTCTTGTTCTTGATGCCGTAGGGGTCGGTGACATAGTTCGAGACGAAATAATCGCGAATGGAGCCGGGATTGCTAGCGACGATGCCGATGGACTTGGCGGTATCGAGATTGCTGCCCCCGCCCACGCCGACGATCACGTCGCAGCGCTCGGAGCGGTAAATCTCGTGCCCGCGATCGATTTGGGTATCGCTCGGGTTCACATCGCAGTCGGTGTAGAGAACGCAACCGAGCTTTTGGGCGCGGAGCGACCGGGTGATGGCGCCGAAGGCCGGGATCGCGGCCACCACCGGGTCGGTCACGATCATCGGCCGCTTGCCACCGAGTTGTTCGACATAGCCGCCGAGATCGCCCGCGCAGCCCCGGCCGAAGACCACGCGTTCGGGCCCGGAAAATAAACTTCCCTTGAACGACAATTCGCCCTCCCCGGCTTGCGTCGCGCGGCGATCCTAGCGCCCCTAGACGCGCGGTGCGAGGCAGGCATGGAAAAGCGGCGAGGTCCCGCGCCGTCCTGCCGGCCGGGACGAGCCGTTCAGCGCTTCGCCTCGAACATGCCAGCGGTGGTGCCGCCATCGACGATGTAAACCATGCCATTGGTATAGCTGGCCTCGCCCGACGATAGGTGCGCGATGACATTTGCGACTTCTTCCGGTTGGGCAAAACGCCCCGCAGGCGTCCGTCGCTCGTAGAAGGCACGGCTTTGAACCCCGGGTGCCGCGAGCAATTGATCCGCCATGGGCGTATCGACAAAGCTCGGGCAAACCACGTTGGCGCGCACGCCCTGCGGGCCGTGGTCGAGCGCCAAGCAGCGAACCAAACCGATGACGCCGTGCTTTGAGGCACAATAGGCCGCGAAGCCCGTCGAGCCGCGCACGCCGGCGTCCGAGGAGATCGCGACGAAGGATCCCTTGCGCGCAGACAGATGCGCGATGGCGTGGCGCGCCACCAGATAGGTGCCGGTCAGATTGACCGCGAGTGTGCGGTGCCAATCGTCCTCGGGCGCCGAGATGACGTCGCCGGTGCGCGCGATACCGGCCGCGCACACGGCGGTGTCGATTCCGCCGAATTCGCCGACCGTCCGCCCGATCGCGGTCGCGACCGAATCCGAGGACGATACGTCGCAGGCAAGCGCCAAGGTCCGCACGCCCCGCGCTTCGAGTTCCCGGACGATTGGCTCTAGCTTGCGCGCGTCGAGATCGACGAGCGCCACGGCCGCGCCGCGCGCGGCAAGCCGGAAGGTCACTGCCCGCCCGATGCCCGATGCCGCCCCGGTCACGAAGGCGACTTCGCTCGTCTGTAAGATGTCCATGACTGTCCCTTCTTCCTCGACGTGCTAGCCTTGGCGTCTGGCCAAGGTCGCCCCCACATTTCGAGGCCCCCATGACGGATCCCGCCGCAGTCGTCGTCAAGCGACAATTCGACGCCTACAACGCGCACGACCTGGACGCGTATATGGCGTGCTTTGCTCCCGGTATCGAAATGTTCGCATTCGGGGAATCGAAGCCGTTTCTGTCGGGCCACGACGCGGTGCGCGCGTTCTACGGCGCAAAGCGTTTCAATATTCCGGCCTTGCGCGCGGAGCTGCACAACGAGATCGTGCTCGGCGACACAGTGGTCTATCTCGAATCCCTCATCGACCTCGAACCCGGCAGGCGCCAGACTGCGATCGCGATTCACAAGGTCGAGAAGGGCCTCATCGCGCGCATGTGGTTTATCCGGGGCTGAAGCGCCACGCAAATCTCGGCTGACCCAGGCCGCGCCCTGGCGTAATCTCGCAAGCGTAATCTTGTCCCCGATCATTCGCCCATTTACCTCGGAGAGCCTCATGCAGCCCTTGGTCGAAGGCACGGCCGGCACGCTTTCGCTTGATACCCTGCCTGCGATTACGGTTCTGTTCGCGGGCATCCTGGCCTTCGTTTACGTCGCCCTGACCGCGCGGGTGATCGCTTGTCGTGTGCGCCGTCGATTGGCCTTGGGCGATGGCGGGCACAAGGATTTACAACAAGCGATCCGCGCCCACGGCAATTTCGCTGAATATGTGCCATTCGGCCTCTTGCTGATGGCCTTCGTCGAGATGGCATATTATTCTTCGTGGGTGGTCTGGAGCTTGGGCGGGCTCTTGCTCGCCGGGCGCGTCGTTCACGCCATCGCGCTTTCGACCAATCCCGGTCCGGGGATATTGCGCGTCATCGGCATGGTCGCGACCCTGCTGGCGCTGAGCGCCGGTGGCACGCTCTGCATCCTCGCTTTCGTCGATATCTGAGAGCCTCAGCAGTCGAGCGCGGACGCGAGCGCGTGAAAGTCCTCGGCCACGATGTCCCAGGCGCGCGACGGCGCTAGGTCCCGCTCTTGCCGCGCGCCGTGTTCGGTCGGCCGAGCGACGAAGGCGGTGCGAAATCCCAACGGGCTTGATGCTTCAAGATCGCCATTATGGGCGGCGACCATCAGGCATTGCTCGGGCTTGAGGCCGAGCCAATCGGCCGAACCCAAATAGGCATCGGGTTGAGGTTTGTAGGTGCGCGTGGGCTCGGCGCCCAAGATGGCATCCCACGGCAGTCCCGCGTTTCGCGCCATGTTGACGATCAGCGACGTGTTGGCGTTCGAGCAGGTGGCGAGAACGAATCTGCGTTTGAGACGCCACAACCCAGGTACGGCGTCTGGCCAGGGGTCCAGTCGATGCCAGGCGGCATTCAGCCAATCGGTCTCAGCCTCGGCGAGGCCCGTAATGGCATGGCGCGCGAGCAATCGAACGAGACTTTCGCGGTGCAGGACGTCGAGCCGGGTCCAAGCCCGGGTACCGGCGCGAATCGGCGCCATCTGCGGGTCGTAGAGCGCGCGCCAATCGTCGGCGAACCGCTCGGGGTCGAGGGAAATAGCTTTGCGCTTGGCGAATTGCCGTAGCTCGCGCACGAGCGAGCCGCGCCAATCGACGACCGTGCCGAAGACATCGAACAATAAGGCCTTGATGTTGGAGCGATCCATCCGGCCTAGCCCTGGAGCGCTCGTTCGCCGAATCCCACCCGCTCACCAAATCGCGTAGGTCTTGCGCAGGGTCTCGCTCACGTCCCAAGTGCCCAGTGTGTCGGGCGGGAAATATACCGCATCGCCCGCCCTGATCTCGATCACCTGGCCCGAATCGGCGAGGAATCGCGCACGCCCTTGAACGAAATACATGAACTCGGCATTGCGAATCTGGCGGCGGAAGCGTCCGGGAGAACACTCCCATACGCCGATATCGGGCTTCTCGTGGCTTTCCTCGCCGCGCAGGAAGGGCACCGGTTCGCCGACCGGCTCGCCGACTTTCCCCCAATCCTCGAGCAATGACGACGGCGTGGCGGCCGCCTGTTTGATGTGCGTGATCATCCACCCTACCCTTTTCCTGCGAACCCTTTTCCAGCGTTACCTCGCCAAATGGGCGATAACATGGCGCGCGCGCGCTCGCCAGTGCGCAGGATTGGCGGCGGCGAGCAAGCCAGACTAAATTACATTGAATCTTGGCGCAGGGAATCGCGGCCCGGAAAATACGGCCGGGAAATCGGCCATTGTGAACTCGGGATTAAAATGGGGCTCGCATGGATTTGAACGCACTCGCCACCCCTGCCCTGATCCTCGATCGGCGCATCATGGGGCGCAATATTTCGGCCATGTCCGCACGCGCCAAGCGGCACGGCGTCGATTTGCGCCCGCACATGAAAACCTCGAAATCGGTCAAGGTGGCGGAAATGGCGACGCGAGGCCATTCGGGCGGGATATGCGTCTCGACGGTCCTTGAGGCCGGGTATTTCGCCGCGCACGGTTTTCTCGACATCACCTATGCATTTCCCATCGTGGCCGCGAAACTCGACGATATTCATGCGATTGCGGCCAAGACATCCGCCAAAATCCGGCTGTTAAGTGATGATTTGGGCGCGCTAAACGCGGTATCGGAGCGTGCTTGGGCCTTGGGCACCGCCTTCGATGTCCAAATCGAGATAAATTCAGGGCAGAATCGCGGTGGAATCCTCCCCGATTCCCCCGATTTGATTGCTTTGGGTCGCGCGATCGTGGACTCGAAGGCCTTGCGCCTAGCCGGCGTCCTCACCCATGGCGGTCATAGCTATGATTGCCATAGCGCGGCTGAGTGTCGGGTGGCGGCCGAGCAGGAACGCGCCGCCATCGTGAAGGCGGCCGAGAATCTGAGAGTTGCGGGACTACCTTGCGCGGCCGTCAGCCCGGGCTCGACCCCCACCGCCGTGCATGCCGAACGCCTGGACGGGGCGACGGAAATGCGGCCGGGTAATTACGTCTTCTTTGACCTGCACCAAGTCGGTATCGGGGCGTGCGCGCCCGAGGACATCGCGGTCACGGTGCTTTCGACGGTCGTCGGCCATAACCGAGCCACGGGACGGATTCTGATCGATGCGGGTGGCTTGGCGATTTCCAAGGATGCCGGCGCGAACGACCAATTGCCCGGCACGGATTACGGCTGGGTGCACGGCCTTGACGGGCGCGCTCGAATTGGGGACTTGCGCGTGAGCCGCCTGAGCCAGGAACACGGCCAGATCGAGGGTCACCGCCCCGCTCCCTTCGACTGCCTGCCCATCGGCGCCAAGGTGCGCATCGTGCCCAATCACTCGTGCATGACCGCCGCCGCCTATGGCCATTACCATGTCGTCGATGGAGGCAACGAGGTGATAGACCGCTGGGACCGGGTAAACGGCTGGTAGCTGTTAGCCCCACTTCCAGAAATCAGGGCCCTCGGCCAGGAGATTGCGCGCCAAGACCATTTTGTGGACCTCGGAGGCCCCGTCCACCAAGCGCGCGCAGCGCGCGTAACGGTACATCCATTCGAGCAGGGTATCGCCCGAATAGCCCTTCGCGCCCATGAGTTGAATGGCCGTATCGACAGCCTTGTGCAGCACGTCGGCGACGGCGACCTTGGCCATCGAGACTTCCTTACGGGCAAAATCACCTTGATCGAGCTTCCAGGCCGCATGCATGGTCAGGAGGCGGCCGATAGCGATATCCATGGCTGCCTCGCCCAACATCCACTGCACGCCCTCGTGATCGGCGAGTTTCACGTTGAACGAGACGCGCTCCTTGATATATGGCGTGCAGATTTCCAGCGCGCGCTTGGCCATCCCCAGCCAGCGCATGCAGTGGGTGAGCCGCGCAGTGCCGAGGCGAATCTGCGTCACCTTGAGCCCGTCGCCAACCTCCATCAGGCGATCATCGTCCGGAATCTCGAGGCCGTCGAAGATCACTTCGCAATGCCCGCCATGCTCCTCGGGGCCCATGATCGGGATGCGCCGGAGGATTCGCCAGCCGGGCTGATCCTTGTGAAACATGAAGGCCGTCAGACCCTTGCGCGCGCTGTCCGAGGTCTTGGCGAGCACGATCAAATGGGCGGCGACCCCGGCGCCCGTCGCGAACCATTTATGCCCGCGGATAACCCATTTATTGCCTTCGCGCGTGGCGGTGGTGCGCATCGCGGAAGGGTCCGAGCCGCCGCCCGGCATCGGCTCGGTCATGAAGAAGGCCGAGCGAACCGTGCCGTCAACGATGGGTTGCAACCAGCGTGCCTTCTGGGCTTCGGTCCCGACTTTTTCGATCAGGATCATGTTGCCGTCGTCGGGGGCCGCGCAGTTGAAGCACAAGGGACCGAAGATCGAACGGCCCATTTCCTCGTAGCAGGTCGCCATGCCAACGACTGGCAGGCCCTGGCCGCCACGCGACTTGGGCATCTGAAGCGCCCATAGCCCTGCCGCCTTCGCCTTCGCGCGGAGCGGTTCTAGGTACTCGTCTTTGATGTTCTCGCCGTCGTCGTAGGCGTCGGGGTTGAGCTCTACAGGCAAGACATATTCTTCGACGAAGCCATGGATGCGGCGGCGATAATCCTCGATCGCAGGGGAAAGGGTGAAGTCCATAATTAGCTCCCGCGCTGAAAGTATTGGAGATTTTTGCTCATTTTCATTTATGTACGGAGTTTGGCTTGGCGTAAGAAATTTCGCGTAACTTGCTCATAAAGTTTTGCAATTTCGTGGATATCCACATTTTATTCACATCCCCGCGTGGATCGTTAGAGCGAACTGCATAGGTGCCCGCCATCGACCACGATGGTGCTGCCCGTCATGTAGCGCGACGCTTTCGAGCACAGCAATAAAAGCGCGCCGTCGAGATCGTCCGGTTGCCCGATGCGTTTTTGTGGAATGCGCGAGATCAAGGAGAGCCCGGCCTTGCCAGACCAGAACGGCCGGTTCATTTCGGTTTCCACATAACCCGGACATAAAACGTTCACGCGAATGCCGTAGCGCGCGAGTTCCATCGCCATGGTCTTGGTCAGGTGGATGAGCCCCGCCTTGGCCGCCGTATAGGCCGGCACTTGGCCGATCGGCCGCAGGCCCAAAACCGACCCGATATTGACGATATTGCCGCCTTGCCCGCGCGCGACCATGGACTTCGCTGTCGCCTGCGCGGCAAGCCAAGCGCCGCGTAAATTCGTATCGACGACCTGGTCCCACTCCTCCTCGGTGTAATCGAGCATCGGCTTGACGATGGCAATGCCGGCATTGTTGAGCAGTACGCTCATACCACCCAGGGCTTCATCCGCCGCCGCGATGCCCGCGCGGATGGCGTTGCCATCGGTCACATCCATGACGATTGCGTGGGCGGAGCCCCCCTTGGCTTCGATTTCCCGCTTCAAATCGACGAGTTTGTCGAGGCTACGGGCTGCGAGCGCCAATTTTGCGCCCCCTGCGGCCAAAACACGGGCGAAATGGAGCCCCAGGCCGCTCGACGCACCGGTGATCAGAATGCGCTCGCGCGAAAGGTCGAATGTTTGAGTCATCTTGCCGTCGCTTGGTTGATTTAGCCGTGAAACAGCGGCTTAACACTTTCCTAACCTTGCGTGTCCAGAATGGGAAGCTGAAAAGCCCATTGGGAGCAGGCCTCGTGCAGGAAGACCCGGTATTGGGCGAATCATCCGCCCCCAAGCGCATATTGTCCGCCCAGGGCCAGGTTCTATTGTACGGCCGGAATGCCCAGCGGCTGACCCGCACTGCCGAGTATATGGCGGCCGAAGGCTTTGCCGTCTCCGCATGCGCGTCCGAGGCGAATTTGGCCGAACGGCTGACCGAGGAACGCCCGGATATACTTGTCATCGAAGGCGCAAGGGGCGATGCCAATGATCGCCGTTTGATTGCAGCATTGCGCTCGGATCCTGCGACGGCATATTTGCCCATCGTGGCTTGGGCGAGCGATGGTCCCGATTTCTCGGCGCTTGGCGGCGGTCCCGAGCTTTTCGACGAGGTGATTTCCCGCCCCGTGCCGTCTTCGATACTGGCAGCTCGGTTGCACCCTTTGGTCCGGCTTTCGACGATGGGCGCCGAATGGCGCCGACGGCGCCTGACCTCCGAACTTCTCCATTTGCCGCTCACTCCCGCTTTTGGTCCCGAACCCGAACTCCTGCGTACGCGCCATATCCTGGCCGTGACGGACGATCAGCGCATGGTCGGTTCGCTCGGGGTCGGCTCGGTGGGCGCGCCCTCGAAGGTCGATTGCGGCGATCTCGATGCCGACGCGTGGAATCGGCTGCTCGCCGGTTCCTATGACGGCTTGGTGCTGGGCGGCGCGGCCGATCGGAACTTGGCCGTCATCGAACGCATTCGCACTCATGCCGGATTGTTCGATTTGCCGATCGTTGTTCTGCACGGCTCCGCCGAAGACCGGGGTCATGAGGAAATTTACCGCGCGGGCGCGAGCATCACATTGCCCTCGGGCGCCGCGGCGATCGAGGTTCGGTTCGCGCTTTCCGCGCTCGAACGCCGGCGCCGCCAGCGCGGCGCCATGCGTAGCGCCTTGCACGATGCCTTGTCGGCGATGCCCAAGGACGAATTGACCGGTTTACCCGATGCGTCGTTCCTCGATGCGCACGGCGCCATCCTGGCGCGCGCCTCGCGGAGCCGATCGATGGCAGCCACCTTGTTCGAACTCGACAATATGCGCCATACCGCCTACGCCCTGGGGCCCCAAGCCGCGCGCGCGCTGATGCGCCAGGTGGCCGGCTGGATCTCCGGCATGGTCCGCGCCGAAGACACGATCGCGCGCTGCAGCGAGACCGAAGTCCTGATATTCCTGCCTGGTACCGCCATCGATGCCGCCGATCTCGTGGCGCGGCGCATCGCCGCCATCCTTCGGCACACCGATTTCGGCCTGCCCGGAATCGAATCGCCGGTTCGACCCTGGCTCAAATTCGGTACAGCCGTCTTCGCCGATGTCGAAAGCTGGGGCCATCTCGCCGACCGCGCGCGTGCCGCGCGCCATTAACCTGGCGAGACGCCCGGCCATCGCGTTCGAGGCTTGCGGCGGGTAAACTGCCCGGCATGCGCATCGACATCGTGTCCGATACCATTTGCCCTTGGTGTTTCATCGGCAAGCGGCGCCTTGAGCGCGCGCTCGCGGGGTGGTCGGGCGAAAATGTCGAGATCGGTTGGCGGCCCTTTCAACTCAATCCTGAAATGCCACCCGCCGGGATGGACCGTCATGCCTATCTCGAAACCAAGTTCGGCGGCGTAGAGCGGGCCCAGCGCGTCTATACCCCGATCGTCGAGGCTGGTTTGGGCGAGGGCATCGCCTTTGCCTTCGACAAGATCCGACGCACGCCCAATACCATGCTCTCCCACCGCCTGATTCGCCATGCTGGCGATAAAGGCCGGCAGGGCGAGGTCGTCGAGGCCTTGTTTCGTGGTTATTTCTTGTTGGGTCAGGATATCGGCGATGCCGAAATCGCCACCGAGATAGCGGTGTCGGCCGGCTTGGATCGCGACGAGACCCGGATATTTCTCGCCTCCGACGCAGAGCACGATGACGTCGTGGCTGAAGAATCGATTGCCCGGAGTCTCGGCATCCAGGGCGTCCCGTGCTTCATCCTCGAGCGGAGGGTGATGGTATCGGGTGCCCAGCCCGCCGATGTGCTCGTCCGGGCCTTCGACCGTGCCGTGGCGGATCGGGCCAAGGCGGGCGATGCCTAGGCAGCCTTCGGAGCCGCGGTGTCGGCCAACTCCCGCACGAGCGCCTGCAGGCCGACGATGCGCGTCTGGGGTTGATACCATTCGCGGCGGAATACTAGGCGATGGTCCGGGCGGAGCTTGGCCGAGCCCTGCTCCCTGTGAATAAGCGCCACCAGGCCTTCGGGATTGGCGAAGCGGTTTTGATGAAACTCGACCACGGCACCTTTGGGGCCCGCGTCTAGTTTTTCAATACCGGCGGCAAAGCAAAGCTGTTTAATTTCAACTATTTGAAGAAGATTTTTTACTTCTTGTGGAAGAGGTCCGAAGCGATCGATGAGTTCGGCGGCGAAGGCGTCGATTTCCGCCCGGTCACGCAAGGACGCAAGTCGCCGATACAGCCCCAGGCGCACGCCCAAGTCGCGGACATAGTCCTCGGGTATGAGGACCGGGGTGCCGACCGTGATCTGGGGCGACCAATCATGAACCTCGATGACCACCTCGTCGCCTGCCGCACGGCGTTCCGCGACCGCTTCCTCAAGCATAGTTTGGTAAAGCTCGACCCCAACTTCGCGGACATGGCCCGATTGCTCATCTCCCAAGAGATTGCCCGCGCCGCGAATATCCATGTCGTGACTGGCCAGGCTGAAACCTGCGCCTAGGGTGTCGAGAGTCTGCATGACATGCAGGCGCCGTTCGGCGCCTGGGCGCATGACCTTGGCCTGGGGGATCGTCAGATAGGCGTAGGCGCGGGTCTTCGAGCGTCCGATGCGGCCGCGCAGCTGGTAAAGCTGGGCCAATCCGAACATATCGGCGCGATGAACAATGAGGGTATTGGCGGTCGGAATGTCCAAGCCCGACTCGACGATATTCGTGCTCAGCAGCACCTCGAAGGAGCGGTCGTAAAATTGCCCCATCACGTCTTCGAGGGCCGTCGGCGCCATCTGGCCGTGGGCGATCCCGACGCGGATTTCGGGGACCAATTCCTTGAGCCGCTCGGCCACGCGCGGCAGGTCCTCGACGCGGGGACAGACGTAAAAGCTTTGCCCGCCGCGCAAGTGCTCGCGCACCAGAGCTTCGCGCACGACCACGGGATCGTAGGGCAGCACGAAGGTCCGCACCGCCAGGCGGTCCACGGGCGGCGTCGCGATCAGGCTCATGTCACGCACGCCGGCGAGGGCGAGCTGGAGAGTGCGTGGAATCGGCGTGGCGGTCAGGGTGAGCACGTGAACGTCAGCGCGTAACTCCTTGAGGCGTTCTTTCTGCGCGACGCCGAAATGCTGTTCCTCGTCGACGACGAGAAGGCCCAAATTCTTGAAGGCGATGGATTTGGCGAGTAAGGCTTGGGTGCCGACGACGATGTCGATGTCACCGGAAGCGAGCAAAGCCTTGTTCTCGGCTGCGACCTTGGCGGGCACGAGGCGTGAAAGTTGGGCTACCCGTGTCGGCAAACCCTTGAAGCGCTCCACCAAAGTCGCATAGTGCTGCCGGGCCAGCAGTGTTGTCGGAACGACGATGGCCGCCTGAAATCCCGCGTTGACCGCAGTGAAGACTGCTCGCATGGCGACTTCGGTCTTTCCGAAACCGACATCCCCGCACACCAATCGGTCCATCGGCCGACCCGAGGCGAGGTCGTTGAGCGTGTCATCTATGGCGCTCAACTGATCGTCGGTCTCGGGATAGGGAAAGCGCGCGCAGAACTCGCCGTATAGGCCCTCTGGTGGCCGGATCGAGGGCGCAGGCCTGACAAAGCGCGCGGCGGCGATGGCGATGAGTTTTTCCGCCATGTCGAGAATTCGGGTGCGCACGCGCGCCTTTCGCGCCTGCCAGGCGGCGCCGCCGAGCTTGTCGAGGGCCGCCGTGCCCTCCTCCGAACCGAAGCGCGACATCACTTCGATGTTCTCGACCGGAACGAATAATTTGTCGCCGCCGTCATAGATCACCAGCAGGCAGTCGTGCGGCGCGCCGCCGACATCGATGGTCTTAAGACCGTCATAGCGGCCGATGCCATGTTCGACGTGGACGACAAGGTCGCCCGGGGCAATCGCCGAGGCCTCGGCGATGAACTTGTCCGAGCGGCGGCGGGGTTTGGCGGCGCGGGTCAGCCTGTCGCCGAGGATATCTTGCTCGGTCAAGACCGCCAGGCCCTCGGCGGTGAAACCGTTCTCGATATCGAGAACGGCCATGGCGAGCGCGCCGGGCGGCAGAGTTTCGACCACAGGCCAGTCGGGGGCAAGCGGCGCCATGGGCAGGCCGTGATCGAGTAGCAATCCGGCCAAGCGATCGGCGGATCCGGCACTATAGGCGGCAATCAGGACGCGAAGCCCAGTCGCGCGCTGCTGGTCGATGGCCTGGCCGACCGCTTCGAACAGATTGCTGTCGGCGCGCGCGCGCGCCTCGGCGAAGCCCGGCAATTTTCGCCCGCCGGCATCCGTCGCGCCCGCGGCACCGGGTGGCGGCGCGAACGGCGAAAACGTCCCGCCCGCGCGCTTGGACAGAAGGGAGTCCCATTCTTCACGCGCGAGATACAGCCGTTCAGGCGGCAAGGGCCGGTAGACGGGGCCGCCCGCGAACTCGTCGCGCTGGCGCTTGGCGGCGCCGAGGTGATCGCGCCTCGCGGCATAAAATTCGGCAATTTGTTCGAATCGGCCCTCGGCCAATTCATGGCCCTGATGGTCAAGGGTCACGGCTGCATTTGGCAGATAGTCGAACAGGGTCTCTAGAGTGTCGTGGAACAAGGGCAGCCAATGCTCCATGCCGACATGACGTCTGCCGGCGCTGATCGATTCATAGAGCGTGTCGCCCTCGGTCGCCGCGCCGAACAATTCGCGGTACCCCGCGCGAAAGCGCGCAACGCTCGCGGGCGTCAAATTGACTTCGCCCACGGGTTTGAGCGTCACTTCCTCAAGTGCGCGGGTGCTCCGCTGGCTCAACGGATCGAAGCCGCGCAAGCCCTCGGCCACGTCGCCGAAAAGATCGATGCGGACAGGTTCAAGCACGCCGGTTGGAAAGAGATCGATCAACCCACCGCGCAGCGCGTACTCGCCGGGCTCGCGGACGGTTTCCGCGCGGCCATAGCCATTGGCCTCGAGGAAAGCCGTCAATTGCGCCACATCCAGTTTGCCACCCTTGGCAACAGCGAAGCTCGAATTGTGGAACGATGCGCGCGCGGGCACGCGCTGGAGGGCGGCGTTCAGCGTCGCGATCACGATGCGCGCCGCCGCCGGACGCGGCTCGGCGAGGCGCGTCAGCACGTCCACACGGCGGCTGGCGACCTCGCCGTTCGGCGACACCCGGTCGTAGGGCAGGCAATCCCAGGCCGGAAATGCCAGAACCGAGACATCCGGCCCGAAGAAGCGGACAGCGTGGATCAGGCGAGACATGCGGGCGTCGTCGCGCGCCAGGTGCAGGACGTCGCGGTCGGGCCGGGTTTGCCCCAGCTCGGCCAGTATGCGCGCATCGAGACCTTCGGGCGTGCCGGCGATCTGAAGCCGCTGGCCGGCGAGGATGCGCGTCAGGGGTCGCGTGCTCATGTACGGGAATTGGCTTCGGTGCCGTGGAAGGCGCGAAGGCGTTCAAGCATTTGGATCTCGCCGAGGTTGTTGGCCCATGAAGGGTCCGCGCCGTGCATGAGGCAATCCAGCAGCGCCGGGTCGGGCGCCTCAAGCAGGCGTTCGAACGCCGCAAGATCGCCGTCGGCCATTGCTGGCACATGATGGGATGCGAATTCGCCCAGAAGCCGGTCAAGCTCCTTGGTGCCGCGGTGGTGGCTGCGGTACAGCGCCCGCTTGCGCCGTATCTCGAATGGATCGGTCATTGTATCGATCACCACGATGCGTAGGATGGGCGGGAGGCGCCCGCAGTCTGATAAACTCAGATATTCCAAAAGGTTCATGCGCCCGCAAGAGTTGAATTGCCTGTTTGCGCCGGTCGCGTCCTTGCCGGGCGTGGGGCCGACGATCGCCAAACTGCTCGCCCGCCTGGTGGGCGAGCGGGTCGTTGACGTGCTGTGGCACCTTCCGGCCGGCATCATCGACCGGCGCTTTGCACCCATGGTGGCAGACGCGCCGGAGGGCGCCATCGCGACCATCACGGTGCGCGTCGATTCCCACCGACCCTCCCCGCGCCATCGTCCGCGTGTGCCTTATAAGGTCCGCTGCTCCGACGAGACGGGCACCCTAGACCTCGTCTTCTTCAACGCGCGTGCAGACTACATCGAAAAGAACCTACCCATTGGCGCCCAGCGTGCGATCAGCGGCCGCATCGAACATTTCGAGGGGCGCGTGCAGATGACACACCCCGATTACATCGTCCCCCTTGAGCACATCAACACGCTGCCGCGCCTGGAGGCCGTGTATCCACTGACGCAAGGTCTTTCCTTGCGCGTCTTCGGCAAGATCGCTGCCGCCGCGACCGCACGCGCGCCCGAGCTTGGAGAATGGCTCGACCCTTCCTGGCTCAAGATGCAATCGTGGCCGAGTTGGCGCACCGCCGTCCGGGCCGTCCATGCGCCGTCCGATCACGGGGAATTGGCGCCGACCACCCCCGCGCGCCGCCGCCTGGCCTTTGACGAATTGTTGGCCAGCCAATTGGCACTGGCCTTGGTGCGCGCCCGCTCGCGCGGCTTGCCCGGCCGCCCGGTCATGGGCGATGGCAGATTGCGCGCGCTGGCCGCCCGCGCCCTGCCATACACCTTGACCGGAGCGCAAAGCCGGGCGGTTGGCGAAATCGCCGCGGACATGGCGAAGGACGAGCGCATGCTGCGCCTATTGCAAGGCGATGTCGGCAGCGGCAAGACGGTCGTTGCGTTCCTGGCCATGTTGATCGCGGCGGAATCCGGGCGGCAGGCGGCGCTGATGGCGCCGACCGAAATCCTCGCCCGCCAGCATATGGCGACGATCCAACCCCTGGCCGACGCGATGGGTCTCGAGATCGTGTTGCTGACCGGGCGCGAAAAGGGCAAGGCGCGCGAGGCGGCGCTCCAAGGATTGGCCCATGGGCGGATCGCGCTCGCGCTGGGGACGCACGCTCTGATCGTGGAGGACGTGGCGTTTCATGATCTCGCGCTCGCGGTGATCGACGAGCAGCACCGATTCGGCGTCCATCAACGCCTCATGCTTTCGAGCAAGGGCCGCGGCGTTCACGTCCTGGTCATGACGGCGACGCCCATCCCGAGGACACTACAGCTGGCGGCTTACGGCGATATGGATGTGTCGCGCCTCGACGAGAAGCCGGCCGGCCGCAAGAAGGTCGATACCCGGACCATTCCACTTGGCCGGCTCGAAGACGTCGTTGAAGCCGTGGGCCGTGCCGTTTCCTTGGGCGGGCGGGCCTATTGGGTGTGCCCCTTGGTCGAGGAATCCGAACTCCTCGATCTGGCCGCGGCAACCAAACGCCACGAGGAATTGGCCGCGCGCTTCGGAAAGAAAGTCGGCCTGCTTCACGGCCGTCTCAAGGCCGCCGAGAAGGATGCGGCCATGGCCGATTTCTCGGCTGGCCGGACAAGCATCTTGGTGGCGACCACCGTGATCGAGGTCGGCGTGGACGTGCCCGAGGCCAGCATCATCGTGATCGAGCGCGCCGAGCGCTTCGGTCTGGCGCAACTGCATCAATTGCGCGGGCGAATCGGACGTGGCCCGGCTTCGTCCACCTGCCTATTGCTCTATGGCGCGCCGCTGGGCGAGACCGCGCGCGCGCGCCTTGGCATCATGCGAGAAACCGATGACGGCTTTCGCATCGCGGAAGAGGATTTGCGCCTGCGCGGCGCCGGCGAAATGCTGGGTACGCGACAAAGCGGTCTGCCGGCATTTCGGCTGGCGGATCTGGCCGCGCACGCGGATTTACTCGAAGTGGCGCGCGACGATGCGCGCCTGATCCTGGCGCGCGACGGCGAACTCGAAAGCCCACGAGGTCGGGCGTTGCGAACGCTATTGTACCTGTTCGAGCGCGACGTGGCGGTGCGCTATTTGCGCTCTGGTTGAACGGGGGCGCCTTGGGCGATGCCGCCCGAAACGATCAATTTCAGTCCCTCCTCGACCGGCATTCTCAGGACGATCGTGTCCTTGCGCGGCACGAATAGGAGATACCCCGATGTCGGATTGGGCGATGTCGGAACGAACACGCTCAGCAAGTCATCGCCCGCGCGCCGGATTTCCTCGTTCGGCACGCCGGTCACGAAACCGAGCGTCCAGGCGCCCTGGCGCGGAAACTCGATCAGCACCACCTGGCGAAACGCTCCGCCGCGCTGACGGACGGTCGTTTCGATCACTTGTTTCACGAAGCCATAGATACCGCGCACGAAAGGCATGCGGGCGACCAAACGCTCGCCGACCGAGACCACGAAACGACCGACAATGCCCGCGGTCAGCCAGCCGACTAGGATAAGCGCGATCACCGCAGCCAAGAGCCCCAGACCCGGAACGGCGATCGGTAGATAGCTTTCGGGATTGTAGCGGTCGGGTACGAGCGCGCGCACGTGATGGTCGAAGAACGCGATAATCGACCAGGTTAGATAAAGCGTGACACCAAGGGGCGCGGTCACCAGCACGCCCGCGATAAAATAGCCGCGCAGCCGGGCTCCGGGGCGCCAATTGCGGGGCGCAAATTGGGCGAGAATGGTGGGCTCTTTTTCAGGTCCCGTCATGGCCCAAATGTATGTCGAAAGGGCGCGCTTGCAACTGCCTTGATTGCGCGTGGCGGCGGTTTCACCGGAAGCGCCTTGCGTGCTCGCGCCCGCGCCATCATTCTATCGTCCGGGGTCGGCTACGGGCGAGCGAAATGGCACTTCTAGACAAAGGCATCGCGGAATTGGCGCAAGCGTTGCACGACGGTAAGACGCGCTCGGAGGAGATCGCTGGAGAGGTGCTCGATTCGCAGGCCCGATATGGCCGCGCGCTTGGCGCCTATGTGACGTTCGACGCGGCACGTGTCTTGCGCGAAGCGAGAGCCGCCGACAAGGCGCTCAAGGCTGGATGCGCGGCGGGGCCGCTTCACGGGATTCCGGTCTCAATCAAGGACCTATACGGAGTCGCGGGCTATCCGACATATGCGGGAACGCCAACCGCCCTGCCCGTTGAATGGTCGCGTGAAGGCACGTTGGTGCGTGCCTTGCGCCGCCAGATGGCGGTCGTCACGGGCAAGACGCACACCGTCGAATTCGCCTTCGGCGGCATCGGCACCAATATTCATTGGCCGACCCCGCGCAATCCCTGGGGAGGCTCTGCGCATCGGATTCCGGGCGGGTCGTCCTCGGGCGCGGGCGTGAGCCTCGGCCAGGGCTCGGCACTCATCGCCTTCGGGTCGGATACCGGCGGCTCCATCCGCTTGCCCGCGAGTTTTACAGGCAATGTCGGTCTTAAGATCACCATCGGCCGCTGGGCAATCGATGGCGTGGTGCCGCTTTCGCCCAGCATGGATACGCCAGGCCCCCTCGCCCGCACGGTCGCGGACGCCGCCTATGCCTTCGGTGCGCTCGACCCCGCGCACGGCGATGCCATGGCGTTCGCGGCCGAAATCGCGCGCACCGAGCTTTCGGGCGTGCGTCTAGGCATCTGCGAGGAATTCATGTGGGAGGATCTGGACCCTGGAATCGGCGCGGCGACGAGGCGCGCGCTCGCCGAGGCGACGCGCAAGGGGGCGAAACTCGTGCGCATCCAATTGCCGGAGTTCAAGGCCGCCTACGAGCTGCATCTCAAGGGCAGCGTGTTGTCGGTCGAACTCAAGCAATTCCTCGACGACAAATTGCCGGAATGGAAAGCGACGCTGGCGCCGATCATCAAGCGGCGCGTCGAGGACGGCGGAGCGATTCCTGGCGTGGAATATATCCGCAGGCTCGCGTTCTGCCGTGATGCGAGCGCGTCCGCCAACGCACGTCTCGGCGAGGTCGATGCCATCGTCATGCCGACCAGCCCGCTGTCCCCGCCCACGGTCGGCGAAGTTGCCAAGGTGGACGATTATGTGCGCCTCAACCGGAGGAGCTTTCGCTATACCTGCCCAGGGAATCTCCTGGGGCTTTGTTCGCTGTCCATCCCGGTGGGATTGGACACAGCGGGTATGCCCGTCGGCCTGCAACTGGTATCGCGCAGCTTCAGCGAGGAGCGTCTTTTGGCTGTGGGCGTTGCGCTCGAACGCGCGCTCGGCAATGCCCGCCAACGCCTCGGCCGGCCGCCGCTCGGCAAGCTGGCGCGCTGAACGTTGCAGGAAGACACAAGGAGAACGACATGCCACGGCACATGGAGCGGCCCATCGCTGAGCTCGCGCGCGATTTACGCACCGGCGCGCTAACGGCCTTGACCCTCGCCGAGGAGGCGATCGCAAATCACGAGCGGCGAGGCAAGAAACTCGGAGCCTACAAACTGTGGAAGCCGGCCGAGGCGCGGCGGGTTGCGCGCGCGGCCGATGAAGCGTTCAAGCGTGGCTTCGATTTGGGCCCGCTTCAGGGGATTCCCGTGTCGGTAAAGGACCTTTACGCGGTCAACGGCTGGCCGACCTTTGCCGGCACGCCCAAGCGCCTGCCCCGCGAATACGAAGTCGAAGGGCCGATCATCGCCAATCTGCGCCGTCAAATGGCGGTCTTTCCGGGCAAGACTCACACGGTCGAGTTTGCCTATGGCGGTGTCGGCACGAATATCCATTGGGGCACGCCGCGCAATCCCTGGGATGCCAAGCGCCCGCGCATTCCAGGCGGCTCGTCCTCGGGCGCGGGCGTGTCCTTGTGCGAAGGCTCGGCGCTCGTGGCGCTCGGCAGCGACACGGGCGGCTCGGTCCGCATTCCCGCGAGCCTCACCGGCAATGTCGGCGTCAAGACGACCGCTGGGCGCTGGCCGCTCGTCGGCATCGTGCCGCTTTCGCCCATTCTCGATACTGCGGGGATCTTGACCCGCAGCGTGGCGGATGCGGCCTACGCCTTCACCGACATGGACCCCTATTCCAAACGCCTGCCCGATATCCGCAATGTCGCGGGGTTGCGCATTGGCGTCGCCGATCGGTTTTTTTGGGATGATTGCTCGCCCGGCATCGCCGAAGGCGTCGAGCGCGCGCTCAAGGAACTCGAACGCGCCGGCGCCACATTGGTCAAGTTTTCCCTGCCCGGCTTGAAGCCCGTTTATGAGTGCTTCCGCGAAGGTGGCATCGTTTCGGTCGAGTTCTACGCAAATTTGCTGAATAAGCTGCCAGCCTGGATCAAGACGCTCGATCCCATGGTGGTGCAACGTTTCATCAAGGCGCGTGAGATGACCGCGGCCGAATTCGTGCGCCGCTGCCGATTGTTCGAGGACAACGCCCGACTCGCGAACGCCCGCCTGCGCGAAATCGACGTGCTCGTCTCCCCGACCACGGCGATTGCGCCGCCGACCCTTAAGGACGTCTCGACGGTTGCGGGCTATGGGCCGCGCAATCTCATGGTGCTGCGCAATACGACCATCGGCAATTTGCTACGGCTGTGCGCGATTACGATGCCGGTCGCGCGCGACAGGGCGCGGATGCCCGTGGGCATGCAGCTCATGGCCGCCGGAGGCGACGACGCGCGCCTGCTCGCGGTCGCACTTGCCTGCGAGCGGACGCTCGGCGACGGCACGCGGCGCATAGGCCGTCCGCCGATGTGCCGCTGAAGGGCGCACTGGGATTTCACCCGTGCCGGTTATGGATGATCTCACTCTCTGGGACATAGCCCAGCGTTTGCGCGCGGGCACGTTGTCGGCCGCCGCCATGGTGGAACGGGCGATCGAGCGCCATGCGCGCGTCGGCCTGGCCCTCGGGGCGCACAAGATGTTTCTCGGCGACGCGGCGCGCCGCGTGGCGGCCGCGGCGGACGGCGCATTCGCCGCGGGTGGGGATTTGGGCCCGCTTCACGGCATTCCTGTCACCGTGAAGGATCTGTTCGGGATGCGCGATTGCCCGGTTTTCGCCGGCTCGCCGCATGAATTACCCGAGCGCTTCCGCGCGGAAGGTCCGCTCGTTGCCGCCTTGCGCCGCCAGATGGCGGTGGTCACGGGTCGCACGCATACCACCGAATTCGCCTACGGCGAGTTCGGTTACGGGACCAATACCCATTGGGGCACGCCGCGCAATCCGTGGGACGCCCAACATCACCGCGTGCCCGGCGGCTCGTCCTCCGGCGCCGCCGTGTCGCTGTGGGAAGGGACATCGCTTCTCGCGCTCGGCTCGGACACAACGGGTTCGGTGCGCGAGCCGGCTTCGCTCACCGCGACCGTCGGCCTCAAGGTCACCCATGGTCGTTGGTCGTTAGACGGCGTCGTGCCTTGCAGCCCAAGCCTGGACACGCCCGGGCCGCTCGCGCGCACCGTGGCCGATATCGCTTTCGGTTTCGCCGCGCTCGATCCCCACGGCGATATGGCGCGAATGAAATCGACCATCGACGACGCGGAGCTTTCCGGCGTGCGCATCGGCGTGGCCGAGGATCATTACTGGAGCCAAGGCACGCCAAGCGTGATCGAGGGCGTGAAGCGGGCGCTCGACGAGTTGGGACGCGCGGGCGCGCGTCTTAGACCCGTGGCCCTGCCCGAGGCGCGCGAGGCGCAGACCATCTTCGACGGCGGCGATCCGTGCGCGGCCGAGCTGTACACGTTCCTTTCGAGCGAGTTACCGGATTGGCTCGGCTTGCTCAACCGAGCCCTGCGGCCGCAAATCGAGGCCGCAAGCCGGATGACGGCCGCGGACTATCTCCGCCGATGGCGATTGACCGCGCGCATGGCGAAGCTGTTTGGCGCGCGATGGCATGGTATCGACGTCATTGCCTTGCCCTCGCAAGTGACGACGCCGCCGGTCCTCGACGACCTGATCAAGAACCCAGACAAACGCGGTGATCCCAACGAATTGCGAAATTCCAGTTGGGCGAGTCTTTTGGGCTTGTGCGCGATCTCGATCCCGGTGGCACTCGATGCCTCGGGAATGCCGGTCGGGCTTCAACTGGTGGCGCCGCCCACGGGCGAGGAGCGCCTTCTTGCTATCGCTTTCGCGTGCGAGCGCACGCTCGGCACGGCCCGTCGGCGACTTGGCGCGCCGCCGATGACGCCCGATTGAGCCAGGGTTCCAAGGACATGATGCATTCCATGGCAGGACGACGCATTGGGGGATTTCGCGCCGGTCTTTTCGCGGCAGCGCTTTGTGCGGGTTCGCTTGCATGGCCGGCGGGTGCAGGCCCCAACAACATCGAATTGGGCTTACCCATCGATTGCGAGCCCGGCCGGACGTGCTGGGTGCTCAATCACGTCGATCTCGATCCGACGCAAGGGACTCGGGATTTTGCCTGCGGCCACCGGACCTATGACGGCCATGACGGCACGGATTTCGCGCTCAAGGATTTGGGCGCGATGGAAATGGGCGTGGTCGTGCGTGCGTCCGCTGCCGGAATAGTCAAGGGCGTGCGCGACGGTATGGCGGACGTGAATGTCCGCGATATCGGGCGCGAATCACTCGGTGGCAGGGATTGCGGCAACGGCGCCGTGATCGATCACGGCGCGGGTTGGGAAACACAATATTGCCATCTACGCCGGGACAGCGTGAAGGTAAAATTGGGGCAGAAGGTCGAGGCGGGCCAGGCCTTGGGTCTTGTAGGAATGTCGGGGTTTTCTGAGTTTCCCCATGTGCATCTGAGCGTTAGGCGCCAAGGTAAGGTGGTCGATCCGATGTCCGGCGGCATTCCGGGAGAAGCCTGCGGGGGTGGCCCGGGCACGCTGTGGAAACCCGAGATTGCAGCCAAGCTCGGTTACGAATCGATCTTGCTGCTAAACGCCGCGTTCAGCGCGACCGAGCCCAAAAGGCGGCCGGGACGCCTTCCCGCGGCCAATCCCCAGCCGGTCACGCGTTCTGCTCCGTTCATGTACCTCTGGGTTGATGCCTTTGGTGTCGAACCCGATGACGAATTGATGTTCAAGGTCGTGGCGCCTGGCGAGCAGCAATTATTCGAGCACACGCTCCGGGGCGAGAAAATCCGGCCATATTGGTTCCAATGGATGGGAATTAAGCGCGTCAGCCCCCAATGGACCGTTGGCGCCTACCGCGCGGAAATCACTCTTACCCGCGGCAAGGGCGAGGCGCGTATCGCGCGCAAGATCACCGCCGAAGCGGTGGTTTATTGATTTGCTGCGACGGTGTGCGCGCCCAGGGCGCGCTTTCTGACGATCTATCGATGCCGGCGCTTTCTATCGATCGCGCGCGGATCGATTTTCTAAAAAGTAACCACGGCACGAATGGATTTGCCGTGGTGCATCAGATCGAAACCTTCGTTGATCTTGGCGAGCGGCAGGGTGTGAGTGATCATCTCGTCGATCTTGATCTTTCCGTCCATGTACCAATCGACAATGGTAGGCACATCTGAACGCCCCTTGGCGCCGCCGAAAGCCGTGCCCTTCCAGACCCGTCCGGTGACAAGCTGAAACGGACGTGTGCTGATTTCCTCACCCGCGCCCGCCACGCCGATGATGACCGAGACGCCCCAGCCCTTGTGGCAGCATTCGAGCGCCTGGCGCATCGTCTTGACGTTGCCGATGCACTCGAAACTGTAATCCGCGCCGCCCTTGGTCAGGTTCACGAGATAGGGCACGAGATCGCCTTGTACCTCCGCCGGATTGACGAAGTGCGTCATGCCGAAGGCTTCGGCAAGCACGCGTTTCGTGGCATTGAGATCCACGCCGACGATCATGTTGGCGCCCGCGAGACGCGCGCCCTGAATGACGTTGAGACCGATGCCGCCGAGGCCGAAGACCACAACATTGTCGCCCGGACGGACTTTGGCGGTATTGATCACCGCGCCAATGCCCGTGGTGACGCCGCAGCCGATATAGCAAATCTTGTCGAACGGCGCGTCCTCTCGAACCTTGGCGAGCGAAATCTCGGGCACGACCGTGTAGTTCGAGAACGTGGACGTGCCCATGTAGTGAAAAATACGCTCCGAGCCGAGGCGAAAGCGCGACGAGCCATCCGGCATCAGGCCCTGCCCCTGAGTCACGCGGATCGCCTGGCAGAGATTGGTCTTGCCCGAGGTGCAGTAATCGCATTGACGGCATTCGGGCACGTATAGCGGAATGACGTGATCGCCCTTCTTGAGGCTGCGCACGCCCGGGCCGACATCGACCACCACGCCCGCGCCCTCGTGGCCCATGATCGCCGGGAACAGCCCCTCGGGATCGCGGCCCGAAAGGGTGAAAGCGTCGGTATGGCAAAGGCCGGTCGCGCGGATTTCGACGAGGCACTCGCCCTCGCGCGGGCCATCGACTTCGACGGTCTCGATGCTCAAGGGGGCTCCGGCCTTGTGGGCGACTGCCGCGCGGCTACGCATGGGGTGCTCTCCTTCCCGGGGGGCGGTTTCGGTCCTGCGTCCATCTTGGCATTCCAGCGAAATCGTCTCAAGCCAATGAGTGGCGCCGTTGCGCCGAAATGGGCGCCATGGGACGATATTGACGCAGTTCGGGAGCGTAATTTGACCGCACGATTCGACAGAGGTAGCGGGATTGATCGAGCTTCTTTAGGCGGCGATCGTCGATCCGTCATGCGGGCGCGGCTATCAGGCGCTTTGCTGGCTGCCTTCCTTGCCGCCGCCCTTCCCGCCTATGCCTCTCAGGAATCGGCGCTCGAAGCCTATCGGCGAGGCGATCACGCGACGGCGGCGGCGCTGTGGAGGCCGATGGCCGAGCGAGGCGATGCACGCGCGCAATACAATCTCGGCTACCTGTTCCACGCGGGCAAAGGCATGCTGCTCGACAAGGCGCGTGCCATGGATTGGTGGCACAAGTCCGCTCGGCAAGGATTCGCCGAGGCGCAACACAGCCTGGCGCTGGTCAACCTCAACGGCGACGGCGTCGAGAAAAATTATGCGCAGGCGCTTTACTGGTTGGGACTCGCGGCAGACGCGGGTCTGGCCCGGTCACAATATTCCCTGGGCAAGATGCATCTCGAAGGTCTCGGCACGCCGGTCGATTATGCCAAGGCCGTCAAACTCATCGCGAGCGCGGCGGAACAGGGCGAGCACCGCGCGCAATACAATTTGGGCAAGCTGTTTCGCGATGGGCGCGGCGTGACCCGCGACATGGCGCAAGCGACGAACTGGTTCGAGAAAGCCGCGATGCAGGGTTACGCGCGCGCGCAATCCCAATTGGGCCTTCGCTTCGCGCGCGGCGAAGGCCGCCCCGCCGACGAATTACAGGCCTATAAATGGATTTTTCTTGCGGCGGAACAGGGCGATGCCGAGGCATTGGTTCAGCGCGGTGTGCTCCAGTCCAAAATGACTCGCGAGCAAATCATCGAAGCCAAGCGCCTGGCCGCCGCCGAACCCAATCCGAGATTGGCGGTGATGCCGGCACCGCTTTTGTCGAACTAAATCTCGACAGGGCATACGGTCAACGCGGTACGACGACCGCGCCCCGCGCGACCAACCAGCGCGTGGTTTCCGCGACAACCGCCAGCAACACGGCGGGATCGCGGGGGTCGATGTGCTCACCCGGCATGGTAACGACCCATTTGGGATCGGGCGTTAGGCGCTCAAGCAGTTGTTGGGAAGCGGGCGGGATCAATTCGTCGCGCGCGGCATGGATGATCAAGACCTGGCTTTCAATCGCCGGTAAAAAATGCGCGGGCTCGACCGCATTCAAAAGCGCGCCGGCGATCCAAGCGGCGGGCGCCTCGAGAACCGGCGACTTGAGCTTGAGAACGCGCGGCGCGATCGCGCCAAGATCGGCGCCACCGAAGGCGAGGATGGTGACGCCGTGATGGATGCCGCTGGCCTTCGCCTTGACATGGACGACGGGCGCGACCATGGCGCCGAGGCTGTATCCCAGCAAGGCGATACGCCCCGCATCCGCCCATTGTTCCGCTCCGGTCCAGCGAATGATGGCGGCTAGTTGCTCGGCCGTTGCGCGCGAAGACCGATAGACGTGCAATAGGCGTTCGGGGGCGCCGCGCGTTTTGTCGCGGATGATGTCGCGATGGGGATATTCGAAGGAAATTAGCGCGTTGGCGCCAAGCGATGGCAGGCGTTCGAGATTTTCTCGCCCAGAGCGGAGACCGCCGACGATTAGAAGTACAGGCATCGGGCCTTGCGCCGCGTCCGCGGGCAGGCTGACGGTGAACAAGACCGGCGGCCGGCCAGGAGATGCGAGGCGATAATCGGTATAGATGCGCTGCGCGCCGTCCTTCTCGACGACGCCGCGTGCCACTTCGCTGGCGTGATAGGGCGGCACCGGCGCCCTGGCGAGGGCCATGGGATCCTCGCTGCGCAGCCAAATGAGAATGCCAGTCGCGGCAAATACCGCGCCAAGCGCGACCGCGACGGACACGTAGAGCAACCCAAACAAGACACGGAAAAATCGGCGCACGGCGAGAATCCCCGGATGGCTAGGATCGTAGAATGACATCGTAGAGTGACACGGGATGCGCGGTCGCGCGACGCTGGCGCCGCCGCGCCGCCTTGGGCTAGCCTTCGAGATCAAAGGACTTTTGGAGGGAAACAATGACCACCAATACACCGCGATCGGACGCCAACGGCGACGCGGCGCTAAGGCCCGGCGCGACAGCTCTTGTGACCGGCGCGTCGAGTGGCATTGGGGCGGAAACAGCGAAGGCGCTGGCCGCATCGGGTTGCCGCGTGATCTGCGCCGGGCGCGCCCGGGCCAAACTCGATGACGTGGCAGCGTCGATAAAGGACAAAGGGTTGGCGTTCGAGCTGGATGTCGATGACCGTGCTTCGGTCGCATCGCTGTTCGAGCGGTTGCCGCCGGATTGGCGCGATATCGACGTGCTGGTGAACAATGCCGGACACGATCGCGGCGGAAGGCGGAGATTCGATCAAGGCTCGATCGAGGAATGGGAAAAAATCATCGAGACGAACGTCATCGGACTCATTCGCGTGACCCGCGTGGTCATTCCGCAGATGATCGCCCGCGATCGCGGTCACATCGTCAATATCGGCTCGATTTCTGGTTATAAGCCTTATGCTGGCGGCACGCTCTATGCCGGCAGCAAGTTCGCCGTGCACGGCTTCAGCGAATCCTTGCGTCTCGATTATCGCAATACCGGCATTCGAGTGACGGAAATTCTACCCGGAATGGTGCGCACGGGGTTCGCGACCGCGCGCTGGGACGATACTTCGCGCGCGAAGAAGTTCTACGACGATTTTGGCACGTGCCTCGCGCCCGAGGACGTCGCGCGCAGCGTCGTTTTTGCGGTGCAACAGCCCGGGCACGTCGTGATTTCCCAGTTGGTGGTGGTGCCGAGCTCCCAAACCTAAGCTGGCCAGACCCGAGTTGAACTGAACGGCGCCGCGCGCCATCGGCCATCAGGCGAACATGGCGTCGATACGGCTTTGCGCGTCGCCAGCGGGCTCGACCGCCTTGGGAGGGGCGGGTTCGACCAATTTGACCTTCGGCTCCACGGCCGCTGGCTTCGCGGCTTCGAATTCCTTTGTTTTCGCCGGAGCGGGTATTTTCACCGGCGCCGGGGGCTCGGCCGTCGGGGCTAAGGGTGCGGCTTCGGCCGCCAGCAGGCCATCGACCGCGTTTTGGTCTATCCCCTCGCCCTCCAAGGCGGGTCCGTTTAGCAGTGGGTCGTTGTCCTCGTTCTCGTCCCCGGCGGCATCATGCTGATCGCCGCCAAGGCTGGTCGAACATAGCGCCGTCAGTCGCTTTTCGATGAAATCGAGGGTTCCGACCACCTTGGCGATGCGTTGGCCGGTGATGTCCTGAAAGGCGCAGGCCTCGAATATCCGCATGCAGGCGTTGTCAACGACACCTTTAAGCGTATCGGGATCGGCGTTCATCATTTCCTCGGCTGCGCCCATGATCGCACTGGTCGCTTCTTCCGTCGCCTGCACGATCGCGGCTAGTTCTTGGCCCGCCCGTGGAATACGTCGCTCGGTGATGTCCTTGGGGCGAATGTCCGAAATTTCAGAGCGCGCCTGGATGATATGTTCCCTCAGCGCCTGACATTCGCGGTAGAGCGCGATATCAATCGAGCCCGTGTAGCGGTGGAGCGAGGCGATCAGCACTTCGGTTACTGCGGCAACTTCGGGCAGTCCCAGGACACGGTCCGGCTCGGCGCGTAAATGATCGACGAGCGCTCCGACCTTGCGGCCAAGATCGCCAGGATCGAATGGGAAGGGCTGTGCGGTGCCGTTGGGGTGCATGTTCGCCATCGCTGGTCTAGAGTTCCCCTGCCGCTTGGCGGCGGTCATGGAGGTAGATTACGGTGCGTGCGCCTAAGTCATTCTTAACGCGCTAAGTGTTCCTGCCCATTTCGAGGGAGTTTTCATGGCCATCATGAAGGGTATTGAGTACGGCGACGCCTCGGCCGCCGTCCGGGCCGTCTATGACGACATCATGGCGATTCGAAAAACGGATTGGATCAATGATTTCTGGAAAGTTCTGGCCAACG
Source organism: Alphaproteobacteria bacterium (assembly GCA_046153685.1). Classification (GTDB taxonomy): domain Bacteria; phylum Pseudomonadota; class Alphaproteobacteria; order CADEGL01; family CADEGL01; genus CAMAPP01. The sequence goes on from JBJXGH010000121.1 coordinate 49,538, forward strand.
ATCCGGTGACGCTCGCGCGCACCTGGTCGAGCATCAAGGAAGTCATGGGGCCGGGCGCGCTCGATCCTCTGGTAAAGGAATTGCTGTATATCGCTGTAAGCATCACAAATAATTGCGAATATTGTATTAATTCGCATGCCGCCGCAGCGCGCGCCAAGGGGGCGAGCGATGCCATGCTTGCCGAGGTCATCGCCGTGACGGCCATGGCGAATGAGACGAATCGGTTGGCGATCGGCTATCAGGTCGCACCCGATAGCAGATTTCTGCACCCGTCGCGCTGAGGCGCGGCCGATCTGAAGGACGCAAGCGGCATGGACATGCTCGGCAAAACCGCGGTGGTCACGGGCGCGGCAAAAGGATTGGGGCGCGGCATCGCTACGGAATTCGCCGTGCGCGGAGCGCGGCTGGCCTTGATCGACAAGGATCGCTCGGCACTTGACGATACGGTCGCGGCATTGAATGCCGCCGGCCATCAAGCGGTCGCGATCGAGGCCAGTGTCACCCATCGCGAGCCTTGCCGCGCGGCCTTCGCCGCTGCTGTCGCCGCCTATGGTCGGATCGACGTGCTCGTCAACAATGCCGGGATATATATCCGCACACCCATCGAGCGCATCGACGACGCAGAGTGGGACGTGATCTTCGACGTCTGCCTGCGCGGCGTGTTCCATATGGCGACCGCGGCGGTCGAACACATGCGCGCCCAGGGCGGCGGCCGGATCGTGAATATCTCCTCGGTTGACGGCTTCGTGCCATTTCCGGCCATGGCGCACTATGCCGCGGCCAAAGCCGGGGTCATCAGCCTGACCCGCTCTTTCGCCATCGCCTATGCCGGCGACAATATCCTGATCAATTCCGTGGCGCCGGGTGCCGTCGATACCGGTCCCATGCGCGAGAACGGTTACATCCAAAAACTCGCGCAGGAGCGGATTCCCTTGAAGCGCGGGGCCGACCCACGCGAAATTGCGCGCGCGGTGTGTTTTCTCGCATCCGAGGCGAATACCTATGCCACGGGCGAGAATATGATTGTCAGCGGCGGGCTGGTGGTGGCGTGAACGGACGCGCGGGCAAGACGTGAAGTGCGCGCCGACCAGAAGGAGCGCCTTGCGAGCGCTGGCGGGAGGCGCCGCGCTAACCGCATTCGTCGCCCTGCCCTTTTATCCGGCGCGCGCCCGGCCGGTCGAAGTCGAACTCATTCTTGCCATCGATGTTTCGGCATCCGTCGATGCTCAGGAATTCGATTTGCAACTTCGCGGCTATTCGGAGGCATTTCGAGCGCCGGAATTCCTCGAAGCGCTCAAGGGCCTCGGCACTGACGGCGTCGCGGTCACGATGATGCAATGGGCCGATATCGGCCAGCAGGCCGTCTGTATCGACTGGCTCCATGTCAATGACAAGCGCAGCGCGGGAATCTTTGCCCGCGCCATCGACGACACCAATCGCCTGTTCGAACAAGGTCAAACCGCGATTGGCCATGCCCTGGAGTTTGCCTTGCGGCTTTACCCTGCGCGTGGATTTTCAGGCCGCAAGCGCGTCATCGACGTTTCGGGAGACGGCCACAGTAACAAGGGCGTGACGCCCAATATCGTGCGCGATCGCGCGGTCAAGTTGGGCATCACCATCAACGGCCTGGCCATCGTCAACGAGGAGCGCCACTTGCCCGGATATTACCAACGCAACGTCATCGGCGGGCCGGGTGCATTCATCGCGGTTGCCAACGACTACAACGATTTCGCCCAAGCCATCCTGGCGAAACTCGTTCGCGAATTGAAAGGTGCGCATGTCGCCGGCTTGCCGGCCTCGAATCGGGGCTAGGCGCGAAATGTTAGCGGGCACGGCGGCGTCGCGGCGAGCCAAACTGGGTCTGGGTATGTGCGCTCTCGCGGCGGTGCTGGGCTTTTGGCCGGAACTCGAGTGGGAATCCGCGCCGGTGCTGGCCGCTTTCTCCGGCCTTGTGGGCGGGGCTCTTTTGTTGCGGGCGAGGGTCCTTGCCTTGCGCGGAGACGCACGCCCCGAATATGTAGGCGAACTTTCGGCCGAACTGGTCACGAGCGCTCGCGGAATCTCGCGCGGCCTTGAGCATACGCGCTTCGTGGTCTTCGATACCGAGACCACGGGACTTCGCCCGCGCATGGGCGATGCCATTGTTTCGATCGGCGCCGTTGCGCTCGACGGGCGCCAGATCTTGATGGAGCAAAAATTCGACGAGCTGGTCGATCCAGGGCGGAAGATTCCTTCCGCATCCACGCGCATACACGGCATCACCGACGACATGGTCGTCGGCAAGCGCCCGGCGGCTTCGGCCATCGCCGATTTTCACGGATTTTGCGAAGGCGCGGTCCTGGTGGCCCACAACGCCGCATTTGACCTCGCCTTCATCGCGGCCATGGAACATGCCTCGGCCGTGCATTTTTCCAATCCGATCTTGGATACCATGCAGTTGTCGCGTCATCTCCATCCGCGGGAGAAGGACCACAGCTTGGATGCCATCGCCATTCGGTACGGTATTGCACTCGAGGCGCGGCATTCGGCCTGGGGCGATGCCCTGGCTACGGCGGAGATTTTCGCGCGGCAAATCGGCGAATTGCGCGACCGAAACATCATGACGTTGGACGACGCGCTGAAGGCGTGCGGCACGGTCGCGGCGCTGCATCGGGCACGGGCAGGCAGCGGTGATTACTAGGATGTCCCGGCGTCTAAACCACGCCGCCGCCAAAATCGTCACGCAATCGCGCGCGAAAACTTCGAATGGCTTTCAGCGAATCCACGAGCATGTCGCGCTCTCGCTCGCTCAGGGATCGCGGATCGACGAGATTGCCGACCTTCCGCCCGCCGGCGAAAGCGGCTAGCTGTTCG
>JBJXGH010000127.1:0-36158 GCA_046153685.1 Alphaproteobacteria bacterium
CAGGCCATCGAACGCATTGCCCAGGCCGAGACCCAAGCCCTCGCCGAGGTTCGCGCCGCCGCCGCGGATATCGCCGTCGCCGCGACCCGCACGCTCATCGCCGGCGCCATGGACGCCGGTCATCGCGGCCGCCTGATCGACGCCGCGATCGCGGAATTGCCGCAACGCCTGAACTAAGTCCGCCGCGGCATCTAGTTCGCCGCGATTGAATGCACGAAGAAAAAGGGCGGCCGAGTGGCCGCCCTTTTTGCGTCGCGGAAAAGGCGCGTCTATTCAGCCGCGTTCTTGTAGGAATCCATCGGCGGGCAAGCGCAGATGAAATGGCGGTCACCGTACACCTGATCGATGCGGTTCACGGGCGGCCAGTATTTCGCGCCGCGCAAGGCTTCAACCGGAAAGGCCGCGTCGGCGCGGGAATATTTGTGCGTCCAGTCTTCGCCGGTCACGTCTTCGGCGGTGTGGGGGGCGTTCTTCAGCGGATTGTCGGTCTTGTCATAGACGCCGGTCTCGACGCGCTTGATCTCGCCCCTGATCGAGATCATCGCCTCGATGAAGCGGTCGAGCTCGGCCTTGGGTTCGGATTCCGTCGGCTCGACCATGAGCGTGCCCACGACCGGGAACGACATTGTCGGAGCGTGAAAGCCGTAATCCATGAGGCGCTTGGCGACGTCGTCCACCGCGATGCCCGATTCGTCCTTGAGCGGGCGCAAATCGAGGATGCATTCATGCGCCACGAATCCCGCGCGCCCGGTGTAGAGCACGGGGAAATGGGGGCCGAGTTTCTTGGCCATGTAATTGGCGGAAAGGATGGCGACCTGCGTCGCCTTCTTCAGCCCCTCCTCGCCCATCATGGCGATGTAGGACCACGAGATCGGCAGGATGGACGCGCTGCCCCAGGGCGCGGCCGAAACCGGCCCGATGCCGTCCTTGCCGCCGCATTCGGGGTGCACGGGATGGGAGGGCAGAAAAGCCGCCAGGTGCTTGCCGACCGCGATCGGCCCAACCCCCGGCCCGCCGCCGCCATGGGGGATGCAGAACGTCTTGTGCAGGTTGAGATGCATCACGTCCGGACCGTACTTGCCTGGCCGGCACAACCCGACCTGGGCGTTCATATTGGCGCCGTCCATGTAAACCTGGCCGCCATTCTCGTGCACGATGCGGCAAATCTCGCGGATGCGCTCCTCGAACACGCCATGGGTCGAGGGATAGGTGACCATGAGCGCGGCCAGATCGGCCTTGTGCGCGGCGGCTTTCGTCTTGAGGTCGACCACGTCGACATTACCGTCGCCATCGCACGCGACCACGACGACCGACATGCCGCACATGGCGGCGGACGCGGGATTGGTGCCGTGGGCGGAGGACGGGATGAGGCAGACATTGCGGTGCGCCTCGCCGCGGCTGCGGTGGTATTTGCGGATGACCAGAAGCCCGGCGTACTCGCCCTGCGAACCCGCATTGGGCTGGAGCGAGACACCGGCGAAGCCCGTGGCCTTCTGCAGCATTTTCTCCAGGTCCTTGATCATCTGGAGATAGCCCTTGGCCTGATCGAGCGGCGCAAAGGGATGGATGCCACCCATGGACCGCCAGGTCACGGGAATCATCTCCGAGGTGGCGTTGAGTTTCATGGTGCACGACCCCAGCGGGATCATGGAGCGATTGAGCGCCACGTCCTTCTCCTCGAGCCGACGCATGTAGCGCAGCATGTCGGTTTCGGAGTGGTAGCGATGGAAGACGGGATGGTCGAGGAACGCCTGCTTGCGCGCGAAATCCTCGGGGATGCCCTCGGGCGCCTTGGCGTCGAGCTCAAGCATGGACAACCGCGAAGGCCCGCCCGCGAACACATCCCACAGCGCCTCGATATGGTCGCGCGTCGTCGCCTCATCGGCCGAAATGCCGACGCGGTCGGGACCAAGATCGCGCAGATTGATGCCTGCCTTGCGCGCACCCTCAAGCATGGCCTTGGCCTTGCCCGGCGTCTCGACGACGAAGGTATCGAAGAAAGATCGGTTGGCGACGCGGTAGCCGAGCCGGCGCAGGCCCTCGGCCAAAATCGCGGTCAGCCGATGGACCCGCCCAGCAATGATCTTTAGTCCCTGCGGGCCGTGATACACGGCGTACATTCCGGCGACGACCGCCAGAAGAACTTGGGCGGTGCAAATATTGCTGGTCGCCTTCTCGCGCCGGATGTGCTGTTCGCGCGTCTGCAATGCCAAGCGCATGGCCATGCGGCCCTTGGCATCGACCGAGACGCCGACCAAGCGGCCCGGAACCGCGCGCTTATAGGCATCGCGCGCGGCCATGAAGGCGGCATGCGGGCCGCCGAAACCGAGCGGCACGCCGAAGCGCTGCGAGGAGCCGATCACGACATCCGCGCCGAGCGCGCCGGGCGGGGTCAGCATGACGAGCGCCAGAAGATCCGTCGCGACGATGGCGATCGCACCCTGTTCGTGGGCGGCGGCGATGGCGGCGCGCGGATCGGCGAGTTCGCCATGGGTGTCGGGGTATTGCAGCAGCGCTCCGAACACGCGGTGCCGGGACAGCTCGGATGGCTCGCCGACGATCACCTCGATGTCGAGAGGTTCGGCGCGCGTGCGCACGACAGCAAGGGTCTGCGGATGGCAGCCTTGGGCGACGAAGAACGCCTTGGCCTCGGACTTGGCGACATTGCGCGCAAGTGTCATGGCCTCCGCCGCCGCCGTCGCCTCGTCGAGCAAGGAGGCGTTCGCCATTTCCATCCCGGTCAGATCCATGACCATGGTCTGGAAATTGAGCAGCGCCTCGAGCCGGCCTTGGGAAATCTCGGGCTGATAAGGCGTATAGGCCGTATACCAGCCGGGATTTTCGAGGATGTTGCGCAGAATGACGGGCGGGGTGAGCGTGTCGTAATAGCCCATGCCGATCATCGTGGTCATGACCTTGTTGCGCGCGGCGACGCGCGCGAGTTCGGCCAGAACGTCCGCTTCGCTGCGCGCGGGCGCGAGGCCCGAGGACCCGGACTCGCGAATGGACTGCGGCACGGTCTTTTCCGCGAGCTCGTCGAGCGATGCCAGGCCCAGCTCCCCGAGCATGGCGGCGATGTCGTCCTCGCTCGGGCCAATGTGCCGGTGGATGAACTCGCGGGCGTTTTCGAGCTCCTCGAGGGGGCGGCGGGTCATGGCGTATCTCCGTGAGCGATCAGACGGGGAACGATCGGCTAGGCAAGGATCAGGCGAGCGATGCGACGTGGGCCGTGTAGGCCGCCTCGTCCATGAGCTCCGACAGTTCTGCCGGATTCGACAGCTTGATCTTGAAGAACCAGCCGGCGCCTTGCGGGTCGCTGTTCACAAGGGCTGGGTTGGCTTCGAGCTCGGCATTGGCGCCGACGACCTCGCCCGAGAGCGGCGCATAGACCTCGCTCGCGGCCTTGACCGATTCGACGACCGCCGCCTGGCCCATGAGCACGACCTTGGTTCCGGCCTTGGGCAGTTCGACGTACACCACATCGCCCAGTTGGCCCTGGGCGTAATCCGTGATGCCGACGGTCGCGACCCCGGCTTCGATCACGAGCCACTCGTGTTCCTTGGTGAATTTACGTTCCGCCATGGCGTTTCCTCCCCCGATGAAAGACGCGGCAATCCCGATCCGGGATCAGCCGCGATAATATCGTTGCGGCACGAACGGCATGGCCGCGATTTTGGCCGGGCGCGGCATGCCGCGCACGACGAGCTGGACGGACGTGCCGGCGGCCGCGTGCGTCGCCGCGACATAGCCCATGGCCATCGGTCCGCCGAGCGTCGGGCCGAAGCCGCCGCTGGTGACGGTGCCTAGCTTCTCGCCCGAGAGGGCGACGATCTCGGTGCCCTCGCGCGCAGGCGCGCGGCCTTCGGGCAGAATACCGACGCGCTTGCGCTTGGGCCCTTCGGCCAATTGTTTCTGGATGACGGCCGCGCCGCGAAACCCGCCCTGCTCGCGCCGGCGCTTCTGGATGCTCCATTGCAGGCCGGCCTCGATGGGCGTCGTCATCGTGTCGATGTCGTGGCCGTACAGGCAAAGCCCGGCCTCGAGCCGGAGCGAATCGCGCGCGCCCAGGCCGATGGGCTTCACCTCGGATTCGCCAAGAAGGCGCTTGGCGATGGCGATCGCCTTGTCGGCGGGCATGGATATCTCAAAGCCGTCCTCGCCCGTATAGCCCGAGCGCGTGACAAAACACTCGGCGCCAGCCAACTCGACTTCGATCCCGCTCATGAATGCCATCTTGGCCGTGTCCGGCGCAAAACGCGCCAAGACCGCCGAGGACGCCGGGCCTTGCAGGGCGAGCAATGCGCGTTCGGGGTGTTCGATCAGCCGCACGCCCGCGCCAAGATGGGCGCGAAGATGCGCGAAGTCCTGCTCCTTGCACGCGGCGTTCACCACCACCATCAGTTCACCGCCGCGGCGCGTGACCATCAGATCGTCGAGAATACCGCCCGTGTCGTCGGTGAATTGGGTATAGCGCTGGCGGCCGGCGCCGAGATTGACGATATCGGCCGGGACGAGCGCCTCGAGCGCCGCCGCGCCGGCGTCGCCGGCAAGCGTTGCCTGGCCCATGTGGGAGACATCGAAAAGCCCGGCCTGTGAACGCGTGTGGTTGTGCTCGACCAGGATGCCGGAGGGATATTGCACCGGCATGGCGTAGCCCGCAAAAGGCACGATCTTCGCGCCCAACTCCACATGCAGATCGTGAAGCGGCGTGCGCTTGGGATTTCCAGAATCAGCCACGAACGATCCTCCGACAGGGGCGACCGCCGCAACCGTGATTCGGCTGCGGCACGCGCCCCCTCTGTCTCGGGACCTGAAAGATTCGCCCCATCGACCCATTGAGAAGGGCCGCCGGGCTTACCTCGTCGGTGGGGCGCGGCGACAAAATATCGGACGCGCCCGCTTTCCAGAGTGCAATTCGCTTGCGGTCCTTTTGCCTGAGAGTTTCCGGGGCGGTTGCTCCTTCGGCGCCGGCGCGGGGCCGGTCTCTCCCACAAGTTCGGCCGCATGGGCTCGTCTTCAAGACCTTGCGACGCCCGTCAGCCTAGAGAACGGCCCTGTATTGTCAACCAAGACCGGGATCGGCCGCGACGGGCGATCAATTGCCGAGCTGCTTGCGGTTGAAATCGGCCTCCTCCGTGGAGAGCTGGAAGCCCGTGTAGATGCGGAAGGCGGCGCCCGTACGCCCCTTCAGGCGGAACAACATCCAGGCTTCGTCTTCCGTGACCACGGAGCGCCCGCCCTGGCCGAGCTGGAGGCGCAGCGGAAATTCCTGACGGTCGAGAATAACGTCGCGCACGTCGGCCACCGCGACGAAATAGCGGCCCTCCGTCGTATTGCCGGTCGCCTTCGGTCCCGCCGAGGCCGCCACGCGGACCTTGAGCAGCACTTCCATGTCGTCTGTCGGCGCGGCGCCGGCAACATTGACCCGCTTGAGCTCGGAATAGGTGCATTTGAGCGCAACGTCCGCGATGCGCGCCTGATAGATCACGTTCTTCGGGTCCACCGGGCCATTGAATTTGGTCACGCTCGCAACCGATGGCGGAATGCGCACATAGGGGCATGGGCCTTCTTGCTCCGAGCACGCGGCCAGCACGGCCAAGGTCGCGCACGCGGCCGCGATACGGCGCGCCACGCGCCCAATTGCTCGCCCTTGCCCAATTGCGCGCGCGCGGACATCGCGCGCGACATCCGCGCGGCGGCCGCGCAAGCCTTTAGCAGGGGACAATGTCATCGAATCAGAGCTTGCTGTGCGTACCGTCGCAACGCGGCGCGTTCTTGGTCGCCTTGCAGCCGCAGAGCCAAATGGTCTCGGTTTTCTCGGCCACGAACATCATGGGCGCGAGGCCGGTGTTCTTATGCGCCCCGTCGCAATACGGCTGTTTCTGGCTGCGCCCGCAGATGCACCAGAAATACTTCTTGCCGGCCTCGACATCGGCCTTGTAGGGCGATTTTTGAGCGATGATCGGTTCGGCCATGACGAATCCTCAAGACGTTTTGCGCGCGCGACAAGGTGACCCTAAATCCGCCGCGCCGCACGAAACTCTAGAGAAGCGCCCCTTGCCGCACAAGCGCGAGGGACGCGGGGCGCAATTCTCGTCGATGCGTTCCTCAGGCCGTCCGTTGCGCGGATCCTGGGGATCGGCCATATCTGGCCCCGCGCCGCGCCCGACCGGGGACGCGGCCACAAGCAGCCGCCCCCCTAGGGGCCGGCGCCAAGGCAAGGTCATGGCGGTCTATACCGAAGTCTCCGACGAAGAACTCACGGCGTTCCTCGCGACCTACGATCTCGGCACGGTTCTGTCGTTCAAGGGCATCGCCGAGGGGGTCGAGAACTCCAATTATCTGCTCCAGACCGAACGCGGCGGGTTCATCCTGACGCTCTACGAAAAGCGCGTTGCGCTCGCCGATTTGCCGTTTTTCCTGGGCCTCATGGAGCATTTGGCCGCGCGGGGCTTTGCAAGCCCGACCCCGGTGAAAGCCAGGGACGGTCTGGCCTTGCGCCAATTGTGCGGCCGGCCGGCGGCGATCGTCACCTTCCTCTCGGGCCTTTGGCCGCGGCGTATCCAACCCTTCCATTGCCGCGAACTCGGCGCGGGCCTGGCCCGGATGCATCTTGCGAGCGCGGACTTCGCGCTCAAGCGCCCGAACGATCTGTCGCTCGAAGGTTGGCGCAAGCTGGTCGGCGCCTGCGCGGCGCGCGCGGACACCGTGCAGGACGGCCTCGCGCGCGTGATCGAAACGGAGTTCGCGCATCTCGAAAAACACTGGCCCACGGGCCTTTCCTCCGGTGTGATTCACGCCGATTTGTTTCCCGACAACGTATTCTTTCTCGGCGAGACCCTGTCCGGCGTGATCGATTTTTATTTCGCCTGCAATGATTTCTACGCCTACGAATTGGCGATATGCTTGAATGCCTGGTGTTTCGAGGGCGACGGCGCGTTCAACGCGACGAAAGCGCGCCATTTGCTGTCGGCCTATCGCCAGCTCCGGGCATTCTCGGCCGAGGAACTCGAAGCGATGCCGACCTTGGCGCGCGGCGCGGCGCTGCGCTTTCTACTGACGCGGCTGTATGACTGGATCAACCACCCGACCGGCGCCTTTGTTCGACCCAAGGATCCCTTGGAATATCTGCGCAAGCTGCGTTTCCACCAGCATGTAAGGGGACCCGCCGCATATGGCTTACGCTAAGGGCGCGGTGCATCTGTTCACCGACGGCGCGTGCAGCGGCAATCCGGGCCCCGGCGGCTGGGGCGCGCTCATGCGTTTTAACGGCGTCGAGAAAACGCTCTCTGGCGGCGATGGCGCGACGACCAACAACCGCATGGAACTCATGGCGGCGATCATGGGACTCGAGGCGATCTCGCGCCCCGTCACCGTCCACGTTCACACCGACAGCACCTATGTGAAGGACGGCATCACACGCTGGCTGGCCCAGTGGAAACGCCGCAACTGGCGCACCGCCGACCGCAAGCCCGTGAAAAACGTCGATTTGTGGCAGCGCCTGGAAGCGGCCGCCGCCCGTCACGAGACCCATTGGCACTGGGTGCGCGGCCATGACGGCCATCCCGAGAACGAACGCGCCGACGCGCTCGCGCGCGCGGGCATGGCGCCGTTTCTCGAAGGCAAAACAGCGAAGGGGGCCTGACGGCCCCCCTCGTGCCTTGTCGAACTGGAAAACTCCTCGCCGGACCGGAAAACACCGGCCGTTCGGCGACGCAAACCCCTGGGCTTAGAGCTGGGCGAGCATCGTCTCGGCGTCGCTGATCTTGAATTCGCCTGGCGCCTCGATATTGAGCTTCTTGACCACGCCGTTCTCGACCATCATCGAGAAGCGCTTGCCGCGCACCCCAAGACCCATGGCGACGAGATCGAGTTCGAGGCCGAGCGCCTTCGAGAAAGTGGCGCTGCCATCGGCGAGCATCAGAACATTGTCGCCGACATTCTGTGCCTTGCCCCAAGCGCCCATGACGAAGGCGTCGTTCACCGCCAGACATGCGATGGTGTTTACGCCCTTGGACTTGAGCGCGCTCGCCTTTTCGACAAAGCCCGGCAGGTGCTTGGCCGAGCAGGTCGGCGTGAAGGCACCGGGGACGGAAAACAGGACGACCTTTTTGCCGCCGAAAATCTCGTCGGTGGAAATCTCAGCCGGGCCGTTGGCCGTCATGTGCTTCAATTTCATTGACGGAATCGTATCGCCCACATTGATGGTCATGCTCACTCTCCTCGCATTTTTTGCGGCGTGAAACCGGACTAGCCGGCAACGTCCCGGGGAATCCTAGGGTAAATCTAGGGTGCGTTCGACGCCGCTTCAACCACGCGTGCCGCGCCTTCCGCGCAACCCCGAATCACGGCGGACGCGCAGCCTTGGCCAGCGCCGCCTCGATCGCCTGGCCCGAGAGCAATTCGGGCAAGATCAAGCCCGCCGGCGCGCCCGGACCGAAGACGGCGTTGAAGGGTATGCCCGCCCGGCCGAAGCGGCCGAGAAAGGCGGCGATGCGCGGATCGGGATTGGTCCAATCCGCGCGCATGGCGAGCGTGCCGGGCGCGCCCAAGGCGGCGGCGATTTCCGGCCGGGCGATTACCGTGCGCTCGTTCACTTTGCAGGTGAGGCACCAATCCGCGGTCACATCGAGGAATACGATCTGGCCCTGCGCCACCAGTCTGGGAATGTCGCCGGGTGCAAATTCCTGCCAGCGCACGGCCGAAGATCCGCCCTCGAATACCGCACGCGGGGAGCCCCAGCCACCGGACGCAGCCAAAACCGCCACACCCGCAATCGCCGCCCAGCGCCAGGCCGTGGCGCGAAGCCATGACAGCGTCGCCGCCATCGCAGCCAGCGCCCCGCCGAGCGCCAAAGCCGAGTGCAGGCCGCGCTGTCCAGCGAGAATCCATAGCAGCCATAGAGCAGTCACCGCGAGCGCAAGGCCAAGCGCGACCCGCATGACGCCCATCCATCGCCCGGGGCGCGGCAGCACGCGCGCCGTGCCCGGGAATCCTGCGACCACCAGATAGGGTGCCGCCAGCCCGACCCCGAGCGCCGCGAAAATCGCCACGATTTCGCCCGGCCCCCGCGCCAAGGCAAAGCCCACGGCCGTGCCGAGAAAGGGCGCACTGCACGGCGTCGCCAGCAAGGTCGCCAGCGCTCCCGTGAAAAAATGCGCCCACACATTATCGCCGCCGCTCGCGTTCAGCGCCGCATCCGCGACCCGCCCCGGCAAACGAATTTCGAACCCACCCCACAGATTGCAGGCGAACAGCACCAGCACCAAGGCCATGAGACCGAGGAAAACCGGCGACTGAAATTGCAGACCCCAGCCGACCGCATGGCCCGCGGCCTTGAGCGCAATGACCGCGCCGGCGAGGGCCGCGAAGGATGCAAGAATGCCCGCGGCCGTCGCGAGAAAGCGCCGGCGCACCGCGGGGCGCGACGAATCGCGCGCGGCCGCGACGCCCATCAGTTTCAGCGACAGCACCGGCAAGACGCAGGGCATGAGATTGAGAATAAGCCCGCCCAGAAGCGCAAGCCCGATCACGGCCGCAAGGGTGCGCCAGCCGGTCTCGGGATCGGGCCCGGGAGCAACCTCTGCGCGCCACTCCCCTGCCCTGTCGCCATCGACGAGGGTGAGCGTGAGTTCGGTGCCGGCCAGGCCGCGCGCCTCGCCCGCAACGGTTTCGACCGACAGGCGAAGGGTGGTGAAATCGCCCGCGCGCGCGACGCGCGGCGCGCCGAAGGCCGCCCATTCCGGCCCCTCGACGAACAGATCGGAGGCCGAGAGCGGGCCGGAATAAATCACTTCGAGCACTTGGCGCCCGGCCGGGCCGAAAACCGTTGCCGATTCGAGGCGCGGCTCGGCGATCGCGCCCGGCACGCGCCCGCGCGCGCGTTCGATCGCTGCCGCGTGTTCGGTGACGCCGCCCGCGCCCGCGGGCAAATTGAGCGCGAGTTCCGCCCGGTAGGGAATACAAATCTCGTCGCAGGTCAGATAATCGACCGCGAGCCGCAAGGCGACTTCGCGCGTGGCATCCCCCGCGCGCGCCGCGATGGGAAACACCACCTCGTCGAGATAGCCGAGCGTGTCGAAGCCGAGCACGGCAAAGCGCCTGGGCGCCGGCCACGACATCTCGCCCGCCATCAGGTTCTGCGAACCTGCCCAATCGAGGCGCGGCGGAAACCCCGCCGCCCCCGGCGAACGCCAATAGATTTTCCAGCCGGACTTCATACGGAACTGGAGGCCGAGCTGCAATTCGCCATCGTCCACGCGCGCGCGCGCCGAAATCAGCCGAACCTCGGTTTGCTCGGTAAGGGACACCGCGCCCGGCGCGGGATCGGCCTTGGCGAGGTTCGCCTTCGCCATTCCGAGTACACCGAGCATTGCCAGCGCCAGCAGCGCGGGCGCAGTATGAAATCTCGTGATCATGAACGGTGAATACACCTAAAGAAGACCGCCGGACTATCGCTGAAAGCGTCTAGGTACGCGCAACGCGACTTGCCCACAAGCTCCCCCCATGGGGTCTCACGCCTTCGTGACGGGCTTGAACCGGCAATTCGCGCGAGTCTAGACTCCGGCCATGGGCAAGGAAGGCGATGCCGGGTTTTTGCCCGGGCAGCTATTGATCGCGATGCCGACGATGGCGGACCCGCGCTTCGAGCGGACCGTCATCTATATGTGCGCCCATTCCCGGGACGGCGCGATGGGCTTGGTGCTCAATCGGCTCATCGGCTCGGTGACCTTTCCCGATCTTCTCGATCAGCTCGGCATCGCGCCGGAGAATCTCAAGGACGAAATTCGCGTCCATTTCGGCGGTCCCGTCGAATCGGGCCGAGGTTTCGTGCTGCACACATCGGAGTACATGCTCGAAGGCACGATGGCGGTGGACGCGGCAATCGCGCTCACGGCCTCGATCGATATCCTGAAGGCCATCGCCGCGGGCGGCGGACCGGGGCGAAAGCTCCTGGCGCTTGGCTATGCCGGATGGGGGCCGGGCCAGCTCGAACAGGAAATCCAAAAGAACGGCTGGCTGCACGCGCCCGCCGATGCCGAAATCGTGTTCGACTCCGATCTCGAATCCAAGTGGATGCGCGCGCTGGGCAAGCTCGGCATCGACCCGAGCGCGCTCTCGACCGAAGCGGGCCGCGCGTAGCTGTGGCGCTTCAACGGGTCGTCCTCGGCCCAGGCCGGATGGACAACACCCGGGTCCGGATGAAAAATCAATGAAAGGCTTGCGGCAAGACCGAAATTGTCCGGCTTGAGAGCGTCCGTCGCGCGAACCGGCGCCTTCCGGAGCATTTGATGGCCGCCGGCCGCGCGTTCATCGCGTAGCGCGTTCGCGCTTCCAATCGTCGTGGAGCAAGCCAAACAACACGTGATCGTGCCACTCGCCGTTGATTCGCAAATAGCCCCGCGCATAGCCTTCCTGCTGGAAGCCGCATTTTTGCAGAACCCGACGGCTGGCTTCGTTCGCCGGCAAACAGGCCGCCTCCAATCGGTGGAGTTTCAGCCGCTCGTAGCCGAATTCGACCACCGACGCGAGCGCTTCGGTCATGAGGCCGAGGCGCTCGAAGGGCTGACCGATCCAATATCCGAGCGTGCCCGATTGGACGACGCCTCGACGGATATTCGTGAGGCTGATGCCGCCCACAAGGCGCTCGTCGCCGCGCCGGAAGATATGAAAGGAATGGCCCGTGTCGGAGCGCAACTCGTCGGCGATCTGGTCGAGGCGGCGGCGATAAATCGCGCGCGCCAGCGCGTCCGCCGGCCATGATGGCTCCCACGGTTCGAGAAATGCGCGCGAGACGGCGCGCAATTCGGCCCATTCGCGCCAATCCCGTTCCGATGGCGCCCGCAGGAACACGCGCCGCGCGTCTAGGCGCAATAGCGGGGTGTTGTACGACAGGGTGCGCAGCAGACGAAGCATGGCGTGATCGGTACCCGGTTTCTCAGGCAAATCGTGCTTGGACGCCCTCGATGCTGTCGAGGGTTGCGAGCGGCCCCACGGCCGCGATCGAGACGGGCCCGTGGAAGATCCGGCGCGCGGCCGCCGCGATCGCCGCCTCGTCCACCGCCCCGATGCGCTCGACGATTTCGGCGATCGGCACGATGCGGCCGAACGACATGAGATTTTGCGCCAGTCGTTCGCACCGCGCGCCCGTGCTTTCGAGCGCCATCAGGGTCGTGGCCTTGAGCTGGGCGCGCGCGCGGGCCAATTCGTCCGCTCCCACCCGCGCGGTCACCGAAATAATTTCGCCGGCGGTGACGGCGATGAGTTCGGGCACCGATGCCTCGCCCGTGCCGGCATAAATACCGAACAATCCGCAGTCGAGGTAGGACGACGCAAAGGAGTAGATGGAATAGGCAAGTCCGCGCTTCTCGCGCACCTCTTGGAACAAACGCGAAGACATCCCGCCGCCCAGCAGAACCGAGAGCGCGGATGACGAGTAGTAGTCACGGTCGGTCACCGCCACGCCCTCGAAGCCGAGCACGAGGTGAAGCTGTTCGAGCTCGCGCGCCTCGCGTTTCTCGCCGCCGCCATAGCGCGCGGGTTCAGGCGCCGGGGGCGCACTAGCGGCGCGAGCCATGGCACCGAACAGCCGTTGCGCCATGTCCACGACTTGTCCGTGTTCGAGCCGCCCGGCGGCCGCGAGGATGGCGCGCTCGGGCCCGTATTCGGCGTGCAGATGGTCGAACAGCGTGGCGCGGCCCATCGCCTTGACCGTTTCGCTCGTGCCCAGCACCGAGCGGCCCATGGCCTGGTCGGGAAAGGCCGCGGCCTGGAGATAGTCGAAGACAATGTCGTCGGGAGTGTCGTTGGCCTGGCCGATTTCCTGGAGAATCACGGTGCGTTCGCGTTCGAGTTCCGCCGCGTCGAATGCCGAATGCTGGAGAATGTCGGCCAGAATATCGACCGCGAGCGGCAGGTCGCCCGCCAGAACCTTGGCGTAATAGGCGGTATGCTCGCGCGAGGTATAGGCATTCAACTGACCGCCGACCGCCTCGATTTCCTCGGCGATGTCCTGCGCGCTACGCCGCGCGGTGCCCTTGAAGGCCATGTGTTCGAGCATGTGCGCGATGCCGTTCCACTCGGGCCGTTCGTTGCGCGTGCCGGAGGCCACCCACACGCCAACCGAGGCGGTCTCGACATGGGCCATGGCGTCGGTGGCGACGGTGAAACCGTTGGCCAGGTGCGTGATTTCGATCGTCATGCGGCCCCCTTGAGCGCGACGCGCGCTGCGACGAACGCCTTCACCGCGCCGAGATCGTTCGGAAGCGTGGCCACGCGCTCCTCGCGTTCGAACAAATCGGCAAGGCGCGCGGGCAAGGAAGGGCGCAAGCCGGTGGCGCGCTCGACCGCGTCGGGAAACTTGGCCGGATGCGCGGTCGCCAGCGCCACGATCGGCGTGACGGCGTCGCGCCGCCGCGCGCGCGCCGCGGCTACGCCGATTGCGGTGTGGGGATCGAGAAGTTCGCCGGAGGCGTTGTATTCGGCGGCCATCGCCGCCAGGGTGCCCGCGTCGTCCTCGCGATGGCCGTCGAACAGGGCGCGCACCTCGCGCCAGGCGGATTGTTCGAGCGTCAAGCGCCCGTCCTTGCGAAAGCCGGCCATGGCGCGCGCGACGGCCGGTCCGTCGCGGTCGAGGATTTCGAACAATAGGCGCTCGAAATTACTCGAAACTTGGATATCCATGCTGGGCGAGAGCGTGGGCACGACCGCGCCCATTTCCATGCGTCCGGTTTCGAGGAATCGATGGAGAATGTCGTTGGCGTTCGAGGCGACGACGAGCTGGGAGATCGGCAGGCCCATGCGCCGCGCGCCGTACGCGGCCAGCACATTGCCGAAATTTCCCGTGGGCACACTGAAGGCGACGGCGCGCGCCGGCGCGCCGAGCGCGATTGCGGCGGCGACGTAATAGACGATCTGAGCCATCACGCGCGCCCAGTTGATCGAATTGACCGCCGACAGCCCCAGGCGTTCGCGCAGTGCCCGATCGGCGAACATCGCCTTTACCAGATCCTGGCAATCGTCGAACGTGCCGTCGATGGCGATGTTGTGGACATTGCTGTCCGTGACCGTGGTCATCAGCCGCCGCTGAACCTCCGAGACCCGACCGCGCGGGTGAAGAATGAAAATGTCGATCGCCGCGCGTCCCCGGCAAGCCTCGATCGCCGCCGCGCCGGTATCGCCCGAGGTCGCGCCGACGATGGTCACGCGCCGCCCGCGCCGCTTCAGCACGAGATCGAACATCCGCCCCACCAGCTGCATGGCGTAGTCCTTGAACGCCAGCGTCGGGCCGCGGGTGAGGTCGAGCAGCCAAAGTCCGGTATCGAGTTGGCGCAAGGGCGCCGCCACACGGTGGCCAAAATCGCGGTAGGCGTCCTTTGCCATGGCGGCGAGTTCGGCATCCGCGATGGTACCGGCGATGAAGGGCGCCATCACGCGCACGGCGAGTTCGTCGTATGAGAGACCGCGAAGGGACTCGAGCGTCGGCGCGTCGAGGTTCGGCCAGAATTCGGGCACATATAGCCCGCCGTCCTCGGCGAGACCCGCCAAAAGCACATCGTCGAACGGCAGCGCGGGGGCTGCACCTCTGGTGCTGATATAGCGCAAGGCTCGGTTTTCCCTCGGGGATCGGTCCCCAGGGTACAGGGCGGGCGGCGAATGCTGCAATTACTCTAAATCATTGAAAATAAGCGATATTTTAAGAAAGGTAGCGATTCGCGAGATGGCGTTGGAAAAGCTCGGGGTCGAGGGGCTTTCCGGTCGCGGCGACCAGCAGGGCTTCGGTGTCGAGGACGGACGCGCGGCCATGCACCTCGCGCCCGAGCCAGGCGATGAGCGGCGCGAACTCGCCGGAAGCGATCTGGCCGTCGAGTCCGTCGAGGCTCTTGCGTGCGGCGGCAAACACTTGCGCGGCGGTCATGGCGCCAAGGGTGTAGGTTGGAAAATACCCCCAGGCGCCGTCGTACCAGTGGATGTCCTGCAAACAGCCGCGCCGATCATCGGGCGGCACCACGCCGAGCAGAGCCTTCAAGCCATCGGCCCAAGCCCCCGGCAGATCGCCAAGCAGAAGTTCGCCCGCGATCAGCGCGCGTTCGAGGCGATAGCGCAGGATGACATGCGCGGGATAGGTCACCTCGTCGGCATCCACTCGGATGAACCCGCGTTCGACGCGCGAATAATGACGATGGAGATTTTCGGCGCTCCACGCCGGGCCCTCGCGCCCGAACGCCGCGCGAATGCGCGGTGCTGCGAAAGTAAAGAAGGCGCGAGAACGGCAGACCTGCATCTCGACGAGAAGGGATTGGCTTTCGTGCATGCTCATGCCGCGCGCCCGACCCACGGGCTGGCGCCGCCAGGCCGTGGGAAGGCCGCGTTCGTACAGCGCGTGCCCGGTTTCGTGCAGTACGCCCATGAGGCCGCGCGAGAAATTCGCTTCGTCGTAGCGCGTGGTGATGCGCACGTCCTCGGGCACGCCACCGCAGAAGGGGTGGAGGCTCTCATCGAGGCGGCCGTGCGCGAAATCGAATCCGAGCGCGGCCATGAACGAGGCCGCCAAGGTGCGCTGCGTCGCGAGAGGAAACGGCCCATCGAGCGCCAATGCGGGACCCCGCGCGCCTTGGCGCGACAGCACGGCCTCGAGAAAATCGGGCAGGAAGGCGGCATAGGCATCGAACACCGGATCGATGCGCGCGGCGCGGCCGCCCGGCTCGTACTCGTCGAGCAGGGCGTCGTAGGGCGAACAGCCGAGACGCGCGGACTTGGCGGAGGCCGCCTCGCGCACGAGACGCAGAACTTCCGCGAGATGGGGGCGCACGGCTTGGTAATCCGAACGCGGCCGCGCCTCGCGCCAAACCATTTCGGACGCCGAGCACGCCTTGCTCAGCGCCTCGACGAGCGCGCCGTCGAGCGCGGTCTCGTGATTCCAATTCCGGCGCATCTCGACGAGATTGGCGCGCTGCCAGGAATCGAGGCCGGCCTCGGTCTCGGCCTCGTCCAGAAGCTCGGCCAGGGCCGGGTCGGCGATGAGGTCGTGGCGCACGCGCCTCAGGGCCGCGAGCTGTTCGGCGCGCGCTCCGGCGCCCCCCGGCGGCATCATCGCCGACATGTCCCAATGCAAGAGACCCGTCGCCTCCTCAAGCGCGGCCATGCGCGCAAAGCGCTGGGTCAGCGCGGCATAGGACTTCATCGGTGAACCCGCCGCGCGGCGCGGGACTTCATCGGCGCGCTTGCCGCGCGGCCAGCACGGCGATGACGCCGAGCGCGGCGGCGAGCGCGTACCAGGTGAGCGCGTATTGGAGGTGGTCGTTCTTCGGCAAGGCGCCGGGCTGGCGCGGGCGTGGCAATTCGAGCCCCGCGCCCTCAATGACAACGATATAGGGCAGGGCGGAAATGCCGGAATCGGAGGCCATCGCCGCGAGATCAACCGAGAACCACAGGCCCTCGGCGGGGCGATTCTCGGGCGTGGCCCAGCCCAGGCGTTCGCCGAGCCGCACCGCGCCCCGCACCTGCACCTCGCCAGAGACGAGCGTGTCCGGCCGCTTGGCAGCATCGGCCAAACTGCCCGGCACCCAGCCGCGATTGACGAGCACCGTCGTGCCGTCGGCAAGCGCCAGGGGCGTCACCAGCTCCAGCCCCACAACACCGCCGCGCGAGCGGCTTATCAGACGCATTTCCTTGTCGTGGAGAAAGCGGCCGACGAGCGCGACCTGACGAAACTCGAGCGTGGGCTCAACAGTCGCGGGCAAGGACTCGAGTGCCGGCGCCACGCGGCGCTGATCGATTTCGGCGATCAAGGCCGTTTTCCATTCGTGGCGCTGCATCTGCCAGGTGCCGAGACCGATCAGAACCACGATGCCCGCGAGCGCGACCAAGCGCGGCCACAGAAGCGACCGGCGCGCGCCGGCAGCCCCCGTCATCGCCCCTTGCCCGAATTGCCCATATCCGAATCGCCCGAATCCGAAGTTCCCGCGTCCGCGCCGCCCGGATCAAAGCCAAAGGCCGAATCAGCGCCAAAGGTATGACCGCGATTGCGGTACTGCAGCGCGATCATCACCGCCTTGCACGGACGCAGCAGACCGAGCGAGCCGCCGAGAATGAGCGGCGGCCAAAGCAGAGCGTGGACCCACAGGGGCGGTTCATGGGCGATCTCGGTCCATAACGCCAAACCCACGACCACGAAGCCGAGGATGAGAATGATGAACACAGCCGGGCCATCGCCCGAATCCTGGGAGGAAAGCTCGAGACCGCACACAGTGCAGACCTGTGCGGTCTCGAGAAAACCCTTGAACAGCCGGCCCCGCCCGCAACGCGGGCAAGCGCACCTCAAACCGGCAGAGAACGCCGAGACGGGCGGGAAATGGCCCTCGCCCGCCATCTTCAATGCGTGACGGCGCCCTTGCCCCACCAGTAGATGCCGCAGAACAGGAACAGCCAAACCACGTCCACGAAGTGCCAATACCAGGCGGCCGCCTCGAAACCGAAATGATGATCGGGCTTGAAATGGCCCCTCATCGCGCGGATCAGGCAGACCGTCAGGAAGATGGTGCCGATGATGACGTGAGCGCCGTGGAAGCCCGTGGCCATGAAGAAGGTCGAGCCGTAGATACCTTCGCGGAAGCCGAACGGCGCCTGCGAATATTCGTAGGCCTGAACGGCCGTGAAGGTCGCGCCGAGCGCGATGGTGAGAATAAGCCCCAGGATCACATGGCGGCGATTACCCTCCTTCAGCGCGTGATGCGCCCAGGTCACCGTCGCGCCCGAGGTCAGCAGGATTACCGTGTTGAGGAACGGCAGGCCCCACGGATTGAAGGTGGTAACGCCCGAGGGCGGCCAATGCCCGCCCATCGCCTCGGTGGGGAAGAGGGCCGAACTGAAATAAGCCCAGAACCAGGCGACGAAGAACATGACCTCCGAAGCGATGAACAACACCATCCCGAAGCGCAGGCCTATCTGTACCGCGGCCGAATGATGGCCCTGATGCTCGGCTTCGCGAATCACATCACGCCACCACGCGAACATGGTGTACAGGATGATGACCCCGCCGCCGGCCATGACCAGCCAAGTGCCGCCGTGCATGAACAAGACGGTGCCCAAGGTCAGGGTCAGGGCACCCAGGGCGCCTAGGACGGGCCAGGGGCTGGGGTCCACCAAGTGCCAGGGATGTTTGTGATGGGCGGCGTGCGACTGTGCCATGTTTGTCTCCGGTTCTTCGCGTGGCACGCCCTCACCGGCGCCCCGCGCGACGTGTCGTGTTCGGGTCAGTTGGCCGTGACGCGCGAAGACGCTGCGGCCTGTTTGCCGGTCTGCGTCTCGGCGCGGAAAAACGTATAGGACAGCACGATTTCCTTCACGCTGGCCATTTCCCAATTCTTGGCGACGGCGGGATCGATAAAGAAGGAAACCGGCATTTCGACCGATTGTCCGGCGGCGAGCGTCTGCTCCTCGAAGCAAAAGCACGCAATCTTGGAAAAATACGCGCCCGCAATCGGCGGATTGACGTTGAACGTGGCGCTGCCGGTCACGTCTTCCTTGGATAGATTGACCGCGCGATAGAACGCCAAGTTCTCCTCGCCGACCTTCACCTTCATTTCGCCCTGCACCGGCTCGAAGCGCCAGGGCAGATTGGAATTGGCCGTCGCGTCGAAGCGCACCGTGAACACCCGGTCGGCAAGCGCGGCCGGCACCGTGTCCGGTGCCGCCAAGGCGCGCTGCGTCGTGCCGCCGAAGCCGGTGACCTGACAGAACAGCCGGTACAAGGGCACCGAGGCATAGGACAGCCCCACCATGGCCGCGACCAAGCCCACCAGACTTGTCGCCAGAAGGGTGTTGCGCCGTGCCGTCACTGTCCGCCCCCCAGGCGCACGATCGTCATCGCGTAGAACAATACGGCAAGGCCAAACAGCACCGCGAGCAGGGCCCAATTGCGCCCGCGACGCCGCTTTTTGAACTCCGCGCCATTTTCGCCACCCGCGCCATTTTCGCCACCCGCCATGTCACCCGGCCGCCGTCCGATCAACGAGCAGCAGAGCGAACAACAGGAACAGATACAGGATCGAATAGCCAAACAGGCGCTTGGCCGCCCGGTGGGTGGTATCGCGCCGCACCGCGAGCGCGCCGAGCACGAACAGCGCGTTGAGCACGATCGCGGGTACGAAATAGACCAGACCCGACAGGCCGATGAAATAGGGTGCGAGCGTCGTCGGCACCAAGAGCACGGTGTAAATAAGGATCTGGCGCTTGGTCTCGGCGATGCCCGCGACGACGGGCAGCATGGGCACGCCCGCGCGCGCGTAGTCCGCGGCGCGGTAGAGCGACAGCGCCCAGAAATGCGGCGGCGTCCACATGAAGATCATGGCGAACAGCACGACGGAGGCGAGCGTGATCTCACCCGTCGCGGCCGCCCAGCCGATCATCGGCGGAAACGCGCCGGCCGCGCCCCCGATCACGATGTTCTGCGGCGTGCGGCGCTTGAGCCACATGGTGTAAACCAAGACATAGAACCCGACCGTGAGCCCGAGCAACGCCGCGGCCGTCCAGTTGACCCCAAGCCCCATCACCGACACCGAGCCGACGGCAAGCACAATGCCGAAACCGAGCGCTTCCCCCGGCGCCATGCGGCCCGCAGGCAATGGCCGGTCGCGCGTGCGCTCCATCAGCGCGTCGATGTCGCGGTCGAACCACATGTTTATGGCGCCCGACGCGCCGGCCGCGACCGCGATGCATAGGATGGCGATGGCCGCCAATACCGGATGCATCGTGCCAGGCGCGAGCACGAGACCGACAAACCCCGTGAAGACGACGAGCGACATCACGCGTGGCTTCAGCAGGCGGATGTAATCAGCCGCCGCCGCCGTGCCCGCCTGGGGCACGGCCATGCCCAATTCCGCCGTCCTATCGCTCACCGGATCATGATTCCCGTTTTGCTAACCTCGGCTAAGCGGGACGGCCGGAGCGCTCCAGCCGTCCCGTATTCACGCGCCTGGATCGTACCCGCGCTCAATGGGCGCGTGCTTGCTCGATCTTTGGCAACTCGTCGAAGGTGTGGAACGGCGGCGGCGAACTCACCGTCCATTCAAGCGTATCGGCCGCCGGGCCCCACGGATTGGCGCCCACCTTCCGACCCTTGGCGAAGGCTTGCACGACCAAAAAGAGGAACACCAGCGTCGCGGCACCCGAGATGTACGAACCATAGGATGCCACCATGTTCCACCCGGCATAGGCATCCGGGTAATCCGGGATGCGCCGCGGCATGCCCGCCGCACCGAGGAAGTGCATGGGGAAGAATGTGAGGTTAACGCCGATGAAGCTCATCCAGAAATGCAGCTTCGCCAAGCCTTCGGAGTACATCTTGCCGGTCATCTTCGGGAACCAGTAATAGAAACCCGCGAAAACCGAGAAGACGGCACCGAGCGACAGCACGTAGTGGAAATGCCCGACCACGTAATAGGTATCGTGGAAGGCCGTATCCATGCCGGCATTCGCCAGCACCACGCCCGTCACGCCGCCCACGGTGAACAGGAAAATGAACCCGATCGCCCACAGCATCGGCACCCGGAACTGCATCGAGCCGCCCCACATGGTCGCGATCCAGCTGAAGATCTTGAGGCCCGTGGGCACGGCGATGACCATGGTCGCCGCCGTGAAATAGGCCTTGGTATCGACGCCCATGCCCACCGTGTACATGTGGTGGGCCCAGACGATGAAACCGACGAAGCCGATTCCCACCATGGCGTAGGCCATGCCGAGATAGCCGAACACTGGCTTCTTCGAGAAGGTCGAAATCACCTGACTGATCATGCCGAAGCCCGGGAGGATGAGGATGTAAACCTCTGGGTGGCCGAAGAACCAGAATAGATGCTGGAACAGCAAGGGATCGCCGCCCAAATCGGGGCGGAAGAACGCGGTGCCGAAATTGCGATCGGTCAGCAGCATGGTGATTGCGCCGGCGAGCACCGGCAGCGACAGCAGCAGCAGAAACGCCGTCACCAGAATCGACCAGACGAACAGGGGCATGCGGTGCAGCGTCATGCCCGGCGCGCGCATATTGAGGATGGTGGTGATGAAATTGACCGCGCCCAGGATCGAGGACGCGCCCGCAAGGTGGATGGAAAGGATGAGGAAATCGACCGATGGCCCGTCATGGCCTGGCGTCGAGGACAGCGGCGGATAGAACGTCCAGCCCGTGCCCGTGCCGCCGCCGACGAAGGCGGCGCACAGCAGCAGAATGCCCGCGGGGATCAGCAGCCAGAAGCTAATATTGTTCATGCGCGGGAACGCCATGTCGGGCGCGCCGATCATGATGGGGACGATCCAATTGCCGAAGCCGCCGATCATTGCCGGCATGACCATGAAGAAGATCATGATCAGGCCGTGGCCGGTAATGAGCACGTTGTAAAGCTGATGGTCGCCGCCGAGGATTTGCAGGCCCGGACTGGCCAATTCGGCGCGAATGACGATGGAGAAGATGAGACCAATCACGCCGAAGACCACGGCGAAGATCAGGTACATCGTGCCGATGTCCTTGTGATTGGTCGAATACAGCCAGCGCCGCCAGCCGGCCGGGTTGCCGTGTTCGTCGTGAGTCCTGAACAGATAGCTCATCGCAGGGTCCTTCTTTACGCTTTACGCGGTCCGTTGGCTTTCGCGGCCAATTTATTGGCCGGCAACTTGCGCGAGCTTCGCGCCGCCGCCGTTCATCGCGGCCTTCTTTTCCTCGATCCATTTGGTGAAGTCTTCCTGGGAGACGACCTCGACGCGGATCGGCATGAAGCCGTGATTGATGCCACACAATTCCGAGCACTGGCCGTAATAGGAACCAGGCTTGGTCGCGCGGAACCACAATTCATTGGTCCGCCCCGGCACGGCGTCCTGCTTCACGCCGAGCGCCGGCACGGCCCATGCGTGAATGACATCGTCCGCCGTCAACAGGACGCGCACATTGGTGTCCACGGGAACGTACACGATGTTGTCGGTTTCGAGCAGGCGAAGCTGGCCCGGCTGGAGCGCGTCGTCCGGCACCATGAAGGCATCGAAAGATAGGCCGGGGTGATCGGGATACTCGTACGACCAATACCATTGCTTGCCGGTCGCCTTGAGCGTGAGTCCGATCTCGGCCGGCGTGCGGCCGAGATAATAGAGCTGCTTGAAGGACGGGATCGCGATGCCGACCAGAATGATGACTGGCACCACGGTCCAAATCACTTCGATGAGCGTGTTATGCGAACGCCGCGAAGGGGTGGGGTTCGACTTTTCGTTGAAGCGGAGCATGGCGTAGACGAGCAGGCCAAGAACGAAGGCCGAGATCGCCACGATGATCCAGAACAGCCAATCATTGAAATTGACGATCGATGCCATGTTCGGCGAGGCCGGCAGGACAAAGCCGGTCTGCCAATCGTGCGACGCCCCGGCCGAAGCCTGGAACGGCACGAATCCGACAAGCGCCATAAGCGCCGCGGTCCAAGTCTTGCTCGCGCGCATCACCAGCCCAATCCCCTTGAAGGCGTCGCGGTTCGACGCCTGCTTACATTGAACGAACGGAATGCCGAACCGCGCATTCCCCGCCGCGCATCGGGCGCGACGTCCACGAACACCGGCCGCCAGCCGTTTGGAATCCCCCCAACGCTTGGCACCGGCCGTTCCCCCCGCACAACGGCCGCGAAAGAACGCCCGGACGGCCGCTTGCGGCGCGGACCATAACATCGAGGCTCTTAACCCTCAACCCGAACAAGGGCTTCGGGTGCTCTATATTCTTATTGCTCCTCGATACCTATAACTTGGTCGACTCGACACGAAATCGCGGCCCCGCCGCACCCGCCCTGCCTGGAGACCCCGCCATGTCCGATCTGGCCCGCACCGACGAGATTTTCTTCGCCCGCGCGGGTCTCGACCGCCTTCGGCTCGGGGCAACCGTGGACGATGCCTTGGTGCGAGCGGATGACGGCGAGCTCTACCTCGAGTATTGCCAGTCCGAGAGCCTGGTGTTCGACGACGGTCGGCTCAAATCGGCGAGCTACGACACGACACAGGGCTTCGGTCTCAGGGCCGTCGCGGGCGAGACGACGGGTTACGCCCATGGCTCGGAGCTCTCGGAGGCGGCCATCCGGCGCGCGGCCCAAACGGTCAAAGCCGTATCGGCGGGTTATGCCGGGAAGACGGGCGACGCGCCTGCTGCGACCAATCACGCGCTGTACACCGACACCAACCCCTTGGGCGAAGTCGCCTTCGAGGACAAGGTCCGGCTTTTGACCGAAATCGACGCCTATGCGCGCGGGCGCGATGGACGCGTGCGGCAAGTCAGCGTGTCGTTGCTTGGCAGCTGGCAAGCCGTGCAAATCCTGCGCGCGGGCGGCGCGCGGGCAGGCGATATCCGCCCCCTGGTGCGCCTCAATGTCTCGATCGTCGCCGGCGAGGGCGAGCGGCTGGAGACGGGCAGCCACGGCACGGGCGGACGCGCGGGCTACAAGGCCTGGATCGATCCTCTGAATTGGCGCGCCCAGGTAGACGAGGCGCTGCGCCAAGCCTTGGTCAATCTCCGCTCGGTGCCCGCGCCCGCGGGCGAAATGACCGTGGTGCTGGGCTCGGGCTGGCCAGGCATCCTGCTGCACGAAGCCATCGGCCACGGCCTTGAGGGCGATTTCAACCGCAAGAAAAGCTCGGCCTTCTCGGGCCTCATGGGCCAACGCATCGGCGCAAAGGGCGTGACCGTGATCGATGACGGCACGCTCGCCAACCGGCGTGGCTCGCTCAATGTGGACGACGAGGGCACGCCGTCGGGACGCAATGTTCTGATCGAGGACGGGATCCTGGTCGGCTATCTCCAGGACAGGCTCAATGCCCGGCTCATGAACATGCGCCCGACCGGCAATGGGCGGCGCGAGAGCTACGCGCACGCGCCCATGCCGCGCATGACCAATACGATGATGCTGGCCGGCGACGCCCCGCCCGAAGACATCCTGCGTTCGGTCAAACGCGGGCTGTACGCCGTTCAGTTCGGCGGCGGCCAGGTGGATATCACTTCGGGCAAGTTCGTGTTCTCGTCCTCGGAGGCCTATTTGATCGAGGACGGCAAGGTCGGCGCGCCGGTCAAGGGCGCGACCCTCATCGGCAACGGCCCCGATGCGCTGACCAAGGTCGCCATGATCGGCAACGACATGGCGCTCGATACTGGAGTCGGGACGTGCGGCAAGGACGGCCAAAGCGTGCCCGTGGGCGTGGGCCAGCCGACCCTGCGCATCGACGGCCTGACCGTCGGCGGCACGGGAGCTTAGGCGCGCATTTTAGATCCGCTGCTTAGGCCAGCTTCGCGGTCGCCGTTTCGAGCCAGGCGCGCGCCGCGGCATCGAGGGCGGGCGAGAGCGTCTCGCATACCCGCGCATGATAGGCGTCGAGCCAGGCGCGCTCGGCGGCGTCGAGCAATTCCGGCTCGATCAAGGCCCGGTCGATGGGCGCGAGCGTCAAAGTCTCGAAGCCGAGCAGTTCGCGCTCGGCGCCCGCGGGCGCCTGGGCGGGCACGACGGCGACGAGATTTTCGATGCGAATGCCGTATTCACCCGTCTTGTAATAGCCGGGCTCGTTGGAAACGATCATGCCCGGCTCGAGCGCGACCGCGTTCGGCAATTTCGAGATGCGCTGCGGGCCTTCGTGGACGCCAAGATAGCTGCCCACGCCGTGGCCCGTGCCGTGATCGTAATCGAGACCAGCCGCCCAGAGCGCGCGACGCGCCAGCGGGTCGAGCTGTGAGCCGGTGGTGCCCTTGGGGAACAGCGCGGTCGCGAGCGCGATATGGCCCTTGAGCACGCGGGTAAAGCGATCCTTGTGCTCGGGGGTGGGCGGCGCGCCGCCGCGCACCAAGACCGTGCGCGTGACATCGGTCGTGCCGTCGAGATATTGCGCGCCCGAATCGAGCAGGAACAGCGTGCCGGGCTCAAGTTTCCGCTCGGCGCCCGGAAGGGCGCGGTAATGCACGATGGCGCCGTTGGGACCCGCGCCGGCAATGGTGTCGAAGGACAGATCGCGGAAATTCTCGCCCTCCCGGCGAAACTCGGCCAGCCGCTCGGCCGCCGCGACCTCGCCGAGCGCGCCCGAGCGCGCGGCGCCCTCGAGCCAATGCAAAAATCGCGTCAAGGCCGCGCCGTCGCGCCGGTGACAGGCGCGCGCGCCGTCGAGTTCGGCCGCGGTCTTGCGCGCCTTTGGCAACTGACACGGGTCGGCCTCGCGCGCGACATCCGCTCCGTGGGCGCGCAGGCGCTCGAAGACAAAGGCCGAGACCGAGGCGGGATCGGCCAGCACGCGCTTGCCCGCAAGGCGCGCAAGCGCATCGTCGAGCGCGCCAGGTTCCGCCACGCGCACGCGATTACCCAGATGCGCGCGCGTCGCGGGCAAAAGCTTGCGCCCATCGACGAACAATTCCGCCCCGCCATCGGCGTGCACGACCGCCGAGGCCAGCGGCGCGGGAGTATGGGGCAAATCGCCGCCGCGGATATTGAACAGCCAAGCAACCGAATCCGTCGCGGTAACGACGGCGGCGGCCAATCGGCGCTGGACGAGATGTTCAGCCAGCGCGCGAAGCTTTTCGTCGTGCGTCCGCCCGGCAAAGCGCGCGTGGTGCGCCACGATGGGCGCCAAGGGCGGGGCGGGGCGATCCGACCACACGGCATCCACCGGGTTTTCGGCGCACGCCACGAACGCGCCGCCCGCACGCTCGCACGCGGCCGCGAGGCGTTCGATCTCGGTTAGCGCATGAAGGCGCGGATCGTATCCAAGACGCCCGCCCATGGGCAGATGCTCGGCAATCCATGCGTGTGCGGGTTGCTCGCTCGCGTGGCGCGGCTCGAAATCGGACATCGCCACTTGATCGCGCACCTGAAGGGTATAGCGGCCATCGACGAAGATCGCGGCGCGCGCCTCGAGCACGACGGCCGAGCCCGCCGAGCCCGTGAAACCGGTCAACCAAGCAAGGCGCTCGAAGGCCGGCGGGATGAATTCGTTCTGATGCTCGTCGGTGCGCGGCACGATAAAGCCCGCAATTTCCAAGCGCCGCAATTCGGCGCGCAAGGCCGGCAGACGCTCGGCGCGAGGCCGAAAAGGCCCGCACGGCACGTTGGCGAGCGCGGCCTTCAGGGCATCGAGCTCTGCCTTCAAACCGGGGCCAGGCGAAACGGCCACGAGCTCATGCCAGGAATCGGCCCTGGCATCGGTCGGGGCGCCGAGCACGCCGGATACCAGAGCGCGCACCTCGGAAGGTCCTAACGCGCTGCCAGCCTTGATCAATAACCGCCCCAATTCCTCGTCGCCGCGATAAATCGCGGGCGGGGAATCTTCGTCTCCAGGCTGGGATTTGGCACTCATCGCGCCAAACTAGGATGGGGGCGTCGAGGCGGCAAGCAGCGGGCATTCACAGATTTAGCCATGCTGTAATTGCAATGCTGCGCTGCATTCATAATATTGTAATTAATTGATCCATATACTATTTGAGTATTCTGCGCTGCAAAATAACAGCGATATTCATGCAATTTGGTTCTAGCTGAGGTATATCCCATGTCCCCCGACTTCAATAATTTCGGCTCCAAGCGCTCCGGTGGCGATCTCGCGAGCCTACTCGGTGAAGCGATGCTGATCCCGGTGGTCGCGCTCGGCGCCTTGACCGCGCCTTTGACCCGCCTGTTCGGCCGTGCAGGCTCGCTCGCCACGCGCGCGTTTGCCCGTCAGAGCACCACCTTCGCGCTGTCGCGCCTGGATGACGCGATGCTCAAGGATATCGGCGTGCAGCGACACGACATCGCGCGTCTTGCGGACGAGACCGCGCGCACGTCGAACGACAACAAGGTGTCCGTCGCCGCCTAAACGGACGAATTCGAGACCGCTCGGCGGGGCCGGAATTCTTCCTGCCCCGCCGGCATTCGATCCGCACCGACTTCGCCGCGCCGCGCCGGGCCGCGCTCGATGGCATGGCGCCCCATCGCATCCTGCCCCATCGCATCACGCCTCGTCGCATCACGCCTCGTCGCATCACGCCTGAATATCAGGCCAAGCCAGCCCTCGTGCCGCATGCGGCGCGCGGTGCGCAGTCCGACCGCCTCATAGGCACGCACGATCCTGCGCTCTTCGCCCACCAGAAGGCCAGAGAGCACCGCATGCCCGCCCGGGCGCACGTGGCGCGCGATTGTGGGCGCGAGCGCCAGCAAAGGCCGAAACAGAATATTCGCGACCACCAAATCATAGGGCCCGAAGGCGCCGAGATCGGGGTGGCCAAAACCACGCGCCGCGCGCAGCCGCAGCCGCGCGAAGTTCAAGCTCGCGTTTTCCGCCGCGACCGCCAGGGCCGCCGGATCTTCATCCGAGGCGATCACGCGCGCACGCCACAGCTTGGCCATCGCGATGGCGAGAATCGCCGAACCGCAACCGAGATCGAGCGCGCGCCGCACGCGCACGCCCGCGCGCGCCAAGGTGTCGAAAGCATGTAGGCAAAGCTGCGTCGAGGCGTGACGGCCGGAGCCAAAGGCCATGCCGGCATCGAGCGCGAGCGCGATGACGCCGTGGTCAAGCGCCGGCCTATCCCCGACCGCGTGCACCAGGAATCGCCCGATGGCCACGGGCGCAAAGCTCAAGCGGTTTTCCACAAGCCAATCCCGCGCGCCCAATTCCTCGATGCGCGGCACCGGAGCATCAACTCCGAGACTCGCCGCGAGCAGCGAGAGCGCGATTTCAAGACGCGCACGATCGGGCGGCGACCCGCCGAACGCCTCCACGCGCATGAGACCGCCCGGCGCGCGCACCACCGCCACGCTGTCGCCGAAATCCTCGAGCGCCGCCCAGAACGGCTCGGCCAAACCCTCCTCGATCTCGATCGCGATGCGCCACGCGCCATGGACCGCGCCGTTCGCGCCATCGCTCATCCGCGCGCACGCCTTGCCCGGATCAAAGGTCTCGCACAGACTGCGCCCGCCATGCGCCCGCCCGCTCTCGCCGAACACCCCCACCGCATCACCGGAATTGTTCTCATCGCCTCCGCCTTTGCGCTCTTTCCAGTGGCAGACGCGGCGGCCAAGTACCTGACCGACACGCTGCACGCGCTCCAGATTACGTGGGTGCGCTACGCCGTGCACACCGCGATCTTCGCAGCCGTCACCTTCTTCCGCCATCCCTTGCGCGTGCTACGCACCCGCCATCCGGGCGCGCAATTTGCGCGCGGCGCCGCGGGCTTCCTGAGCCATGTGCCGTTTTTTGCCGCCCTGGCTTTCATTCCCTTGGCCGATGCCTGCGCCGTCAATATGGTCGGGCCGCTTATGGTGACCGCGCTATCGGTGCCGATGCTTGGCGAGCGCGTGGGCTGGCGGCGCTGGAGCGCGGTCGCGCTCGGCTTCATCGGCGCCATGATCGTGGTGCGGCCGGGGCTCGGACTCGTGCACTGGGCGACCTCGCTGCCGCTCTTGGGCGCGGCATTTTTCGCCGTGTTTCAGATCCTGACACGCCGCGTTTCCGCCGACGACCACCCCGAGGGCACGCTGATGCTCGGCACGCTGTACGGCCTGGCGCTGAGCACGCTCGCCCTGCCCTTCATCTGGCAGGCGATGACCTGGGAGGATTGGCGCTACATCCTGATCATGAGCGCCATCAGCGGGGCGGGGCATTTCATGATGGCCAAGGCCTTTCGTATGGCGCCCGCATCCCTGCTGGCGCCCTTCGCCTATGTCCAAATCGTGAGCGCGCTGGGATCGGGCTTTCTCATCTTCGGCGACGTGCCCGACGCCTATACGATTTTCGGCGCGCTGATCATCGCGGCGAGCGGGCTTTACATCGCCCATCGCGAACGCCTGACCCAGCGCCGCGCGGCCTGAGACGGCCGTCCATTCCTTGCCTCGGGCGCGCGCCGCGCCCACACTCCGCCCGGGCCCGCCGCCAATGACCGCCGAACAAAATCCGCGCCGCGTCGAGGGGATCGTGCTGATCGCGATCACCTACGCGATCTTTCCGCTCTCGGACGTGGCGGCGAAATACCTGACGGAATCCTGGCACGTCGTGCAGATCAGCTGGGCGCGCTACGTGATGCAGATTCTGCTGCTCGTGCCCTTCGTGCTGGCGCGCCACCCGCTCTCGATTCTGCGCTCCCGTCATCACGGCCTGCAATTCGCCCGCGGCTTTTTCGGCTTCGCCAGCAATATCCCCTTCGTCATCGCGCTGTCCTTCGTGTCGGTGGCGGACGCCTTCGCCACGGGCCTCATGGGCCCTCTGATTCTGACCGCGCTCTCGGTGCCCTTGCTCGGCGAGAAG
Source organism: Alphaproteobacteria bacterium (assembly GCA_046153685.1). Taxonomy (GTDB): domain Bacteria; phylum Pseudomonadota; class Alphaproteobacteria; order CADEGL01; family CADEGL01; genus CAMAPP01. The sequence goes on from JBJXGH010000127.1 coordinate 29,266, forward strand.
GTCGGCTGGCGGCGCTGGGCCGCAGTCTTTGTCGCCTTCCTCGGCGCCATGATCGTCGTGCGCCCTGGCCTCGGCATCGTGCATTGGGCGACGGCTCTGCCCTTGCTCTCCTCCGTGATGTTCGCGCTCTATCAGATTTGCACGCGCAAGCTCAACGCCCACGACCATCCCGAGGGAACGCTGCTGTACGGCGCGGTTTGGGGCTTGATGTTCGGCGCCTGCATCGTGCCCTTTGTCTGGACGCCGCCGACCTGGCACGATCTGGCGCTCGTCGCGGCGCTCGGCCTCGCGAGCTCGGTCAGCCATTTCCTGCTGGTGCGCGCCATTCGCTTTGCGCCCATGTCGCTGCTCGCGCCCTTTTCGTACTCGCAGATGATCAGCGCGGTTGCGGTCACTTTCTTGTTTTGGGGCGATCTTCCCGATCTATTCACGATCATGGGCGCGGGGGTGATCGCCGCGAGCGGACTCTACGTCGCCCATCGCGAGGCGCGTCTTGCGCGCGCCGACCGCCTTCAAGTCAAAGCCGGCTAGCGCGCGCTCGGCTTGAAGCGCGCGACCGTGCGGCCCCAGCCGTGCTTTTCCGTCGCGTGGAAATTGCCGATGACGAGACAGCCACCCAAAACCTCCTTCGGCTCGAACTCGTGCAGGGGATCTTGGGGAAGGCCGCGCAATTTCACCTTGGCCCGCCCTGTCGCGCGCGACAGCAGTTCGAAATCGGGCGAGGTGTCGCGTTCGATGACGCGCTTGGACAGCCAGCCCGGGCCGTCCGCGCACGGTTGGACGTGCAAATTATAGTGCGGCGTGAGTTGCACCATCGGCAGGTCCGCGACCGGCTTCGAAAAATCGACCGAAATATCGATGATCGTCTTGCCGTGGCGCGTCGCGGTGCCGCGCGCGGCCTTGGCCCGCCGTTCGAGCGCGATTTCGGCGTATTTCTTGGGATAGCCCCACAGATCGCGTCCCGCCGCGATGGCGCGGTCGTCGTTCTCGTACTCGAAAAAATAATGCCCGCCCGGCCGACCGCGGAAAGTGACGGGCAAGACGATGGCCGCGTCCAGATAGGGGACCTTGTCGCAGTTCGAAAAATCTGACACCGAGACGACGAACAGATCCGAGGCGATCTCGAACGGCGTGTGCTTGAGAAAACGCGCGAAGCTACGCCTATCGCCCCGGCAGATTGCAAACAAAGTGGCGTTGCCCGGGCAGTGATAGGGCACGAAGGGGTCGGGGATGAGCGGCGCGTGGACGGGCATGGAGCTGCCTTGCTGGACCTTAAAGCGCGCCACCGTGTTCTCTCCCCATTCTGGTCGCCAATCCCGAGAGCATCACCATAGCCGCGCCCGGACCCGCGCACAAAACGCCTCGATCGCAATCATCCGGGCGCTGGACGGGAACAGGATCGCGCGCGCACACTCGGCGCCGCCCGCGATCGCAAGAATATATCGGCGGCTAGGATTTCATGACCGAACATTCGCGCATCGCCCGGGGCACCTTCTGGATGCTGGCCTCGATCGCGACATTCTCGATCATGGACACGATCGCCAAATATCTGTCGGCCGATTATCCGACGGCCGTCATCATGTGGATCCGCCACCTATCGCAAGGCATCTTCGTCGTGGGCCTGCTCGCCCGGCACGGCGGATTCTCCTCCTTACGCTCGGCACGGCCGGCCCTGCAAATCGGCCGCGCGAGCTGCAATATCCTCTCGACCTTCCTGTTCATCTACGCACTCGCCTTCGTGGGCTTGGCCGACGCCATCGCCATTTCCTCGGTCGGGCCGCTGATGCTCACCGCGCTCTCGGTGCCGCTGCTCGGCGAGAAGGTCGGAATACGGCGCTGGAGCGCGGTCTTCGTTGGGTTCCTCGGCGCTCTCATCATCGTGCGGCCGGGCCTCGGCACGATGCACTGGGCGGCGATGCTCTTTCTCGTCGCCGCCTTCCTCAACGCGCTGTTTCAGATCGGCACGCGCAAGGTGAGCGCGGCCGACAGCGTGGCGACGACGCTGTTCTACACCACGGCCACGGGCCTGGTGATGACCACGCTCGCCGTGCCGTTCTTCTGGGTGGACGTGCCGGGATGGGTCTGGGCGCTGCTGATCGGCCAAGGATTATTGGCGGGCGCGGCCCATCTGTTTCAGAATCGCGCCTTCGCCCTCGCCCCCGCCTCGGCAATCGCGCCCTTGACCTACGCGTCCCTCGTCGCCGCCACCGCCCTCGGCTTTGCCGTCTTCGGCAATTTGCCCGATCGCTGGACGATCATAGGCGCGTTCATCGTGGTCGGCTCGGGCTTCTACGTGATCTATCGCGAGAGCGTGCGAAAGCATGAAAGCGCGATATAAGCCGCCGCTCGCCGCGCGACTCCTCGCCGCTCACGCCTAGGAAGCGCCTCACGCCTTGGTGACAAAAGACGCCATCACCTTTTTGTCGCCCGCTTTTTCGAATGCGATGTCGAGCTTGTCGCCGTCCGCCGCCGTCACCCGGCCATAGCCGAATTTCTGGTGAAACACGCGCATGCCCGGCGCGTGGGCGGGCGCCGTCTTGGCGATGGCGGGCGCGCGCTTTGCCTCGATGATCGTCGCCGGGCGCAAGGGGCGTTGGGCGGGGCGTTGCGAAGCAAAATGCGAGGACGCGTGGCGCTGTTGGTTCTGCCAGCGCCTAGGGGCTTGGACGGGGTTGTCCGCGTCGGCATCCTCCGCATCTTCGCCCGAAAGCCCGCCTTGGCCCCGATAGAGCCCGTTCGATGCCTCGATCTCGACCGCCGAGGGCGGTAATTCATCCACAAAGCGCGAAGGAATGGCGCTCTGCCACATATTGTGGATGCGCCGATTGGCGACAAAGCTCACCACCGCGCGCTTGCGCGCGCGCGTAAGGCCGACATAGGCAAGGCGGCGTTCCTCCTCCAGCGAGGCGAGGCCGCCCTCGTCCAAGGCGCGTTGATGGGGGAACAAGCCTTCTTCCCAGCCCGGCAGGTACACGGTCGCGAATTCGAGGCCCTTGGCCGCGTGCAGGGTCATGACATTGACCATGTCGCCGCCGGCCTTCTCGTTGTTGTCGGCGACGAGCGAGACGTGTTCGAGAAAGCCCGCGAGACCGTCGAAGTCCTCGAGCGCCGCGACCAGTTCCTTCAAATTGTCGAGCCGTCCCGGCGCATCCGCCGTCTTGGCCGCGCGCCACATCGCGGTGTAACCGGATTCGTCGAGCACGATCTTGGCGAGATCGGGATGGCGCTCGGTCTCGGTCAGTTTCCGCCAGCGCCCAACATCCTCGACGAAGGCCGAGAGGGCGCGCTTGGCTTGGGGCTTGAACTCGTCGGTTTCGACCAGGCGTCGCGCGGCCTCGAACAACGACACGCCCATCTCGCGAGAGAGAACATTCAATCCCTGCACCGTCGTATCGCCGATACCCCTTCGCGGGGTGTTGACGATGCGCTCGAACGCAAGGCCGTCGGCAGGCGAATGGACGAGACGCAGATAGGCCAGGGCATCGCGGATTTCCTGGCGCTCGTAGAAGCGCGGGCCGCCGACGACGCGGTAGGGGATGCCCAGCTGGACGAAACGCTCCTCGAACTCGCGCGTTTGAAACGAGGCGCGCACGAGAATGGCGATATCCGAGAGCTTGGCGCGCGCGCGCTGGTGCGTCTCGATGTCGTCGGCGATGACGCGCGCCTCTTCCGCGCCGTCCCAATGGCCGCGCACGCGCACCTTGTCGCCCACGGCGCCGTCGCTCCACAGCGTCTTGCCCAGGCGGTCGCGATTGTGCGCGATGAGGGCGGAGGCGGCCGCGAGGATATTCTGGGTCGAGCGGTAATTCTGTTCGAGCCGCACCACCCGAGCGCCGGGAAAATCGCGCTCGAACCGCAGAATATTGCCGACTTCCGCCCCGCGCCAAGAATAGATCGACTGATCGTCGTCGCCCACGCAGCAGATATTGCGCGCACCCTGCGCCAAGAGGCGCAGCCAAAGATATTGCGCGACATTGGTGTCCTGGTACTCGTCCACCAGGATGTAGCGGAACTGTTCCTGATATTTGCGCGCGATCTCGGCGTCGGTCGTCAACAGGGTAAGAACGTGCAGCAGGAGATCGCCGAAATCGCAGGCATTGAGCACGCGCAGGCGTTGCTGATAGATGCGATAAATATCGAGCGCCCGCCCGCCGGCGAAATCGCCGCCATCGGCCGCCGGAACCTTGTCGGGCGTGAGGCCCTTGTCCTTCCAGCGCTCGATGACCGCATGCACCGCGCGCGCGGGCCAGCGTTTGTCGTCGATCTTCTCGGCGCGGAGGATCTGCCCGATCAGGCGAATCTGGTCGTCCTGATCGAGAATCGTGAAACTGGACGTCAGTCCAAGCGCCTCGGCATGGCGGCGCAGCAGGCGCGCACACAGCGAATGAAAGGTTCCGAGCCACAGCCCCTCGACCGCGCCGCCCACTTGCCCCGCCACCCGCTCCTTCATCTCGCGCGCGGCCTTGTTGGTGAAGGTGACCGCCAGGATCTGGTTCGGCCAGGCGCGCCGCGTTGCAAGGATGTGCGCCAAGCGCGTGGTGAGAACGCGCGTTTTGCCGGTGCCGGCACCGGCGAGCACCAGCACGGGCCCGGCCACCGCCTCGACCGCCTCGCGCGGGGCGGGGTTGAGGGCGTCGAGCAGCTCGGGCCGCGCGGCGGCGGCGGCGGAAATGGCCCCGCGCGCGGGCGGCGGCGGATCGTCGGACAACTCGAAGGGATCGGACATGGGCGGCGTTTTATAGCACGCGGCACTCCGGCGCATCCCGATTTCGGCGGCGCGGCTTGACTTGAGGGCGCACGCGGCCGAGCCTCGGCGTTCGGCCGCGATGGGCGTGGAACAATGAAACGCATCGAACGTGTGGAATTGCCGAGCCCAAGCGCGGGCACGCGGCGCGAACTTGTCTTTCACCGCTACGGCAGCCCAGGCACCAGGCCCAAGGCCTATATCCAGGCCAGTCTCCACGCCGACGAAACCCCCGCCATGCTGGTCGCCCATCATCTGGTGCGCGCCCTCGACGCGGCGGATGGGGCGGGGCAAATCTTGGGTGAAATCGTCGTTTTGCCTGCGGCCAATCCCATCGGCCTCGATCAAGAAGTGGCCGGAAGCCATCTCGGCCGGCACGAGCTTGCAAGCGGCGGCAATTTCAATCGCCAATGGCCGGACCTGACCGCGGACGCCGCGCGCCTGCTCGAAACCAGGCTCGGTCCCGACGGGCGCGCGAACGAAGCAATGGTGCGCGCCGCACTCGCCGAAGCAGCCCGCGCGCTCGCGGCACGCGGCGCGCTCGGCCACATGAAACGCGCCATCGTCGAACGTGCGGCGGATGCGGCCATCGTGCTCGATCTCCACTGCGACGCCGAAGCGGTGCTGTATTTCTACCTCAGCCGCGCCATCGAGGACTGGCGCGCAGGCGAGGATTTGCTGCGCCACACCGGCGCGCGCTTTGCGCTGCTGTCGGAGGATCCGGGCGGGGGGTCGTTCGAGGACAGCATGAGCGGCACATGGCGCGGACTCGCCGAACGCTTCGGCGCGCAAACCCCCATTCCGCGCGGCTGTCTGGCGGCAACCCTCGAATATCGCGGCCAATCGGACGTGCGCGACGACTTGGCGCGGGCGGACGCGGAAAACCTCGTGCGCTTTCTCGCCGGGCGCGGCGTCCTGTCGGGCGGCGCGGACGCGCCGCAGGCGCGCGGCCGGGCGATTGCGCTCGAAGCCGTCGATATCGTGCGCGCGCCGCATGCGGGTGTTCTGGTCATGGCGCGCGCGCTCGGCGCCACGGTCGCTTCAGGCGAGACGATCGCCGAGCTCGTCGATCCGGGCGATCCCGCGGCGCCGCGCACGAAACTTTCGAGCCGCACTTCCGGCGAACTCATCGCCCATGCGCGCGACCGCCTGGTTCGTCCGGGCGCCGTCGTCGCCAAGGTCGCGGGCAGCGAGCCCCTGCCCTTCCGCACGGGCTATCTGCTCGAGGACTAGGCGTCGGGCAGAAGGCGCGCCGAGGTTTCGAGATCGCCCGTCCAGAAATACATGGCGAGCAAGGTCTCGCCGCGCGTGCGCATGGCGTGGCGCACCCAAGACGGATGGACGATGTAATCGCCCGGACGGCGTGCGATGAAATCCTCCTGGCCGCGCTGCCAATCGGCGGTGCCGGACAGCACGATGTATAGCTCGCGCGCGGGATGGGCGTGCGCCGGGTAAAGGAGGTCCGGGCCGAGCATGAGAAACCCCGCCGCCACCCCGCGACCGGGTAGATTCGTCCCCGGACCCATGAACTTGACGAAGCCGTAATTGTCGAAGAATCGCGGATCGAGGCCGCGATCGCGGTATTGCGGCGAATCGAACCAAGCGGCGGCGCGGATGATCGGCGAAGCGGCCCGCGCAAGCGCCGCGAGAGGCGTGCCGTTCGCCCGACCAAGCGCGCCGTCGAGAAGGCCCGCCACCTTGAGCTTGGGTCCGGGCCTGGGCGGAGGCAGGTCCGCGGGCAGGGCTCCCAGGATGTCCCGGCAATCACCCGCCGCCTCGCCGCCCGTGGCCTGGATGGCTTCGAGCACCAGGCGTATTTCGCGCACGAATTGCACGCCTTCTCCGACCATCGCCATCGCCGTCCCTCCGAAATGACACTTCATTCCCGCCCGCGCGGTCCTATCTATATAGGAACATCGAACCTCGCTTGTGCATTTCCTGGCCGCTTGTCCGTCACGCTGGAAAGGACGCCCGCGATGAACCCCCGCCGCCCGCGCCCCTGGTTGTGGCTTGCCCTCGGCGCCCTCGGAGTGTTTGGCGCCGTGTTCTTCCTCGCCGAACGCTTTCCCCACGCGCTCGCGGGCGAGGACAGCCAAATAGACCTCGTTCGCGCGCTCGCCATCCTCGCCCTGCTCGCCGCCAGCCTCGC
>JBJXGH010000145.1:0-18851 GCA_046153685.1 Alphaproteobacteria bacterium
ACCGTGGTCACGGACGTCACGGAGTTCAAACGCCAGGAGGCCGCGCTCGGCAAGCGCACCGCCTATCTCGAAACCCTGATCGAGAATCTCGACCACGGCGCGGTTCTGTTCGACGAAAATCTGGCAACCGCCGCCAGCAACGCTCGCTACTCCGAAATTCTCGGCTTGCCGTCCGAATTTTCTAAACCCGGAATCACCCTCGAAGCCATTTTCCAGTTTCGCGCCTGGCGCGGCGATTATGGTCCGGGCGACCCCGCCGCGCTCGCGGCGGATCGGATCCAGCGCATACGCGAACTCGATCACTTCATGCATGAGGATACTCTTCCCGACGGCCGAATCGTCAAACTCGCGAACATCAAATTGCCGCGCGGCGGCATGGTTGCGACCGTCGTCGACGTGACCGCGCGGCGCAAGGTCGAGGCCGATCGCCAAAGCAGCGAAGCCTATTTCCGCATGATGGCGAACAGCGCGCCGGTCATGGTCTGGGCCTGCGACGAGGCTGGCCAGATCACGTTCCTCAATCGCCGCTGGCTCGAATTTCGCGGCGGTTCGCTCGAGCAAGAGCTCGCGCACCCATGGGCGGACATCGTCCATCCCGACGACGCCGCGAATTTTTTCGCGGCATTCGACGAGGCGATCTCGACGCGTCAGACCCATACCTGCGAGTACCGTTTACGACGCCACGACGGCCAGTATCGCTGGATCATCTCGACCGCCGTGCCGCGCGTCGACGGCGGCGGGGCGCTTGCAGGTTTCATTGGCTCGGCCCTCGACATCACCGATCGCAAGCGCGACGAGGACATGCTGCGCCAGGCCAAGGATCAAGCGGTCGCCGCCAGCCGCACCAAGAGCGAGCTTCTGGCCAATATGAGTCACGAACTGCGTACGCCGCTGAACGCCATCATCGGCTTTTCGGAAATCATGAGAGACGAGATGTTCGGCTCGCTCGGCCATGTCAGCTACCAGGAATACGCCCACGACATCCACGAAAGCGGCAAGCACCTGTTGACACTGATCAACGACATTCTCGATGTCTCGAAGGCTGAAGCCGGCAAGATTGAGCTCGACGAGGAATTGGTCGAGGTCCGGCTGGTGATAGAGACCTGCGTCCGTCTGGTGAAGGCGCGCGCGGAGGCAAGCAATCTCGCGCTGGAGATCAGGCTGCCGGGAAGCCCACCCAAGCTGTTTGCCGACGAGCGGCGCGTGAAGCAAATTTTCCTCAACCTGCTGTCGAACGCGGTAAAGTTCACCTTGCCGGGCGGGCGCGTGCACGTGGATGCGATCCAGCGCGCCGACGGCTCGCTGGCGCTCACGGTGAACGACACCGGTATCGGCATCGCGCCCGAGGACCTGCCGCGTGTGCTCGCACCATTCGGCCAGGCCGAAAGCGGGCTTAACCGCAAATACGAAGGCACGGGTCTTGGGCTGACGCTGACCAAGGCGCTGGTCGAACTCCATGGCGGCGAGCTCGAAATCGATAGCGTCAAGGGCGTGGGGACCAAAGTTTCCGCAGTCTTTCCGGCCGCGCGCGTGCGTGCGTCCGATACCTTGCCCGAACCCTTGAGCGCACGGGGCCGGCTGCGCCGCGCTCGCGCCGTGGGCGCACACTGAACGTCCGGGAGTTCCGCCGCCTGCTCCCAATCTGCACCGCTGATGGCCCAAGAACTTTGCAACTCGCAAAATCCGAACGCCGGAAAGGCCTGAAGAATGGCTCAGACCTAGCGAGGTCTCGCTTGCCCGCTCGCGCCAAGCCTTTGAGTTATTGAAATTTTACCGCTATTTCTGCGGCGGGCCGCCGAATCTCATATAACCTACTGATTTGGCATATAATTTGCCCTATAATATAGATTCGCATTGGCGCCGCCCGAGGTATTAGTGCGGCCGAATCTCCGTGTCCCGGAAAGGACCATGAGCGAACGAGACCGAAACGTCCCCGGCGGCAAAAGGCTGCGCCGCGCCTTTGCCTGGCGCCTGTCCGGCGCTGCGGTTGCGTTGGGCATGGCAGCCTGGCTTGGCGCCGCCACAGCCGCCGCGCAACAGAACCTGCCGAGGCCGACGGGCCTGGTGCTCCTGATCGTATCGGGCGAGATCACCAACACCAACGCGCCCGGTCGCGCCGAGTTCGATCGCGAGATGCTTGAGAGCCTCGGCACCCAGGCCATCGTGACCTCCTCCCCTTGGACTGACGGCAAGCAACGCTACGAGGGTGTCTTGGCGCGCGACGTGATGCTGGCCGTCGGCGCGCGCGGCCAGTCGGTCGTCGCGCGCGGGCTCGACGATTATACGGTCGCCATCCCCATGACCGATTTCCGGCGCTATCCGGTGATCCTCGCGCTCAAGCGGGACAACGCGGCCATGGCCGTGCGCGCGCATGGGCCGGTCCTGATCGTCTATCCGCGCGATAGCTTCGCTGAACTCAAATCGCCCGACATCACGCGGAAATCGGTCGGCATGCTTGTGGAATTGATTGTCCAATGAACCTGCTCGGCCGCATACGGGGATACGGGATTCTCGCAGTCTCGGCGCTGATCTTCTCGATCTGTGTGCTGTTCAGCGTGGACAAGATGCTGAAGGAGCAATCCTCGATCGCCCAAGCCGAGAAGGAAAACATCATCTGGGCGACGACGCGCGCGGAAATCGAGGTCTTCCGCCTGCTCGACGCCATTTCCGCCGCGGGTCAAGACGGCAGCCCCGTCACGGTCGAGGACGTCAATCAACGCTTCGAAATCACCCTCGCCCGTTTCGACTCGCTGCGCCAGGGCGTGTTCGGCGAAAGCCTTCGCGGCATCGATGGCGCGCAAAAGACCATCTCTGGCATGACGCAGGCCATGGCCGAACTCGAGCCCCAGCTCGCGCTTCTGCGCAAGAGCGATCGGGCGCAGGCCGAAAAGATCCGCGCCCTGATGAAGCGCGCGACCGAGCCCTTGGGCGCGCTGTCCATCCAAACCCTTCGCGCCGACGAGATGTTGGCCGCCGAACGACGCGCGCGCGTGCGCGGCGTCTATATCGAACTCGCGGGCTATTTCATCGGCATCCTGGTCAGCGGCACCGTCCTGGTCGCGTTATTGTTCGTCGGCGTGCAACGCGCGCGCGGTCTATTAGAGGCGCGCCAGCGCACCGAGGAACGCCTGCGCGAAAGCGAAACACGCTTCCGAGATTTTGCTTCCTCGGCCTCCGACTGGCTGTGGGACACCGATGATCGGCTGCGTTTCACCTATTTTTCCAAAGGCTATCTCGAGCGCGTGGGCGCCAACGCCATCGCCATTCTCGGCAAGACCTTCGAGGAAATCGCCGTCGTCCCGAGCGACGAGACGAAATGGGCCGAATTCCGGGAGATTTTGGCCAAGCGCCAGCCGTTCCGCGAGGTCCGTTTCCAGATGCGCGCGGACGGCACCACGGCGCGGCACATCAAGATCAGCGGCGTGCCGGTATTCGACATCGAAGGCAACCTGACCGGCTATCGCGGCACCGGCACGGACATTACCGAGCAAGTCGTGGCCGAGGGTGAGGCCAATCGGGTCCGCAGCCTGCTGGAGGACGCCATCGAAGCGCTGGCCGAGGGCTTCATCATCCTCGACCCCGAGGACCGCTTCGTTCTGGCGAACACCAAATACCGCAATCTTTACCCACTACTTGCCGATCTGTTGAAGCCGGGCGTGTATTTCGAGGAGATCGTGCGCGAGGCGCTGAAGCGCGAGGCGATCTCGATTCCAGAGGGGCAGGAAGACTCCTGGCTTCAGGAACGCATGGCCATGCACCGGTCCAGCGCAAAATCCTCCGAACAACGCCTGACCGACGGTCGCTGGGTGCAAGTAAATGAACAGATTCTCAAGAACGGCTGGCACATCGGCACGCGCGTCGACATCACCCAGCTCAAGCAGCGCGAACAAGCGCTGCGCCGCGAGGCGTTGATCTGGGAGCAGATGTACGACGGCGTCATCATCACCGATCTGCAAGGCCGGATCACCAACTGGAATCCAGCGGCGGAGGCAGTGTTCGGCTATCCCGCGTCGGAGACCTTGGGACGCACGCCCGATATTCTGCGTCGCGCCGATTCCGATAGCGGCCACACCGCGCGCATTCTCGATGCCGTGCGGCGCGACGGGCGTTGGTCGGGTGAAATCGATTTCGTGCGCAAGGACTCGAGCGAAGGCATCTGCCAGACCGTGGTCGCGCCCTTGCGCACCGAGGACGGCCACTTGATCGCCGCCATCTGGGTCAACCAGGACATCACCGAACAGAAGCAATCCGAGGAGGCCTTGCGCGCCGCGAAGGAACAGGCGGAATCGGCTAACGTCACCAAGTCGCGCTTCCTCGCGACGATGAGTCACGAAATTCGCACCCCGATGAATGGCGTGCTCGGCATGCTCGATTTGGTGCTCGATACTCCGCTCGACGAGGAACAGAATTCCTATGTCAACACGGCGCGCAAATCGGGCGAGGCACTGATGGTCATCCTCGACGACGTGCTCGACTTCTCGAAGATGGAAGCCGGCAAGCTCAGTCTCGAATCGGTCAATCTCGATTTGCGCGAAGTCGTCGAGGACGTGCTCGGCCTGCTGTCCATTCAAGCCCAGTCCAAGGGCATCGAAATATCCGCGATTATCGAACCCGATGTCCCCACTCTGTTGCGCGGCGATCCGGGACGCATACGGCAAATCCTGCTCAACCTCGTCGGCAATGCCGTGAAATTCACCCAACAGGGCGGTGTCGGCGTGACGGTCGCCACCGAGAAAGTCGGCGCGGGCCACGCACGCTTGCGTGTCGAGATCATGGACACGGGCGTGGGCATTCCTTTCGAGCGCCAAAAGGACATGTTCAATGAGTTCACCCAGGCCGACCCCTCGACCACTCGCCGGTTCGGCGGCACGGGCCTAGGCCTCGCCATTTCCAAAAAGCTCGTCGAGCTCATGGACGGCAATATCGGCGTCAATAGCATACCGGGGCGCGGTAGCACGTTTTGGTTCGTGATCAATCTCGAACTTCAAATGGGCGCGCCCGTGCCGGCCGACGAATGGGACGCGCGAATCGGCGCGCGCCGGATCCTGGTGGTGGACAACAACCCGATCAGCGGGCGGATCATGGAGCGTCGCCTCGCGGCGCGCGGCCAGTTCACCAAGCTCGCGCGCACCGGCGCGGAAGCGATCGCGCTCATGACCGCCGCCGCCACCGAGGAGAGCGGCTTCGAGGCCGCGCTCATCGACAAGGAATTGCCCGACATGGCGGGCGAGCAGCTTGCCGAGCGCATTCGAAACATTCCGCGCCTGGGCGCGCCCAAACTTGCATTGCTATGCCAGGCGACCGACCGGGTGACGACCGAGCGAGCGAGCGCGGTGGGCTTCGACGGCCATCTCGTCAAACCTGTCCGCCAACGCGCGCTCTCCGAGACGATCGCGAGCATGTTCGGGTTCACGGTCGCCGGGACGACCCGCGCCTCGGCCGGGGAGTCCGACGCGCGCAAAGCCGCGCTGACCCCGCACGCCGTCGGTCGGCCCAGGGCCAAGCTGCTCTTGGCCGAGGACAGCAAGATCAATCAGGTCGTCGCGATCGCGATGCTCGGCAAGTCGGGCTACCTGATCGACGCGGTCGATAACGGCCGCGAGGCACTCGAAGCGGTTTCGTCCCGGCCGTACGATCTGGTGTTGATGGATGTGTCCATGCCCGAGATGGACGGCTTGGACGCGACACGCGCGATCCGGGCCTTGTCGGGCGATGTGCGACGCATCCCCATCATCGCCATGACCGCACATGCGATGGAAAGCGACCGGGAAATATGCCTGGCCGCGGGCATGAACGATTACGTCACGAAACCCGTGGACCGCGTGAAGCTTCTGAACGCGGTCGCGCGCTGGCTCGGCACGGACAACAAGCCGACCGCGCGCGCAACACCTCAACCGAACACGGCACCCGAGCAGAGCGCGGCGCAGACTGCAAAGCCTGCCGCCACGCAGACCCCGGTGCCACGCCCCCCCGCGCCCGCGCCGACGAGGCCGATTTTGCGCGTCAATCCGATCGCAACGCGTGCCAATGGCGCCAAGAATGCGCCCATCGCCCGCAGCAGCGGCCAAGCGGTCGGTGGGCGCATCGAGGAGCCGAAGGCGCTCGTGCTCGACGGCGAGGTTCTGCGCCAACTCGAGCGCGATACCAATTCGGTGATCATTCAGGACCTGATCGGCACCTTCGTCGCCGAATTGGCCGAACGCCTGCAGCGCATCACGGCGGCCGTGCGCGTGGGTGACATGAGCGCCATGCTGCGCGAAGCCCACGCGCTCAAGAGCAGCTCCGGCACCTTCGGCGCCCTACAATTGCAGGCGCAGGCGCGCGCCATCGAAATGGCATGCCGCGAGGGACGCGAAGCGGAAGTGCCGGAATTGGTGCGGCCGGTGAACGCGATGGCGCTCGACGCCTCGCGCGCGCTCGTCGGCTGGATAAAGCCGGGCCGCGCGCCCGAGGGCGACGCGCGGCGCTAACGTCGCTGACCGCCGCGATTGCCCTTTCGGCGCGGCCCTAGACCCTGGCCCCAGCGCCTGACTTGCCCCGTCTCGATGCCGAACAAGTCGAGCACCCGGCCAAGGGTCTGGTCGATCATGTCCGCAAGATTTCCGGGCCGCGCGTAGAAGGCCGGGACGGGCGGATAGATGATGGCGCCCATCTCGCTCGCCTCCACCATGGTCCTGAGATGGCCGCCATGAAGCGGCGTTTCGCGCACCATAAGCACAAGGCGGCGGCGTTCCTTAAGGGTCACGTCGGCTGCGCGCGTCAAGAGATTCGAGGTCGTGCCGGTCGCGATCTCGGACAGGCTGCGAATCGAGCACGGCGCCACGATCATGCCGCCGGTGACGAAAGATCCGCTGGAGATGGGCGCGGCGATGTCGTCGATGGCGAAATGCTCGTCGGCGCGGGCGCGGACGGCTGCAAGTTTGAAATCGGTTTCATGCGCTAGCGCGACTTCGGCCGACCGCGTCATGACCAGACAGCTATGCACCCGCGCGGCGCGCAGCAGCTCCAGCAGCCGCACGCCATATACGATGCCCGACGCGCCGCTGATGCCGACTACGATGCGCCGTTTGGCCATGCTTGCCTTGCCCGTCATAAAGCCGCCCCGGGCCGCGAAAAGCCCGAACGTTCGAAAATCGGATGGAGCCTAGCCGACGGCCGCTCGCCGCGCCAATCCGACGGCCGCTCGACCGCGCGCCCGCGCGCGACTATCCTTCGCGCGGCGCCGCCCTTTCCGGTCGGCGCGCGACGCATCCGGGAGGTTTCCATGGCCATGGCCGCCGCATCGCCCGTCGTTCCCATCCGCACGCTCGCCCCCCGCTTCGATGCAGGCATCGGCCCCCTGGGCAAGATCGGGTTCATCGCGCTCGGCAACGGCACCACGAGCGAGTTCGAAGTCTCCGCCATGCTGCCGGACGGCATGGTGCTCTATATCAGCCGGGTGCCCTCCGACAACGTCGTCAACCTCGTCAATCTGAAAGCCATCGAGAGCGGCATGATCGCCGCGACCAAGCTCATCCTGCCCGATGGCAAGTTGGACGTTATGATCTATGGCTGCACCTCCGGCACGGTGGCTTTGGGCGAGGACGTGGTCGAGGCACGCATCCGAACGGTGCGCCCGGGCATCAAGGTCACGACACCCATCACCGGCACGCTGGCCGCCTTCAAGGCGCTCGGCAAGAAGAAGGTTGTGCTGTTGACGCCCTATATTTCCGAGGTGACGGCAGCGGTGCGCGACTACATGAACGGACGCGGCCTCGAAGTCCTGGACGCCGCCAACTTCAACATCACGCTCAACTCCGACATGGTCCGCGTTTCGCCCGATGCCGTGGCGGAGGCGGCCATCGCCCTCGATCGGCCCGATGCCGAGGCGATCTTCATCTCGTGCACGGCTCTTCGCACCAGTTCGATCATCGAGCGGGTCGAGCGGGCCACCGGCAAGCCTTGCGTCACCAGCAATCAGGCGCTCGCTTGGCACGCGATGCGCCTCGCGGGCTACCGCGAGCCTATGGCGGGTTTCGGGCGGTTGATGTCGCTCCAGCCTTGACCGCCGCTGCGGGGGCGCACGGCATGGAACATTCGGGGAACCCCGGCCACCGGGCCCGGACAAAGGCCCGGCGGCGCCTGGCGCGCGCGAACGCGGTTGCGGCCCGAGAGTAGCTGGGCTAAGCCCTCACGCGCCGTCATTTCCACCGGACCGGCGGCCACGAGCCCAACCCCATAGCCCGAGAACAGGACCGCCCGTGCACGCCTATCGCACCCATACCTGCAATCAACTGCGCCTTGCCGATGTCGGCCGGACGGTCCGGCTATCGGGCTGGGTGCACCGCAAGCGCGATCACGGACAGCTGTTGTTTGTCGATTTGCGCGACCATTACGGCGTGACGCAATGCGTGGTCTCGGCGGGCGAGGCGGTGTTCGAGGCAGCGAGCGAGCTGCGCAACGAAAGCGTCGTCCGCGCAACCGGCACGGTCGTCGCGCGTTCGGCCGAAACGGTGAACAAGGATCTGGGCACGGGCGAAATTGAATTGCGCATCGCCAGCCTCGACGTGCTGTCGGCGGCCGAACCCATTCCGTTCCCGGTGAATGCCGATGCGGACTATCCCGAGGACATGCGGCTGACCTATCGTTTCCTCGATCTCCGCCGCGAATCACTGCACAAGACGATCATGCTCCGCAGCGAGGTGATCGCATCCATTCGCCGCCGGATGATCGAGCTCGGCTTCACCGAATTCCAAACGCCGATCCTGACCTCGTCCTCGCCCGAGGGCGCGCGCGACTTCCTGGTGCCGAGCCGGCTGCATCCGGGCAAGTTCTATGCCCTGCCCCAGGCGCCTCAGCAATTCAAGCAATTGCTGATGGTCGCGGGCTTCGACCGCTATTTCCAGATCGCGCCCTGCTTTCGCGACGAGGACAGCCGCGCCGACCGCTCGCCGGGCGAGTTCTATCAGCTCGATCTCGAAATGAGTTTCGTCGAGCAGGAAGACGTTTTCCAGGCGGTCGAGCCGGTGCTCGCGGGGGTATACGACGAATTCTCGGATTGGACAGTCGCGCCCTCGCCTTGGCCGCGCATTTCCTTCGCCGAAGCAGCGCTCAAGTACGGCACCGACAAGCCGGACCTTCGTAATCCGCTCATCATCGCGGACGTGACCGAGGCGTTCCGCGGCGCCGATTTTGGCCTCTTCGCCAAGGCCATCGAGAAGGGCGCCGTGGTGCGCGCCATTCCGGCGCCCGCTTCGGGCGGTCGGCCGCGTTCGTTCTTCGATAAAATGAACGATTGGGCGCGCGCCGAAGGGGCCGCGGGCATGGGCTGGATGGTGTTCGAGGCGGGCGGCGCGAAGGGGCCCATCGCCTCCAAGCTCACGCCCGAACGCCTGGCCGCGCTCAAGGCCGCTGCCGGTCTCAAGGATGGCGACGGCGTGTTCTTCGCCTGCGACAAGGCGGAAGGCGCCGCCAAGCTCGCGGGTCTTGCGCGCACGCGAATCGGTCACGACCTAGATCTGCTTGAAAAGAACGCCTACCGGTTTTGCTGGATCGTCGATTTTCCGATGTTCGAGCGCGATTCGGACACCGGCGCCATCGGCTTCAGCCACAATCCGTTCTCGATGCCCCAGGGCGGGCTCAAAGCGCTCGAAGACAAGGATCCGCTCGACATTCTCGCCCACCAATACGACGTGGTGTGCAACGGCACCGAGATTAGCTCGGGCGCGATCCGCAACCATCTGCCCGCCGTGATGTACAAAGCCTTCGCGATCGCGGGTTACGGCCCCGAGGTGGTCGAGCAGAAATTCGGCGGCATGCTGAACGCCTTCCGCTACGGCGCCCCACCGCATGGCGGCATCGCACCCGGCATCGACCGCATGGTGATGCAGATCGCCAACGTGCCCAATCTGCGCGAATGCATCGTCTTCCCGATGAATCAGCAGGCAATGGACCTTATGATGGGAGCGCCGAGCGAAGTGACCGAGAAGCAGCTCCGCGAATTGCACATCCGCGTGGCGCCGCCCCCGGAAGCGAAGAAGGCCTAGGCCGCGCGCGCCGCTCAGAGCATCGGGCGGTCCTGATCCTGGCGGCGCAACGCCCGGCCCGCGCGCACGCCGGTCGCCGCACCCGACTTCCAGGCGATGCGGCCATTGACCATCACGAGATCGATACCGTCGGACGCGGCGACCGGGCGCTCGAAGGTCGCCCGGTCGATGATCGTTTCGGGATCGAACATCACGAGATCGGCAAAGGCGCCCGCGCGCGCCACCCCGCGGTCTTTGAGGCCGAAGCGATGGGCCGAAAGCCCGGTCATCTTGCGCACCGCCGCTTCGAGGCCGAACAGGCCAAGCTCGCGCGCATAATGGCCGAGCACGCGCGGAAACGTGCCCCAGAGGCGCGGATGGGGGTGCTCGTCGTTTGGCAATCCGTCCGAGCCGATCATGGAATCGTCGAATGCCATGATGCGCCGCACATCGCCCTCGTCCATCGCGAAATAAATGCCGCCCGCCGGCAGAAGCCGCGAGACCGCCTCTTCCTGCGAGCAGCCGAGCTCGCGAGCGACCTCCTTCAAATCGCGCCCGGCGAATTCGGGCCGGGCTTTCGACCAGGCGACGAGGATCTTCGTCGAGCGCGGGATCATGTCGGCCGACAGCACGGTCGAGGACGCGGGATAGGGATAGACATCGAGGCCGACCTTCTGGCGCTTGGCCGCTTCGGCGATCTTGGGCAGGGTTTCGATGCTGCGGCCGAAATTGGGCGCGCCCGCCGTTTTGTGGTGGGAAATGATCACCGGCACTTCCGCCGCGCGGCCTATCGCGAGGGTCTCGTCGATCGAGTCGAAGATCTGATCGCCTTCATTGCGCATATGGGTGACGTAGAGCGCGCGGTGCCGGGTGAGCGCGCGCGCGATCTCGATCACCTCCGCTGTCGGCGCCGCGATCGCCGTCCGGTAGGCAAGTCCGGTTGAGAAGCCGATGGCCCCGGCCTCGAGCCCTTCCTCCAAGATGCGGCGCATGGCACGCACTTCGTCCGGCGCCGCGGCGCGGTCGAGACGGTCCATGGCGAGCACGCGCAGCGAGGAATGGCCGACCAAGGCCGCGCTGTTGATCGCGGGCGGGGCGCGATCGAGCGCCGCGAAGTACGAGTCGAAATCCGGATAGTCCCAGCCCGCGTCGCCCGCCACCAGATCGAGCGGGGCCGGCGGGCGGGCGGCCGAGGCGAGCGGCGCCAGGCTCACGCCGCAATTGCCGACGATCACCGTGGTCACGCCCTGGCTCAGCTTGGGCGTCATTTCCGGCTTGGCGAGGAGGACATAGTCATCGTGCGTGTGAACGTCGATGAAGCCGGGCGCGAGCACGCGGCCCGAGGCGTCGATTTCGACCCCGCCCTTGACGCGCGCAAGATCGCCCACGGCGACGATGCGGTCGTCGGCGACGCCCAGATCCGCGCGCCGACGC
Organism: Alphaproteobacteria bacterium; assembly: GCA_046153685.1. Lineage (GTDB taxonomy): Bacteria > Pseudomonadota > Alphaproteobacteria > CADEGL01 > CADEGL01 > CAMAPP01. The sequence goes on from JBJXGH010000145.1 coordinate 11,439, forward strand.
GGGGCGCCGGTGCCGTCGATCACGGTCGCATTGCGGAATACGATGTCGCAGCGTTCGAGCGTCATGGCGGTCCTCCCTATCAGCCCACTCTAGCGCAGTGCGCGCATATCTGCCCATGTGTTAGCCGGTGTGCCGGCGGAACCGTTGTCCTGCTAGGATCGCGCGGCAAGGGGAGCACAAAATGGCGCCACGCTGGAAAAACCGGCCGGAGGGTTCGAACTGGGGCGAATTCGGTCCGGACGATCAATTGGGGCGGCTCAATCTCCTGACGCCCGAAAAGGTGCGCCAAGGGGTTGCGGAAGTGCGCGAGGGTCGGGCGTTCTGCCTCTCCCTGCCGCTCGATTTCCCCGGCGGCAACGTGCTCTCGACCGCGCGCTTTCCCCCCGAGCTGCGTCCGACCTTCCGCAATGGCCGGCCGCGCATGAACTATCCGACCGCGCTCGAGAATCCGGCCTTCACCGATGTGATGTGCGACGACGCGGTGCTGATCCACCTGCAATATTCGACGCAGTGGGACGCGCTCTCCCACATGGGCGCGCTGTTCGACGCCGATGGCGACGGCGTCGCGGAGGCGGTCTATTACAACGGCTACCGCGCGGGCGAACACATTCTGGGTCCGGTCGAATACCGCGACGGACGGGAAATCGCCCATCCCGGCGCCATGGGCGCGAATGCGCTCGGCATCGAGACCATGGCGCGGTCGTGCGTGCAGGGGCGCGGCGTGCTCGTCGATCTCGCGCGCCAGCACGGCCGCGCGCGCGCCCTCATCGGCTACGAGCGCCTCATGCGTGCCATGGCGGCGACCGGCGCGGAGATCGAACGCGGCGACATGTTATTGCTGCACACGGGCTTCGGCGATGTCGTGCTCGAAGGCGCGCGACGGGCAAACGCCGAGACGCTGCACGGCTCGTGCGCCGTGCTCGACGGCTCGGACTCGCGTCTGTTGTCGTGGATTTCCGATAGCGGCATCGCCATCCTGGCCACCGACAACTATGCGGTCGAGCACTACCATCGCTCGATGGCCGACGCCACGGTGGCCCGCCACGGCCCCGCCTATCCCCTGCACGAACATTGCCTGTTCAAGCTCGGCCTGCCCTTGGGCGAGCTGTGGTATCTCGGCGCGCTGGCCGCATGGCTGACCGAACACAAGCGCACCCGATTCCTTCTGACGGCCCCGCCGCTCAATTTGCCCGGCGCGGTGGGCTCGCCCGCAACGCCCGTGGCCACGGTTTGAAAGCGAGTTAGCCGGGACTGGAACGGCGCCAGAACGTCATTTTGCGGCAATGCGTTTTGCCTCGATCAAGCTAGCGCGGTGCGCGTCGGCTTCGCTACCGAGCTTCTGAAGCTCAACCGCCAACACACGGGCCTTGGTATGTTCGCCCGCTCTTTCGGCCGCCACCATGGCGCCCGCAATGGCGCGATAGCGGTTTGGTTCTTTTTTCATCACCGCTTCGTACTCATGCAGCGCATCAGCGCTCTTATCTTGCGCCAGCAACATCTCGGCCAATAGCTCGCGTGCAGGTACGATGGGGCCAGGGGAAACGACATGTTTTTCCGTCGCATCCTCGCGGGCCGCCGAGGCCTTGAGAGCATCGAGACATTCGGCTTTCCGGCCTTCGGCGCAAAGCCCCAACCCATCCACAATCGCCCTTTGAATATCGATTTGCTCGACCCAGTAGGAAAGCCCCATGTTTGCCGCGGAGTTGCGCAGAGCCGCGAGGCGAATTTTCTGCTCGATTGCGCCGGCGGCATTTCCGGAACGCGCCGCGCCCACGCCCCGCGCGAAGGCATTTACGGCTTCGGCATGGGGATATTTCTTCCACGGATAGACATCCGCGCCTGGAGAAAGCGGCAGGACGGTCGCAGTGGTCCAATCGCCGCTTTCGAGAGCGAGGCGCGCCGGCATGGCTGCGTATGCGTATGCAGCGGCAAAATTGTCGATGGCTTTCATGCCGAGAGAACGCGCCAACGCCTTTTGCGCCGCCCGGTCCTGGGCGAGTTGAAGATGGGCATAAACCATATAATCGATGGCGTGGTGCCCGTCGAAGGTCGCTTCGCCAGCCACCCGTGAAGATTCCTGATTTGCCGCGATAGACTCTCTCCAGTAGCCCACGCGCGTGAAAATGTGGGAAGGCATGTGCAACGCATGAGCCGCATCAGGCGCGATGACGGCATAAGCCTTGGCCGCACTCAGGCCCATATGTGCGATCGGCGGATAGTCGTAGCTGTGAATAAGGTAGTGCGCGACGCCCGGATGGTTTGGCTTCGCCGCGAACAGGGGTTCCAAAATCGCCGCTGCGCGCATCTGGTTCTTATAGGTCTTGTCGGTGGGAACGAAGTTTGCCGAAGTGATAACGGCCGAGAGAACCTTGGCCTCGACATCCTCCGGATAGCGGGCCATCAGCTGAGCCATGGCTTCGTCATATGCCTGCATGCGCTGCGCATGAGACCTGGCGGCATGATCGCGAACGAAGATACCGACCGCGGCTACATAGTCGTTCTCGCGCTGGGTTTTAAGACCGGCGAATTTCGCCGCGTCCAGCAGGGCGATAACACTGTCCAAGAGCTCCGGGGAAAGACCGGTTGGCCAGACAAACTGATTGCCCAGCAAAGAAACGGCCTGACCCCAATGCGCCAGGCCACAGGACGGATCCGTGGCAGCGACAGCCTTGAATGCCGCCACCGATTGCGGCCAGGCAAAGGAATGATAAAGCGCCATGGCCGTGTTGAATTGCGATTGGGCGGCGGGGGAACATTCGACCTTGAATTCCACCGTGCCAAGACGGGCAATGCCATGGGAATGGATTTGGCCCAAGGCCGGCGCGGCAAACCAAATTAGAGCGATAAGAGCAAACCACCCGGGTAGAATTTTTCTCATTTCAGCCTCCCGATCTCGCTTTTACCATTCGATTTGGACTTAAGCTCTCGCGCCAATTTATTTTAATCACCCCAACGATACTCGCATAATACTTCCACGAGCAGAGCTATTCTTAATTTCAGCGATGCGCGTCTTATCTCGCTGCATTAGCAGCCACGCCGCCCCTCATCTTGCCCGGCGCCGTCGGCTCGCCCGCAATGCCCGTGGCCACGGTTCGAATCGTATTCCCCCCGGTAGCGCCAGGTGTGGCGCAAAATCCGAACGGGCGGTACATGCAGTTCGATCCGCCCGCCGGTCGATCCGACCTTGGACAAATCCGCCGAACGACAAAGCACCTAGGTGGAGCCCGATATGGGCCAGATCGACGCCTTGCTCAAGCCGCTCGTCATCAAGGGCTTGACGATTCGCGACCAGGTCATGAGCACGGCGCGCTCGCCCGCCTATGGCGAGGCCGGCATGCCAGGCGAACGTTTTCGGACCCAATTCGCCCGATCGAAATCGCCACCCCTAACGTCATTCGCGCCGGCGCTAGTTTCCGCGGCCCCGCCTCAGACCCGAATCACCTCGCGCGGGATGTGATTGATCCGCTCGGGTGCGCCTTTCGTCACGATTACCGTCTCGCCGATGCACATGCTCAAGCCCGCCGGGCGATCGAACAGCATCATGTGCGTGAAGAAGACCATGCCCGCCTCGATGACCTGCGGATTGTCCTTGTAGATCATCGGCCAGTCCATCCAAGTCGGCGGATACATGGCCCCCATCGTGTAACCGCATGCGGCTTGCGTCGCGTGGCCGAAGCCAGCCTTGTCGAAGGTCTTCTGGTGCGCAGCGAAGACATCGCCCACGGTCCGTCCCGGACGCAAATTGTCCTGGCACGCCGCGACCGCGTCGCCGCAGGCCTTGTTCATGTCGATCAAGCGCGGATCGACCTTGCCGACAATCACGTTGTACACCGTCGCGGCATGATAGAGGCGATAGGCCGCGCCCGGTTCGAAGATAACATTGTCCTCATTGCCGACGATGTTCTCGCCGGTGTGGTAGCGGCCGAAGAACTTCGCCTCGCCGCCACCGAAGGGCCAGCGGCTGGCCGCGGGATCCCCGCCCGCCGCCATCTGGGCCTCGAGCATCTTGCCGAAGATTGCCTTGGTCGAGATGCCCGGCTTTACGTTCTCGACGCTCACCTTGTAAATGAGATCGCAGAGCCCGCCCGCCTTCCGCGTGTAATCGAGCTCCGCCGGACTCTTGACGAGACGCAAGAGACGCACGAGATCCGAGGCGTCCACGGTCGTGCAAAACCCATCGAGCGCGGCGTCGACCATCTTGCCGCGCTGCGCCGTCAAGCCGTAGGCGTGATACTCGATGCCGACGCGCTTGCCGCGGCAGCCATGCTCTTCGAGGATCGCCCGGAGATCGAGGGCCGGATTGGCGCCGGCGCTGTCATACCAGATTCGGATATCGTCGATGATCGAGGTGGCGCGCGACTGAATGCGGTCGGCCGTCCGCGTCAAGAGCGTGAGCTGGCCGTCGGCGCCGAGATAGAGCGCCTGAAACATGGTGTAGCCCATCGTGTCGTAGCCGGTCAGGTAGTACATCGATTCCTGCCGGAACATGACGAGGCCGTGGAGCCCCTGCTCCGCCATCTTGGCGCGCGCGGCCTTCTGACGCTGGGCAAATTCGTCTCTCGAGAAGTGCAAGATCGGCGTGTCCATGATCGCATTCCTCCCGGTTGTGATCGAGCATCGTGACCCGCATCGGGCAGCGGAGTCCAGACCGGCCATGCCGCTTCGGCCCTGATTCGACCGCATGAATCGACATTCCCCGGATGAACCCTTGGAACAATGAAAACACAAGCGCTCTGCCGGGTTCCGGGGGGGCCCTTGGCGGCCTGGGTAGTTTTCCCGGCGCTTGCGCCTTGCCCAACGCCCAAAACGACACCTGATCCGTCGATCTAGACCTTTCCCGCGTCATTGAACGCAGTCGATCCACTGCCCGGAGAGGCCGGTGAGCACGGCGAGGTTTTCGTCATTGGCGAGCCACTCGGTCTCGAACCGCCCCATCTTGCTGGTCGAGGCCGCCGCGCACGACAACCCTGCCGACGACGATCCAGCGCATCGCGCGATCATGCCCCGGCCGGTCGGCGTCGGAGGTGACGCTCGAACCGTGGAGCTTTAGCTTGAGGCGGTGATCGAAATCGAGCCGGAGAGCATCGGATTCGTCTTCACCCGATGGTTGCGCCATCACCGCCTCGATCCAATGAGATAAGATGCCGAATCTCATAGCTCAAACGGAATCAGCGCGGGGCCGGTTCAATCGTTCATCCGGGTAATGCGGGTTGAAAGTGCGTTATGCGGATTTGGGCTTCTCTTCCTTCTTTTCAATCGCACCGCCTGCTTCGCGCCAGGTCGTGAAGCCGCCTTCGATATGGCAAACGGGCGCAAGGCCCATGCGCTTTGCGACCTGGGTCGCCAGCGCCGACCGCCAGCCTGACGCGCAGTAGAACACAAAGCTTTTTCCCGAGGCGAAGATGTCCTTGTGATACGGGCTTTCGGGATCGATCCAGAATTCGAGCATGCCGCGCGGCGCATGGAAGGCGCCGGGTATGAGGCCCTCGCGCTGAAGCTCGCGAATATCGCGCAGATCGACGAAAACCGTATTGGCATCGCCCAGCTTGGCGATGGCGTCCGTGGCGGCGATCGCCTCGATTTCCTTGCGCGCCGCGTCGAGCAATTGCTTGTAACCGACCTTCATGTTCGCACTCCCTTTGCCGCGCGCGATGATCGCACGGCCGACGCACCGGGTCGAGACGCGGGCGAGAATGCCGCGCGCAGCCGCGCCAGGATCTCCGCGAGGCGCGCCGGCGCATACGGCACCGCCGGCCCCGTGCCCCAAACCGGGCGCGGCCATGCCCGGTCGGTGCGGTAGCGCGCGATGCAATGGACGTGAAGCTGCGGCACCGCATTGCCGAGTGCCGCGACGTTGAGCTTGTCGGGTGCGAACAGCGCCCCCAAAATCTCGGTTGCCCGCGCGATCTCGGCCAAGAGACGCGCGCGATCGGCGACGCCGAGTTCGTGGACCTCGCGTACACCCGCGCGTTCTGGAACCAGGATCAGCCAAGGAAACGACGAGTCCTTGGCGAGAAACACGCGGCAAAGATCGAGGTGCGCGACCGCATGCGTGTCGGCGGCCAATTGGCGATGGAGCGAAAAACCCGAGGCCCCGCGCGGCGCGCGCCCGATCCCGAGGCCCTTGCCCGAATCGCGCCCCAGAATCCAACCCTCGACCGTGCGAATGGCGGGCGCGTCCGGCTCGCCGGGGGCACGCAATCCCAATACGACATTGAGCATGCCCAAGACCCCGACCGTGGCGTCGAACGGGTCCTCGCCCGCCGGCGCCGGGCCGAAGCCATCGGCGATCGCGCGGGCCAAATCGGCATCGAGACCCACGCCCGCGCGCCGCGCCCAGGCGAGCAATGCGCCCGCCACGCCGCGCCGGCCACGCTGTGTTCGCTTTCCCCCGCCTGCCGCGTGGCGCGCAAAGACGAGATCCAAATGGCTGTAAATCTCGCCGGGATAGGTTTCCGCCAGGACCACGCGCCGCGTGGACAGCAAGTCCGCGAGCGCGCCATCGAACGGCCACACGCCCAAATCATGGCGGCGGTTGCGCAAGGCCGGAACGATCACTTCGCGCCAGCCGGCCAAGGCCGCCTTGCCCACCTGGTTGCCGCCGACGGTCCAGAAAATCGGCGCGGCCGCAGGCGGGCCGCGATCACAATGACGCAAGATCTCCTCGCGCCCCGAAAGGCCGAGCCCGGCAATCACATGCGCAAGAGCCGGACGCGGGTCGCCCGAGGACCGGTCGGGATAGAACGGCCGGGCCAGCGCGATCTCGCCTGGGCGCCCGGCCACGTCGTAAAAACGTTTCCACGCGCCGGAACCCGCGCGCGGCAGCCATTCGAGCACGTGTTCGATGCCTGCTTTGGCCGCATAGGCTCGCGGCAGGCCGAGCGGAAAATCAAAGCCGAAAAACACCCGGCCCCCCGCTTCGGCCGTCAGCCGGTCGAGCAAGGTCGCGGTGTCGCCGACGGGGCGCGGCACACCGACGATATAGCGCCCGCCGACAAGGCGCGCCGCGACCATCCAGCGCTTAGCCGCATCTACGCTCCAATCCGCGTGGACGACGAGCGCGGGTTTCGTCCGCCTTGCCACGGCGCGAAATCAGACGCCCGATGCGACCGCTTGCGCGATCGCCGTGCCCGCCTCGACGGTCGTGAGCGTGCCGCCGAGATCGCGCGTGACCGCGCCCGACGCCAGCACCGCTTCGATCGCCCGCTCGACCGCGCGCGCGGCCTCGGGATGGCCGAGATGGTCGAGCATCATCGCGCCCGACCAAATCTGCCCCACGGGATTGGCGATTCCGCGCCCCGCGATATCGGGCGCGGAGCCGTGCACGGGCTCGAACATCGAGGGTGCCGAGCGGTCGGGATTGATATTGCCCGAGGGCGCGATTCCGATGCCGCCAACGATCGCGGGGCCGAG
>JBJXGH010000149.1:0-43978 GCA_046153685.1 Alphaproteobacteria bacterium
CGCAACAGGCCGATTATGCCTCCGCCGTCACGGCGGCGTTCGCGCCGCGCGCGTCCCCAGGCATGCCGCATGTGGTGCTGGCCGAGGCCGGCACGGGGGTGGGCAAGACCCTCGGCTATCTGGCGCCAGCGAGTCTGTGGGCGGAGAAGAACGGCGCTGCGGTCTGGATCAGCACCTATACCCGCAATCTCCAGCATCAGGTGGACGACGAACTCGACAAGCTGGTGTCGAATCCGACCGAGAAGGACCGGCGCGTCGTCGTGCGCAAGGGGCGGGAAAACTATCTTTGCCTGCTCAATCTCGACGAGGCCGTTTCCGCCGCCGGCGGGCGGCGGCGCGATCTTGCGGCACTTGGCCTCATGGCCCGCTGGGCGGGGGCGAGCCGCGACGGCGACATGGTGGGCGGCGATTTTCCGAGTTGGCTGCCCGACCTCGCCGGGCGCGGGCGCACGCTCGAACTCGCCGACCGGCGCGGGGAATGCATCTATTCCGCCTGCCCGCATTACCATCGTTGCTTCATCGAGAAGAGCGTGCGCGGCGCCAAGCGCGCCGACATCGTGATCGCCAATCACGCGCTGGTGATGGTGCAGGCCGCGCTCGGCGGACTCGACGACGCCTTCGTGCCGCCGCGCTACGTCTTCGACGAGGGCCATCACGTCTTCGACGCCGCCGATTCGGCGTTCTCGGCCCATCTCTCGGGCCTGGAAATGGCGGAGTTGCGGCGCTGGGTGCTTGGCGCGGAAGGCCGGCGCAGCCGCGCGCGCGGGCTGCGCCGGCGCGCGGGCGAGCTTGCCTTCGGCGACGGGGAAGCGGAAGAGGCGCTCGGCCACGCAGAAGCCGCCGCGCGGGCGCTGCCCGGAGAATCCTGGGCGCAACGCCTGGCCGCGGGCCAGCCGCAGGGTCCGGCGGAAAATTTTCTCATCCTCGTGCGCCAGCAGATCTATGCCCGCGCGCCCGAGCCGCACGGCCCCTACGGCCTCGAAACCGAAACCGCGCCCGCCATCGCCGGCGTGCTGGAAGCAGCGGCGAAGCTAGAGGCCGCGCTCGCGCGCTTGGCGGCCCCATTGCTCGCACTGGCGCGGCGCTTGGAAGGCAAACTCGATGACGAGGCGGACGATCTCGACAGCGCCTCGCGCCAGCGCATCGAGGCCATCGCGCGCGGCCTCAAGCGGCGCGGCCGCTCGGAATTGGCCGCGTGGCAGAACATGCTGGCGGCGCTGCGCAACTCGGCCGAGCCATCGCCGGAAAGAGCGGACGGGGACGCCGGCGCGGCGCCGAGCGAGCCGGCCGTATTCGTCGATTGGTTCGGCCTCGACCGCGCCGAGGGACGCGAGATCGATATCGGCATGTTCCGCCACTGGATCGACCCCACCGTGCCGTTCGTCGAGCACGTCGCGTCGAAGGCGCATGGCCTTGTCATCACCTCGGCGACCTTGCGCGACCGCACCGGGGACGAGGAAGCGGATTGGGCCTCCGCCGAGGCGCGCACCGGCGCGCGCCATCTGCTGGCGCCGGCGACACGCGCGGCCGTGCCCTCGCCCTTCGACTACGCGCGCGACACCGCCGTGTTCATCGTCACTGATGTGCGCAAGACCGAGATCGAGCAGGTCGCGGCGGCTTATCGCGAATTGTTTCTCGCCGCGGGCGGCGGCGCGCTCGGTTTGTTTACCGCCATTGCGCGGCTGCGCGGCGTGCATCAGCGCATCGCCGCGCCGCTCGAGGCGGCCGGTCTTCCGCTATACGCCCAGCACATCGATGCCTGGGATACCACGACGCTCATCGACATCTTCCGCGCCGAGGAGGACGCTTGCCTGCTCGGTACCGATGCGGTGCGCGACGGCATCGACGTACCGGGCCGGGCGCTGCGCCTCATCGTCTGGGATCGGGTGCCTTGGCCACGCCCCGATATCCTCCACCGCGCGCGCAAGGCCGCATTCCTCGGTCGGGCCTACGACGATCTCGTGGCGCGGCTGCGCCTGAAACAAGGTTATGGCCGCTTGCTGCGACGCGCGGACGATCGCGGGGTCTTCGTCATGCTCGATTCGGCCTTGCCCTCGCGGCTGCTGAGTGCCTTTCCCGACGGCGTCGCGGTGCGCCGGATGGGCCTGGCGGAAACGCTCAAAGCAGTGCGCGCCTTCCTCGAAGGCTGACTTGCACGGCCAAGCTAGGGCTCGACATACTCGCGCGTGGCGAAGATGCTGGCGCGCCCTTTCCCTCGATCAAGGAAAATGACCATGACTGCCGTGCACGATGCGCTCATCCACACCATGATTCTCGTGGCCGGCGCCGACCGCGATATCACGAACGCCGAGCTGCGGCGCATCGGCGATTTTACAGCCCACCTACCGGCGTTTCGCCGTTTCGACCGTGGAACCCTGGTGGAATCGGCCAAACGCTGCGCCGCCATCGTGAATGGCAAGGGCGGGCTCGAAGCCGCGCTCAAATCCGTCGCGCGAGCCATTCCGCCAAAGCTGCGCGAAACCGCCTATGCGCTGTGCTGGGAGATCGCGCTAGTGGACGGCAAGGTGTCGAAGGAGGAGGCGCGCATCCTCGAATTGCTGCGCACGCGCTTAGCGCTCGACAGCCTTGCGGCGGCGGCGATCGAACGCGGCGCGAGGGCGCGATTTGCTGGCTGAGCCGGTCACATGTAGCCGCCGACGCGCAAGCGCTCGAAGGCGTCCTCGGCCTCCTTGTCCTGGGCACGGCCGCTGCGTTCGGAAATCTTGGTGCTTTCGAGCTCGGCGATGATCTCGTCGAGGGTAGAGGCCGTGCTTGCAATCGATCCCGTGCATGGCGCGCAACCCAGCGAACGGTACCGCCGGCCGGCCTTGGAAAAATACAGATCGACGACCGGGATGCCCTCGCGCCGGATGTACCGCCAGATATCGAGTTCCGTCCAATGCAGCAGGGGATGGATGCGCACGTGGGTTTCGGGCGGAAACTCGGTTTTGAACTGGTCCCAGAACTCGGGCGGCTGATCGCGGTAATCCCATTCCGCGGCAAGGCCGCGCGGGCTGAACACGCGCTCTTTGGCGCGCGTGCCTTCCTCGTCGCGCCGGATGCCGGCGAATATGCCCTGGAACTTGTGCTGCTCGATCACCGTCTTGAGGCCGTCGGTCTTGAGCGCCGTGCAGCACACGACCCGGCCCTTTTCGTGGTTCATGCCCGCGTCCAGCGCCGCCTTGTTTTGCCCGACGATCAGCTCAACCCCCCAATCGCGCGACACGCGGTCGCGGAAGGCGATCATTTCTGGCAGTTTGAAACTGGTGTCGATGTGGATGCAGGGGAACGGCACATGACCGAAGAATGCTTTGCGGGCGAGCCACAGCATGGCGTTCGAATCCTTGCCGATGGACCACAGCATGCCGAGTTTCTCGATCTTGCCGTAGGCCTCGCGAAAGATATAGATGGACTGGCTTTCCAATTGATCGAGATCGTCCATGACCGCCTTCCCTGAAGCTTGGAAAAAAGATGGTGGCGCGCCCCCGGTAAATCAACCGCCGCACCGCCAGGGCGCCGTCGTCGCATGGCTATATGCGTGCGCGGCCATGGTATTTGCCATGGTGATCTTGGGCGGCGTCACGCGCCTCACCGATTCCGGGTTATCGATCGTCGAATGGCAGCCCTTGCTCGGAGCCATTCCGCCGCTCAACGACGACGATTGGCTTGCAGCCTTCGCGCGCTACCGCCAGTACCCCGAGTACCAGAAGATCAATCCCAATATGACGATCGAGGACTTCCGGGCGATCTATTGGATGGAATATCTCCACCGTCTTTGGGGGCGGCTCATCGGCCTCGTCTTTCTCGTGCCCTTCCTCGGTTTTTGGCTCGCGGGGCGCCTCGCCTCGCCCTTGCGCGGGCGCCTGATCGCGATTTTTTTGCTCGGCGGACTGCAAGGCGCGCTCGGCTGGTACATGGTGCAAAGCGGCCTCGTGGACCGGCCCGATGTCAGCGCCTATCGCCTGGCGGGCCATCTCGGCCTTGCGGTTGCGATCTATGCGGCGATTCTGTGGACGGCCTGGGGCATCGCGCGGCCGCGCGGCGCGGCGCGCGGCCTCGCGCGCGGCGCCGACGCGCTTGGCGCCCTCGTGTTCCTCGCCATCATCGCGGGCGCCTTCGTCGCCGGGCTCGACGCCGGTCTGATTTACAACACCTTCCCGCTCATGGACGGGCAGCTATTGCCCAATGGCTATTGGGAACTCTCGCCCGCCTGGCGCAATGCGTTCGAGAACGTCACCGCCGTGCAGTTCAACCATCGCATTCTGGCCATGGCGGTGGTCGCGGCGGCGCTGTGGTTTTGGGCGCTCACTCGGTGCGCGCGCATGCAGGCGGCGCGGCGGGCGGGATTTCTGGTCGCGCTTGCCGCGCTCGCCCAGGCGGCGCTCGGCATCGCGACCTTGGTATATGCGGTGCCGCTCGCGCTCGGTGCCCTGCACCAGGCGGGCGCGCTCGTGCTGCTGACCGCGACGCTTCGCGCCGCGCATATCTTGCGCACCACCCCCTGACCGCACGAACCGGCGGCGCGCGACGCGCCTAGCCGCCGACGACGCCGCCGTCCTTCTTGGTCACGGCGATGACCGAAGGCCGAACCGGCACATCGGCCTTGAAATCGGGCCAGCGCGTCACGGGATTTTCGTAGTCGAGCAGGCCCACGCCATCCGCCGCCGGGTGCTGCACGGCGACGAACAGGGTCTTGCCATCGGGCGTGAAACACGGCCCGCAACATTCGGCCCCGAGGGGCATGCGCGCAAAATGCTTGGTGAGTGCGCGCCGGTCGCCCTGGACCTCGCACGCCCAGATGCCGTCCGCCGTATTGGTGCGCTTCCAGTTTTGGCCCTGGTCGGTCGCGATCCAGATGCGGCCCTTCGGATCGAAGGCACAATTGTCGGGCGCGCCGAACCAGCCGTTCGCGGACGTCTCGGGATGGTAACGCGCGCCCACGCCCGCCACGCGCGGATCGCCTGCGAGAATGAAGATGTCCCAATGGAAGGCGGGCGCCGCGTGCTCGGGGCGCGTGGGGCCGCCAGGCGCGATCAATTCGAGGATGTGGCCAAATGGATTGGGGCCACGCGGATTGGCCGGATCGGGCCTGCGAGCGGCATTCTCGTGTTCGATCTTGCGGTTGGAATTGTTCGTGAAGATGGCATAGACGCGGCCATTGACGGGGTTCACGTCCACGTCTTCGGGTCGGTCCATGGGTGTTGCACCCACAAGCGTCGCCGCGTGCCGGGCATCGATGAGAATATCGGCCTCGCTCTCGAAGCCGTTCGCCGCCGTGAGCGGCCCCTGGCCCCAAATTAGCGGCAGCCATTGCAGCATGCCGTCGTCCTCGAAGCGCGCGACCGACAATGTGCCGGAATCGAGCAGATCCCTGTTCGCCGCGCGATTCTTGGGATCGTAGGGTCGCGCCGTAACGAAACGGTAGAGGTATTGGAATTGCTGGTCGTCGCCCATAAAGAGCACCGCGCGGCCATCGGGCGCGAGCGTTACGCCCGCGCCCTCGTGCTTGAAGCGGCCAAGTGCCGTGCGCTTGATGGGCATCGATTTCGGATCATAGGGGTCGAACTCGACCATCCAGCCGAAGCGGTTGGCCTCGTTCGGTTCCTTGGATAAATCGAAACGGGTGTAGTAATTAGCAAAGGCGTAGCGCTGCTTGCCGCCGAAACCATAACGATCGAGGCGCTTTTGCTCGGCCTCGCTCGCGGCCTTGCCGCCGAAATACATGTCGAAATTTTCCTCGGCCGTGAGAACCGTACCCCACGGCGTGACGCCGCCCGCGCAGTTGTTGAGCGTCCCCAAGACGCGCCGCGCGGAGGGATCGGCCGAGGTCTTGAGCCGCCCATGGCCCGCAGCCGGACCAGAGACCGCGATCTCGGTCGTCATCGTGATGCGCCGCGCGTATGTGCCGCCCGGCAGCGCGCGCCATCGGCCCTTGGATTGCTTGATCTCGATAACCGAAAGCCCATGCGCCTCTAGCTCGACATCGACCTGCGCCTTGGTCTGGCGGGCTTGATAGTCCCACTCCCCGCCCTGCAACCCGGCAAACATGAGCTGCGGCACGGTGTACTCGTGATTGACCACCAGAAGCCCGTGCGTGGAATTCGCCGAGCCCAAAGGCAGCGGCATGAAGGCGAGGAAATCATTGTTGTAGCCGAACTGCTTGGCCTGGGCCGCGGCGGTGAGGGCGCGCGGCTCGAAGGTGGGCGCATCGCCCAGAACCGGATCGCCCCAGCGCATGAGCACGTCCGAGCGATAGCCTTCGGGCACATGGACGGTCTCGTCCACGCCGTGCGCGATTTCCTTGAACGTCAACCCGCCGGTCGTCGCGGCCCCAAGCTCGCGTGCCGGACCCATCGCCGCCAGCGCGGCGGCACTTGCCACGCCGGCCAGAACGTCGCGCCGCGACAGGCGGGCGGACAGAATATCCAACATCGTGCGCCCCGCGCCGGGCGCAGGCTCGTCATCGGACATGTTCGGTCCTCTTGGTTTTGAGCATGGATGAATGGCGGGAGTAATTCTAGACCGCGACAATGACAAATCGGTGACGCGCGGCAGGCGCGGAAATCCGCGAGCCGCCATCGATTCAGGTCTTGAGACGAGAATAGGCTTGGGCGATGCGCGCCGCCGTCCGGGAATTGTTTTCGAGCAGCGCCAGATTGGCCGCGAGCGCGGCGCCACCGCTCGTCTCAGCGAGGCGCGCGAGCAGAAAAGGCGTGAGAGCCGGGCCGCGCACGCCCTCCTCCGACGCGGCGCGAACGGCCGCGCGCACATGGCCGTCGAGCACCGCTTCGTCCATCGCCGCCGATACCGGGCACGGCACCGCGATCACCACCGCGCCGTCGAGGCCAAGGCGGCGCTGGGCAAGCATGATCAGCGCCACGTCCTCGGGCCGGTCCACGCGCCGACCCAAGCGCAGCCCGCTCCGGCGCGCATGAAAGGCCGGGAATTCGTCCGTACCATAGCCGATGACCGGCACGCCGCGAGTCTCGAGGTATTCGAGCGTTGCCGGCACATCGAGAATGGATTTCGCTCCCGCGCACACCACCGCGAGATTGGCGCGCGGCAATTCCTCGAGATCGGCCGAAATATCGAAAGTGTCCCGCCAACCGCGATGCACGCCGCCGATGCCGCCCGTGGCGAAGATCGCGATTCCAGCCAGACGCGCGCACACCAGCGTGCCCGCGACCGTGGTCGCCCCGTTGCGTCCCGTTGCGAGCAGATAGGCCAGATCGCGGCGGCTGGCCTTCTCGGCGCCGTCGCACGCGGCGAGGTTTTCGAGCTCGGCGGACGATAGCCCGACTCTGATCCGGCCGCCGAGAACGGCGATGGTCGCGGGCAATGCTCCTTCCGCGCGCACCGCCGCCTCGCAGGCGCGCGCGGCGGCGAGATTGTGCGGGCGCGGCAGGCCCGCCGCGATCACGGAGGATTCGAGCGCCACCACCGGATCGCCCGCGCGCAGAGCCGCGCGCAATTCGTCCGCAATGTCGAGATATTCGGCTAGCGGGTGCCCGAGCGCCGCACGCATCGCGCCAAGCCGAACATCAGTCGATCGCCGCCTTGCCGAGCAGCGCCTCGCGGAAGCGATCCTTGAGATAGGCGCCGTCGCGCGGCGGCATGACGAGAGGTTTCTTCGCGGTATCGACCTTGAGCACGGCGAGCACCGGTCCCGGTGCCTCGCGCAGCATGGCCGTCGCTTTGGCCAGACCCGCATCGTCCCGCGCCACGGCGGTCGCGGCGAAACCCGCGGCCTCGGCCACGCGCGCAAGATCGACGCCGGCTCCCGTATGGGTGGGCTGCATGCCGGTTTCGCCGAAATGCTCGTTGTCGATAATCGCAATCGCCAGATTTTTCGGGCGCTGCACGGCGATGGTCGCGAACGCACCGAGTCCCATGAGCGCCTCGCCGTCGCCCGTCACCACCAGCACGCGGCGATCCGGTTGGGCGATAGCCAAGCCCAGCCCCACCATGGCGGCGCAACCCATGGCGCCCCAGAGGTAGAAATTCATCTTGTTGTCACCGGCCGCCGCCACGTCCCAGCACGTGCCGCCGAGGCCGGTCACGCACAGCATGTCGCCGCGATTGGAGAGCAGCGTGCGCACCGTGGCGCGGCGTTCGAGTGGTTGCATGGTTCTAGTCCTTGAACGCCTTGGCGCCGAGCACGCGCTGGGAAATCGTCACCGCGCATTGCTGAAAGGAGTGAAAGGCGAGCTTCGCCGCCGCCTCGACCGCATCGCGCACCGCACCCGGCACGGTCGCGTCGTGCACCGCGATGCCCATCGCCTCGAGTGCCGCGCGCGTACCCAGGCCCATCGGCACCTGCCAAGGGTTGAACTCGCCCCACTCGCCGCGCATCGTGATGATGGTCAGGAATGGAATCCGGCAGGTCTTGACCAGGGACAAGGCGTTGATCGTGTTGCCCGCACCGCTCGACTGCATCAGCAAACAGCCGCGCTGGCCGCCCAAATAAGCGCCCGCGAGCATGGCCACGCCCTCTTCCTCGGTAGTCAACGTGACCGTGCGCATGGCCGGGTCCGCCTCGCACATCTTGATCAACCGCGCGTGGCCGGCATCTGGGACGTGCGCGATCTGACGCACATCGTATTCCTTGAAGAGGTCGAAAATCTGGCTGGGCCAGTCGGTTTGTGGGGCACTAACGGGCACGAAAACTCCCCCGGAATCGTCGGAATCGCCCGCTGCGGGCAAAGCTAGGCATAGCCGATTCGCGCGATCAGCGCCACCGTGCTTGCCCGGGGCGCGTGGCGGGTGACATGCTGGCCGGAGCGGCGAGACGCGCGGGAGACGAATACGATGGCATTGATTCTTTCGGCCGAGGGCGCGCGGGTCGAAATCGCGCTCGACATCGTGGCCGCGCCGCGCACCGCCCAGATGCTGGTCGATAGCCTGCCCGCGCGGGTCGATTTGCATTGCGCGAAAATCGCCGGCGATCAAATCCTTTGGCCGGCGCCGTTCATCATGCCGCTCGAATCGGCGCGCGACATCCAGAGCGTGGGTCCGGGCGCGTTCATCTATTATCCCAAGCGCCAATTCCTCGAGATCATGTTCGGCCCGCTCCAGGACGAAACCGCGAGCGTCACCATTCTCGGTCAAGTGAGCGCGGGCCTCGACGGCCTCGCGCGCATTGGCAAGGCGGTGCAAAAGGACCATGGCTGGCGCACGATCTGGGCGGAATTGCGCGGAAGTTCCGGCGCCTGGCGCGCCGAGCTTGCGCACGCCGCCCAAGCCGCTCCCATCCTGCCCGGCGAGGTGGCGCAAGCCGCGGACGCGGACGCGGGGCGTTCGCTGCAGGCCGCGCGTTCGGCGCGCCGGCGCGCCTGGTCGGGCATGCCGCGCGAATTCGAGCGCCTGCGCGCGCGCGAGGGCGTGATGCTGCCGCTCGGACCAATCTTTTTCGCCGAATCAGAGCTGCGCAAATTGCACGAAAATCTGTGGCTAATGCGCGAGGCGGACTCGGACACCGAGTCCAGGACCGCGGCCCTGCTCATCCGAGGCGCCGCCGCCCAGCTAGACGGTCTTTTGGGTCTGCACGAAACGGCGCGCACCTTGTCGCTGTTCGCCGACGCGCTGGTCGGCGCGGACGACCGCGCGGCGGTGCTCGACGAGGCGATCATGGCCGTAGGCCGCTTTTCGCATTGGCTCGACCTTTATTTCCCGTGGCAGAAGCTCAACGAGGCCAGCGCGCGCGCCGCGCGCGGTGCCGCGCCCAAGACCGCGCCTAAGGTGAAGTCTGCCGCCGGCAGGCCGCGCACACGCCCTGCGCCTCCACGACGTGGGACGCAATCGTAAAGCCGAGATGGCCGGCGCCCTCCCGGATGGCGCCGGCGATCGCCGTGTCCTCGAGTTCGGTCACGGCGTGGCAACGCTCGCAGATCAGGAATTGCGCGGTGTGTGGCTCGGCCGGATGCGAGCAGCCGATGAAGGCATTGCGCGACGCCAAGCGATGCACCAGACCCCGCTCGATGAGAAAATCGAGCGCGCGATAGACCGCGACGGGCGCGTGTCGCCTTCCACCGGCATTGAGGAGTTCGAGCAGATCGTAGGCGCCCACCGGTCGATGGCTTTGCCAGACCAATTCGAGAACCCGGCGGCGCATGGGCGTGAGGCGAGCGCCGCGCTGCCCGCAAATCACCTCGGCCTGCGTCAAGGCATCGGCGATGCAATGTTGATGGTCGTGCCCCGCGGGCAGAGTGCGCGACCGGGACGCCTTCGGAGACGAATTCGGCATGGCATGAAATCCTACCATCGACGCGCTCTAACGCCAAAACCCCGCTTGGCCCGTCGAGATCGCTAAAGCGGCTTGCGAGCAGGCGGATCATCGCCGACATTTTCGGATTGGGTGGCGCATTCGAAGGAGAAGGCGTCGAGGGTGGAAGCAATGCCATCCCAGAGTGGGGCCACGGCTCGCACCGCGACCGAACTTGGCCTGACCATGGGCTTGGCAAGGATCCGCGGGCTTGGCAAGGATCTGCGCGCGCGATTCCGATTCGCCCGCGAACACCTCTAGGCCGCGCGCCGGACCAGTTCGGCGACGCGATTCTCGAGCCAATCGAGACTCGAGGCGACTTCCTTTTCCAGCGCCGGTACGAGCGCGGCCGCATGCGCCAAATCGCCCTTGGCCGCGTGCTCTTCGATGTCGCGGGCGAGATCGCGCGCGCCCAGCGCACCGAATGTCGCGAAGGTGCTTTTGAGATTATGGCTCTCGTGTTCAAGCGCGGCGCCGTCGAGCGCGACTGCAGCGGCGGTCACGCGCGCCAAGCGCGCACGCGCATCCTGGCGCTGGCAGGCCGCGAGCTCGGCGAATTCGTTGACGCCGATTGCATCGACGAATTCGTCGATCAATGCTTCGTCGAAGGCGCCCGGCATGTCCGCCGATGCCTCTGGCGCGCGCCCGATGCGGCGCAAGGCGGCCGCGAGCTTGGCGCGATCGATGGGTTTGGCCACGTAATCGTCCATGCCGGCTTCGAGGAAGCGCTCGCGGTCCCCTCCATTGGCGCTGGCCGTCAAAGCGACGATCCGCACGCGGCCGCGCGCGCCGGGCAAGGCGCGGATCTCGCGCGTCGCCTCCAGGCCATCCATTTCCGGCATGCGCACGTCCATGAGAACGGCGTCGTAATCACGCTCCCGTGCCGCCGCCAAGGCTTCGATGCCGTTCGCCGCGACATCGACCCGGTGGCCATCCTTCCTGAGAATTCCCAGCGCAACCATTTGGTTGACCGGATTGTCCTCGGCCAAAAGTATGCGCAGGCTCTGCATGGGGGCGATTTCGGGCGCCGGTACCCCGCGATTTGCGAGCTCCGATACGCCAGATATTTGCCGTAGGACCCGCCGAATCGCCCCAGGCGAGCATGGCTTTATCAGCCAGTTCTCCTCGGCGGACAATTCGGGGCGGATATGGCTGCCCATGACGACGAATCGCGCGTCCTGCCCAGGGGTCGAACGTCGAATCGAAAGGCAAAGATCCTCGTCCGCCGGGTCGAGAAGCGCCGAATCGACCAGTACGATTTGCGGTTTCACCTCGCCCCCGAGCGCCGCGATTATTCCCGCCGCATCCGCCGCCTCCGCGCCGACCGCCCCCCATTCACCGAGCTGCCGCGCGATGGCCCGGCGCGCGACCTCGGAGGGATCGGCGACAAGGACGCGCAATCCCGTGAAATCTCCGTCCAGGTCCTTGAGATCGCCGTCATCCCCGGCGCTTCCCGCATTCGGCGGGGCCAATGGCAATTCCAATTCGAACGTGGTGCCCACCCCAAGCGCGCTGCGGATCGAGATCATCCCGCCCATTTTGGTCGCGAGCTCCTGCGAGATCGCAAGGCCGAGGCCCGTGCCGCCGAATTTCCGGCCGACGGAAAGGTCGCCCTGGAAGAAGCGCTCGAACAGGCGCGGTTGGACCTCGGGCGCGATGCCAATGCCAGTGTCGGAAACCGCAAAGCGCAGCGCGGCCTTGCCGCCCGTACCCTCCCGCCGCGAAATCTCCAGCACGACGCCACCGGTCGCAGTGAACTTGATCGCGTTGCCGGCTAGGTTGAACAGGATTTGTCGCAATCTGCCGGGATCGCCTACGATCGTTCGCGGCAAATCGCGCGCGAACACGACCCCGAAAGCGATCCCTTTGGCAGCGGCGTGCGGAGCCAGGATGTCGAATACGCACTCGACCATCTCGGTCGGATCGATTTCCATAGGCTCCAGCTCGATGCGCCCAGCCTCGAGCTTGGACAGATCGAGAATGTCGTTGATGAGCGCAAGCAACGCTTCGCCCGAACTCCGCATCGCTTCGACGTAGCGGCGCTGTTCGCCGTCGAGGCGCGTGTCGGACATCAGGCCGGCAATGCCGAGCACGGCGTTGAGCGGCGTACGGATTTCGTGGCTCATGCTTGCTAGGAACGCCGATTTCGCCCGACCGGCCTCCTCCGTTTCGCGGCGCGCGCGATCCAGTTCCGCGACCTGCCATTCGAGCTTGCGCTCCGCGCTCTCCCTCGCCTTCGACAGATTGAAGCCGTACCAGGACAACGCCAATGTCGATAAGACCGCGCATGCCGCCGCAATGCTCCCGTAGCGCTCCACGACGGCGGCGAATCGGAGTTCATCGTCGATGAACTTCGCTCGGGCGGCCGAAATTTCGGCGCGAATGTCGCTGACTGCGTCAATGCTCGCTCGGTGATGGCGGTTGAGAATGGCCATGTGGGCGCTAGCTTGATGCATTTCGCTTTTGACGATGGCGTCAAATACCCGGTTCGATACATCGACCATGGAGCCCAGACCCTCGCGCATCAGTATCATCCGGTCGTCGAACTTCCTTTCATCCTCCTTGACGGCTGCGGATGCGCGCAGGCGAACTCCAAGCCCGTCGAGCTGATGGTGGAGCGATTCGGCGACGCGGATCAGGCGACCCCGTTCGTAGTCCACGTCATTGGATATAAATACGTTGTTGCCGGGCGCACCGACCGCGTCCGTCGTGTCTTGCATCTGGCTCAATTGCTCGCTCAATTCGGCCCACGAGCGATCGTAGCGCACCGCATCTGCGAATCCCGAAATCAAGTGATTGCCAAAATAGACCACACAGAGCACGGCGACGAATTGGATGCTCGCCAACCAAAAATAGGTTGAGCGGTGCCTTGGGCGGCGGGGCGGCTCGACGGCGGAGTTCATGGCTTATGCTCTCGTGACCGGTCGCGGAGAATTTTTTGCGCAAGATTTAGGTTGTAAATATATTTTATGTAACAACCATTAATTGTGTCTCTCCAACGCCTCGGCCCCTCAAGGCACGCCCCGTCCGGGAAATGCATGGGGAAAGAAAGCGGCGCCGCGGGAAGGTGGCCGAGGCCAAGCGCGAACACGCGCCGAAGTTCATCCCAAACCCGGTGCGAACCCTTGTTTCGGCGCGCATAAGACCCGAATATGCGCGCTTCCCGCCACAACCGGTCCCGGAACATGCCCGCAAGCAGGCCCAAAGCCATTCGCCGCAAGGCCGTCCGCCCCCTTGCCAAGGCCCCGGTTTCGAAGGGCCCGGGCTCGATAATCCCGGTTTCCATCATCATGGGCAGCCGGTCCGACTGGGACACGATGCGCCATGCCGCCGAGACCCTCGCGTCGCTGGGCATCCGGCACGAGACTTTGATTGTCTCGGCCCACCGCACGCCCGGGCGCTTGTACGAATTCGCCGCCTCGGCGCGCGCACGCGGCGTTGAAGTCGTGATCGCCGGCGCTGGCGGCGCGGCCCACCTTCCCGGCATGGCCGCGGCCATGACCTCGCTCCCCGTTCTCGGCGTGCCGGTCGAAAGCCGCGCGCTCAAGGGTTTGGACAGCCTGTTGTCGATCGCCCAAATGCCGGCCGGCGTGCCCGTGGGAACCCTGGCCATCGGCAAGGCGGGCGCGATCAACGCCGCGCTGCTGGCCGCGTCCATCTTGTCGCTTAAGGACGGAGGCGTGCGCTCACGGCTCGATCGCTGGCGCGCGCGCCAGACAGCCACGGTGGCACGACACCCTTCGGGCAAGGCGCGACGCAAATCGCCGGGCAAATCACCGGTTAAATCGCCGGACGAGTCCCGGGCCAAGACCCCTCGCGCGCGCGGCGCGCGCTGACAACCATGGCCCGCGCATTCCCCAGTACATCCCGGTCGCCGCTCGCGCCCGGTTCGATCATCGGCATTCTCGGCGGCGGCCAGCTTGGCCGCATGACCGCCCTAGCCGCGGCGCGCTTGGGCTATCGCTGCCACGTCTTTACCCCCGAGCACGACAGCCCCGCCGAACAGGTGTGCGCAGCGGCGACGATCGCCGGCTATGACGACAAGGCGGCGCTTGCGCGATTTGCTGCCGCAATCGATGTCTGCACTTTCGAGTTCGAGAACGTGCCGTTCGCAAGCCTCGCCGTGATCGCCGCGCGCGTGCCGGTGCGCCCCGGCGTGCGCGCGCTGCGCGTAAGTCAGGACCGGTTGCGTGAGAAGGCGTTCTTTCGCTCCCTCGGCGTGCCCGTGGCGCCATACCGCGCCGTACGGTCCGCGCGCGCGCTCGCCCAGGCGCTCGAACATATCGGGCGGCCCGCCATCCTCAAGACCACGCGTCTTGGCTATGACGGCAAGGGCCAGGTACGCATCGGCGCGCGCGGCGGTGCGGCCGAGGCCTGGGAGCGGCTGGGCGGACGCGAGGGCGTGCTCGAAGCCAAGATCGATTTCGCCTACGAGATTTCCGTCGTCACGGCGCGCGCACTCGACGGTCGGCAAGCGTCCTATGTGCCGGTGCGCAATCGCCACAAGGACGGTATTCTGGATACGACGACGGCACCCGCCGCGTGCCCAAGCGCGGTCGCACGCCGCGCCATCGCCATCGCAGAACGCTGCGCGCGCGCGCTCGGCATCGTCGGCGTGCTGTGCGTCGAGATGTTCGTCGAAAACAATGGACGCGTGCTCGCCAACGAGCTCGCGCCGCGTCCGCACAATTCCGGGCATTGGACGATCGATGCGTGTCTCACCAGCCAATTCGAGCAGCACGCGCGCGCCGTCGTCGGCCTGCCCTTGGGCTCGCCCGAGCGCCATTCCAATGCGGTGATGAGGAACTTGATCGGCGAGGACGTGCTGGCTTGGCGTGCGCTCGCCGCCAAGAAGCGCGATCATCTGCATCTATATGGCAAGACGGAAGCGCGCGCGGGGCGCAAGATGGGCCACGTCACCCGGCTCTCGCCCAAACGCTAGACCAGGCGCGCTCATTGCGCGGCTATACGGCGGAACCGAGCAGCGCCGCGACATGGTCGGCGATGGCGAGAGACGAGGTCAGACCCGGCGATTCGATGCCAAACAGATGGACGAGACCCGGCACGCCGTGCGTCGCCGGACCTTCGATGACGAAGTCGGGCGCGGGCGTACCCTTGGGCACGAGGCGCGGGCGAATTCCAGCATAGCCCGGCTGCAAGGCGCCATCGGGTAGGGCCGGCCAATAGCTGCGCACGGCCCGGTAAAACGGCTCGGCGCGCGCCGGATCGACGTCGTAATCGAGGGTATCGACGAATTCGATATCGGGCCCGAACCGCACCTGGCCGCCGAGATCGACCGTCACATGGATGCCAAGCCAGGCATCGACCGGCATGGGATAGATGAGCCGCGCAAAGGGCGGGCGTATCCCCGACAAGGTGTAATAGCAGCCTTTGGCATAATACAGCGACGGCACGCGCGCGGCGGGAAAGCCCGCGAGGCCGCGCGCCACCGCGTTCGCGCCGAGACCCGCCGCGTTCACAACCGTGCGCGCGCGGAGATCCATCGCGTGCCGTCCGCCGATTTCGAGCTTGATAAAATCCTCGCCGACCCACCCGCCGAGGACGGGCGCATGTGCGGCGAAGGTCGCGCCGCGCCCTTCGGCCTCGGACAGCAAGGCCAACATCAGGCCATGGCCGTCGATCACGCCCGTCGAAGGCGATAGCAGCGCCGCAACACATGCCAGTTCCGGCTCCAACGCCATGGCCTCGGCCGAAGACAGGCGCACGAGATCGTCCACGTCGTTCGCCGCCGCGGTGTCCGCAAGGCGCGCGAGCGCGGGAAGCTGGGAGTCCTCGGTCGCCACGATGAGCTTCGCCGTGCGTTTGCACGCGACCTCGCGCTCGGCGCAAAAGGCGTACAATGCGCGCCTTCCGATCACGCACAGCCGCGCCTTCAGGCTATCCTTGGCATAATAAATGCCCGCGTGAATGACCTCGGAATTGCGCGAGCTGATTTCGGTGCCGAAGCTCTCGGCAGCCTCCAGAATAAGCACTTCGCGCCCCGCCAGGGCCAGCCTGCGGGCGATCGCAAGGCCGACCACGCCCGCGCCGATGACCACGCAATCGGCGCTTTCCGTCATGATGGGGCCCGCAATCGGATCTTCTGATTCATGGGCGCCGACCTTACCATTGCCACGATGGCGCGCGAGAGTGGGCGAGAAGGCGGCTCGGTGGTTTGGACGATCATTCGGGCGGTATTTTTGGGCGGGCTGGCCGCGCTCGCCTTCGCGGCGGCAAAAATCTACGCACGCCATTGGCCGCACGAAGCGGACGCCATGGCGGGCGAGGCCTTGGCCCTAATCGCGGCCGTCGCGGTGGCCGCCCTAGCCCTGCGCTTGATGCGCCGACCGGCCAAGCATGCCGCGTGGTTGGGTGGCGGCGGCATCGTCGCGCTTTACCTCGCGCTGTCCGCGGCCGATCCGAGATTTTCGTTGTCGGGCGGTCTGCGCCAAGGCGAGCCTCGAGGATATCTGTTTGGCGCGGAGGGCTGCGAATTCACGGTGCGCTTTCCTCGCCGACCCGATATCGGCCGCTCGGTCGTGCGCCTGCCCGAAAACGCGGCGGTCATCGCCTTCCGCGCCGAGATCGCCGATGTCGGGAAAGCCGCGTACTACCGCGCCGAGTGCATTCCCCTCGCGGGCGAGCCGAGCGCCGAGGACCGCGCGCGGCTTGGGGAATGGATGGCGGAGCATCTGCGCGCATGGGTTCGCGCGAGCGGCGGCGAACTGGAAGATGCCCGGATCGAGACCTTGAGCGATGGTTCTCTGGGTTTTCACGCACGCCATCTCGGCCGAGGCGAAGCCAACCAGGCGCTCACCTCCTTCGTGGCGGCAAGGGCCGTCCTGGGCCAGCGCGCGATGATGGCTTTGGTCGTCACCCGCCTTGGCGCCGAGGACGATGGGGCGTTTTTCGCTTCGCTCGCCCCGCGCCGTTAAGACCCTGGCGTATGCCGGGGATTCTTTCTACCGTCGCCGCCGCGGCTCTGGGCGCCGCATTACCGAATAGGGGGACTCCATGCTCAAGCGCTCGCATTACTGGCCGCCCGGCCATTGGGACTGGCTCATCCATCTTTCATTCAAGCATGGCTGCCGCTGCGGGCCGATGATCTATGTCGGTGGTCAGGTCGATAAGGATATCAAGGGCAAATGCCTGAATCTGTACGACCTGAATACCCAGACCGCGACCGTGATGAAGCATATCCGCACCGTGCTGTCGGGCTTCGATGCCGATCACGCCGACGTGGTCAAACTGGTCGCGTTCTACGTCAATGACGGCACGGTCGACGAGCGGGCGTTCCTAGCCCATGTCGCGGCGCAGCTGCCGCCCGGTGCGCGGCCGGCGATCACGGCGGTGCCGCTGCCATGGCTCGCCTATCCGGGCATGATGGTCGAGATCGAGCCCGTCGCCATGCGCGGCGCGGACGGCAAGGTCCTGGCGAAATCCCATTCGCAGCCGCAAGGCCATCAGCCGACGTGCGCGCCCAATCTGGCCCACGCGGTGCGCTGCGGGCAGATGATTCATGTCGGCGCGCAATCGGCGCGCGACGAGGCCGGCCGCGTGCTGCATCCGGGCGATATCGTCCGCCAGAGCGAGTTGGTGATGCAAAATCTCGCCAAGGTGCTGGCGCCTTTCGGCGCGACGCTCGACGACGCGGTCAAGTTCAACATTTGGTATGTGGGCCAGGGCACCACGGCCGATTGGCAAAAAGCGGCCGAGGTCCGCGCGCGCTTTTTCAAGGAACCCGGCCCGGTCGCGACCGGGCTGCCCGTGCCCTGGCTACCGGACGGCGAAATGATCCGCATGGAGCTCGTCGCCATGCTGGGCGAGGACGGTAAATCCCTGCCGCGCCAGCATGTCTGGCCGCAAGGCCATTGGGATTGGCCGATTCACTTGCCCTACAAGCACGGACTCAAATGCGGCGACATGGTTTTCGTCGGCGGCCAGGTCGCGCTCGATGCCAAGGGCAATGTGCTCGAGAAGGACGATCTGTTGAAGCAGACCGTCATCGCCATGGACAATATCGCGACGGTGCTGGACGGTTTCGGCCTTAATCTCGACGACGCGGTCAAGAACAACGCCTTCTACGTCGGCGCGGCGGGCCCCGACACGATCGTGGCCAATCAGCGTATCCGGTCCGCCCGCTATACCGAACCAGGTCCGGCCTCGACCGGGGTGCCTGTCAAGTTCCTGGCAATGGAAGGGATGATGACGGAGATCGAGATCATCGCCATGGCGCGATAGGCCCGGATCGCAATTGGGCCGGGCGGATATCCGGGCAGGCCCGTCGCGGAAGGCAGGGCTTGGACGATGCCCGAAATGCCCCACGCGCCGATATTGCCGTAGGACAAAAATTGGCGCATCCTGCGAAGGCGATAAGCTGCGATCAGATATTCCGAATAATGACGGCAATTCAGGGAGTTAGCCGTGGTTGGCAGAATCGTCGCACCGGCCTTATCGCGTCCGCGCGCCCACGCGCTCCCATAGCGTGCCATGGCCGGTGATTACATCATCGAAACCGACGACCTGACCCGCGAGTTCAGCGGCTTTGTTGCGGTGAACGGGGTTTCGCTCAAGATCCGGCGCGGTTCGATCCATGCCATCATCGGCCCCAATGGCGCCGGGAAGACCACATGCTTCAATCTGCTGACCAAATTTCTGACGCCGACCCGCGGGCGCATATCTTACAACGGCCGCGACATCACCCGGACTCCGCCGGCGGCGGTTGCGCGTTTGGGCCTTGTGCGCTCGTTCCAGATCTCGGCGGTCTTTCCGCACCTGACGCTGCGCGAGAACGTGCGTCTTGCCTTGCAGCGCCGGCGCGGACATTCGTTCGATTTCTGGCGATCGGAGCGCGCGCTCGATTCCTTGAACGAGCGAGCGCGCGAACTTCTCGACCAGGTCAGCCTGCTCGAATACGCCGAGACGGCGGCGGTGGAATTGCCCTATGGCCGCAAGCGCGCCCTCGAGATCGCCACGACCCTGGCGGTCGATCCGGAAATGATGCTGCTCGACGAGCCCACAGCCGGCATGGCGCACGAGGATGTGGGCCGTGTCGTGCAATTGATCAAGAAGGTCTCGGCCAACCGCACCGTGCTGATGGTCGAACACAATCTATCGGTTGTGGCGGATCTCTCGGACACGATCACCGTGCTCGCACGCGGCGAGGTCCTGACCGAGGGCGATTACGCCGCGGTGTCGAAGAACCCCGATGTCGTTCAGGCCTATATGGGCTCCGGCCATGGCTGAGCCGGCGCGCAAGGAACAGGCGGACGCCGGCCCGGCTCGGGCGCGCGACATCGCGCCCCAGGCCAAGGGCAAGACCATGCTGGCCGTTTCGGGCCTCGAAGCCTGGTACGGCGAATCCCATATCCTGCACGGCGTCGATTTCGAGGTCCGCGCGGGCGAGGTCGTGACGCTGCTCGGGCGCAACGGCGCGGGCAAGACGACGACGTTGAAGTCGATCATGGGCATCGTCGGCCAACGCCGGGGCTCGATCGCCTTCGAGGGGATGGAAACCATCGCCCTGCCGTCCAACCGCATCGCGCGCCTCGGCCTCGCGTTCTGCCCCGAGGAGCGCGGTATCTTCGCCTCGCTGAGCGTCGAGGAGAATCTTATCTTGCCGCCCATCGTGCGCGCGGGCGGCATGGCGATCGAAACGATCTTCACCCTGTTTCCCAATCTCAAGGAACGGCTTTCGAGCCAAGGCACCAAGCTTTCAGGCGGCGAGCAGCAGATGCTCGCCATCGGACGCATCCTGCGCACCGGCGCGCGGCTCCTGCTGCTCGACGAGCCGACCGAAGGCCTGGCCCCCGTGATCATCCAGCAAATCGGCGCCACCATCCGGCGGCTTAAGGCCGAGGGCTTCACCATTCTATTGGTCGAGCAGAACTTCCGTTTCGCGGCAAGTCTCGCCGACCGGCATTACATCATGGAGCGCGGCCGCGTGGTCGATCGCTACGAAAGCGCGGAACTTGCGCGCAATATGGACAAGCTGCACGCATATCTGGGTGTCTAGACGCCCCGGCATCGCGCGCTTACGGCAATATCGGAGAATGTCATTCGATGACTCCAACCCAAAAGGAGAAGACAGCATGAAAGCCCTACGCGGCCTCGGATTGGCCACCATTCTCGCCCTCGCCGCGGGCCCCGCCCACGCGCAGTGGTCCGACGGCGTAATCAAGATCGGCGTGTTGACCGACATGTCGAGCCTCTACACCGATCTTTCGGGAGCCGGTTCGGTGCTCGCCGCGCGCTTGGCGGTCGAGGACTTCGGCGCCGCCGCCAAGGGCATGAAGATCGAGATCGTCAACGCCGACCATCAGAACAAGGCGGATGTCGGCTCGACCATCGCGCGCCAGTGGTACGACGTGGACAAGGTGGACGTGATCGTCGATACGCCGAATTCGGGCGTCGCCTTGGCCGTGACCGAAATCACGCGCGAAAAAAATAAGGTGTTCCTTGTCTCGGGCGCGGCCAGCTCGGCCCTGACCAGCGACAAGTGCACGGCCAACACCATCCACTGGACCTACGACACCTGGGCGCTGGCAAACGGCACGGGCCGCGCCATCGTCAAGACCGGCGGCGATACGTGGTTCTTCCTGACCGCCGACTACGCATTCGGCCATGCGCTTGAGGCCGACACCGAGAATGTCGTCAAGGAATTGAATGGCAAGGTTCTGGGCAAGGTTCGCCACCCGCTGAACACCGCCGACTTCTCGTCCTTCCTGCTGCAGGCCCAAGCCTCCAAGGCCAAGATCATCGGCATGGCCAATGCCGGCGGCGATACCATCAACACCATCAAGCAATCGGCCGAGTTCGGCATCGTCAAGGGCGGGCAGAACCTCGCGGGCCTGCTCGTGTTCCTGACCGACGTGCATGCCCTCGGCCTCAAGACCGCCCAGGGCCTGATCTTCACCGAATCGTGGTATTGGGACGCCAACGATGCCAACCGCGCCTTCGCGGCACGGTTTTCGGCGGCGAACAAAGGCATCCACCCGACCATGATCCACGCCGGCGTCTATTCCGCGGTTACCCACTACCTCAAATCGCTCGAGGCGCTGAAGAGCGACGCCGACGGCAAGGCCGTGGTCGAGAAGATGAAGGCGACGCCGACCGATGACCGTCTGTTCGGCAAGGGCACGATCCGCGCCGATGGCCGCAAGATCCACGACATGTATCTGTTCGAGGTGAAGAAGCCCGAGGAATCGAAGAAGCCTTGGGATTATTACAAGCTGCGCGCGACGATCCCGGCGGCGGAAGCCTTCCGGCCGATCGACAAGGGCAATTGCCCGCTCGTGAAAAAGAGCTAGCCGGAATCGGGGCGGGCCCGCGCGGGTCCGCCCCGCCCCTCCACGATCCCGGAGACGCGCCCACCGCCATGTTCGAATTGCTCGGCATCCCGCAACAGGCGCTGTTCGGCCAATTGCTGATCGGCCTCATCAACGGCTCGTTCTACGCCCTGCTCAGCCTCGGCCTCGCGGTCATTTTCGGCCTCTTGAACATCATCAATTTCTGCCACGGCGCGCTCTACATGATGGGCGCGTTCGTCGCCTGGCTCGCATTGCAGCATTTGGGTCTCGGCTATTGGGCGGCGCTGTTCATCGCCCCCGTGGCCGTCGGCGCGTTCGGCGTCGTGCTGGAACGCACCATGCTTCGGCGCCTCTACAAGCTCGATCATCTGTACGGCCTGCTTTTGACATTCGGGATTGCGCTCGTCGTCGAGGGCGTGTTCCGCAACGAATTTGGCGCCTCGGGCCTGCCCTATGTCATTCCCGATAGCCTGACGGGCGCGCAAAATCTGGGCTTCATGGTGCTGCCCAATTATCGCGCCTGGGTGATCGTGCTTTCGCTGTTCGTCTGTCTTGCCACCTGGTACGTGATCGAGCGCACCAAGCTCGGCGCCTATTTGCGCGCCGCGACCGAGAATCCGACCCTGGTGCAGGCATTCGGCGTCAACGTGCCGCGCATGATCACCCTGACTTATGGCTTCGGCGTGGGCCTTGCCGCACTCGCGGGCGTGCTGGCGGCGCCCATCTATCAGGTGAGCCCGCTCATGGGCTCGAACCTCATCATCGTCGTCTTCGCAGTGGTGGTGATCGGCGGCATGGGCTCGATCATGGGCTCGATCGTGACCGGCTTCCTGCTTGGACTCATCGAGGGATTGACCAAGGTGTTCTATCCCGAGGCTTCGGCGACGGTGATCTTCGTCATCATGGCGCTGGTGCTGCTGTGGCGGCCGCAGGGCCTGTTCGGGCGCCGGAGCTGAGGATGGCCACGCCGCCCGCCCCGCGCTCGGACACGAGCTTCCGTACCCAGGCAATCGCCTTCGTGGTCATGGCCGTGGTGCTCGCAGCCGCGCCTGCGGTGATCTATCCCGTGTTCCTGATGAAGGCGATGTGCTTTGCGCTGTTCGCTTGCGCCTTCAATCTGCTGATCGGCTATGTCGGCCTGCTGAGTTTCGGACATGCCGCATTCTTCGGCATGGCAAGCTATGTCAGCGCGCACGCGGCCAAGATCTGGGGCCTGCCGCCGGAACTCGCCATCCTCGCGGGCACGGCGGCCGCGGGCGGCATCGGCGTGGTATTCGGCGCCATCGCCATTCGCCGCCAAGGCATCTACTTCGCCATGATCACGCTAGCCTTGTCGCAAATGATCTATTTCTTCTGCCTCCAGGCGCCCTTCACCGGCGGCGAGGACGGCATCCAGGCCGTGCCGCTCGGCATCATGTTCGGGGTGCTCGACCTCAAGGACACGGCGACATTGTACGCCGTCGTGCTGGCGATCTTCCTCGGCGGGTTCCTGTTCATCTACCGCGTCATCCACTCGCCCTTCGGCCAGGTGCTGAAGGCGATCCGCGAGAACGAGCCGCGCGCCGTTTCGCTCGGCTATTCGGTCGACCGCTACAAGCTGATTGCCTTCGTCCTCTCGTCCTCGCTGGCGGGTCTTGCGGGCGCGACCAAGGCGCTCGTGGTGCAACTCGCCTCGCTGACCGACGCGCACTGGTCCATGTCGGGCGAAGTCGTGTTGATGACGCTGCTCGGCGGCCTCGGCACCGTGTTCGGACCCGTGGTCGGCGCCGTGATCATCGTCGCCATGCAGAACTACCTGGCGCAGCTCGGCTCGTGGGTCACGATCGTGCAAGGGGTCATTTTCGTCGTCTGCGTGCTCGCCTTCCGGCGCGGCATCGTGGGCGAGCTCGGCCGGCTGATGGGCAAGCGCCTCTAGCTCAGTGGCGTGCCATCGCCGCGCGCAAGGCCGACACATTATGGCGGAACATCGCCACATAGCTGCCCGCCGGGCCATCCGGTTTGGACAAGGCATCGGCATACAACGTGCCGCCGACGGCGCCGCCCGCTTCCTTCGCGATTTGGGCGACGAGGCGGGGATCGGTCATGTTCTCAACGAACACCGTCCTCACGCTTTCGCGCTTCATCTGGGCGATGAGCCGCGCCACGTCCTTGGGCGTGGGCTCCTTCTCGGTCGAGACGCCGACGGGCGAAAGGAAGGTGACGCCATAAGCGGCGGTGAAATAACCGAAGGCGTCGTGCGAGGAAATAATCTTGCGCTTGGCCTCGGGAATGGCGCCCAATTCCTCGCGCGCCCAGCGGTCGAGCGCAGCGAGTTCGGCGAGGTATTTCTCGCCATTGGCACGATAGTAATCGGCGTTCGTCGGATCGGCCTTTATGAGACCCACGACGATATTGCGCACGTAGATTTGGCCGTTGCGCAAATCCTGCCAGGCATGGGGATCGGGCGGCTGCTTGGCGCCGCGCGCCGGACCGTGCGAATGGCCGTGCGCGTGGCCGGGCGAAGTCACCATGGCGGCCACGCCGTCGCTCGCAACCAGAACCGCGCCGCGATAGCCGGACGCCTTGATCAAACGGTCGAGCCAGCCCTCGAAGCCGAGGCCGTTGACGACGACGAGCGCGGCACCGGCCACGAGCTTGCCATGGGAGGGCGAGGGCTGAAACACATGGGCGTCGGCATCGGGGCCGATGAGGGATGCGACCGTGACCTTGTCGCCGCCGATCGCGCGCGCCATGTCGGCGAGCACGCTGAAACTGGCGACGACCTTGACCTCGGCCAGGGCGGGCGCAACGCCCATCACCCATAGTCCGGCCCACAGCCCAGCGCACAGCGCGGCCACGCGGCGTGAGAAAATCTTCCAGCGCGCACTCATGACGCCATATGGAGCCGCGGCATATAGCGCGCGCGCAGTGAACCATGCCGCCCCGCCGCGAGGGACACGAGATAAATGGCGCCGGCCGCCAGCACGATCGCGGGGCCGGAGGGCAAATCCGCGTGATAGGATGCCAGCAGGCCGACATAACCCGCGCCCGCGCCGAAAGCCGCCGAGAGCAGCATGAGACGCGGCAATGCGGTCGCCCAGAACATGGCCGCGGCGGCGGGCAGAAGCAGAAGGCCGAGCGAGAGCAGCGTGCCGAGCGCCTGGAACCCGGCGACGAGGTTCAGGACCGCGAGCACCAGGAACCCGAGATGGACCAGCGAGCCAGACGCGCCAACCGCGCGCAGGAAGCCGGGATCGAAGCACTCGATCACCAAGGCCCGGTACAGCACCGCGAGGCCGAAGACGGTAACGGTCGAGATCCCCGCGACGAGCAGCAATGCGCCGTCATCGACCGCGAGAATGGTGCCGAACAAAATATGGACGAGATCGACATAGGAGCCTTGCGAGACGACGATCAACACGCCGGCGGCCAGCGCGATCAGATAGGTGCCCGCAAGGCTTGCGTCCTCGCGCAGACGCGTCACGCGCGCGATCAAGCCCGCGAACAGCGCGACCGCCAAGCCGGCCGAAAATCCGCCGAGACTCAACGCCGGCAGGGACAGCCCACCGATGAGAAATCCGATCGCGGCGCCGGGCAGCACCGCGTGCGCCAGCGCATCACCCATCAAGCTCATGCGTCGCAACACCAGAAATACGCCGATGGGCCCGCAGCCGATCGCCAGCGCCAAACAGGCAACGAGCGCGCGGCGCATGAAGACGTAGTCGGCGAATGGTGCTGCCAGCAGATCGTACATCACGCCCGCCGCGCGCGATATTCGCCGTCCTCGTTCCGGCGTTCAGCCATGGCGCGCGCGCGCAAGAGATTGGCGGGCGACAGCGCCTCGGCGGTCGGGCCCCAGGCGACGGGCTCGCACGCGATCAGCAAAGTGCGCGGGAAATGCGAGCGCACGAGTTCGAGATCGTGCAGCACGCAGAGGATGGTGCGCCGCTCCTGGTGCCAACGCGCGACAATGTCGAGCAGATCTTCGGTGGTGCGCGAATCGATGGCGTTGAACGGCTCGTCGAGCAACAGCACGCGCGCGTCCTGCACCAGCACGCGCGCGAACATGGCGCGCTGCAACTGGCCCGCCGACAGGGTCGAAACCGGTCGATCATCAAGGCCCGCAAGGCCCACTGCCGCCAAGGCCGCGCTCGCGCTCGCGCGCTGGGCACGCGTGATCGATCGAAACGCGCCCGCGCGCGGCCAATGGCCCATCAGCGCGAGATCGTAAACCGTCAGCGGAAATTGCCGGTCGAGTTCGGATTGCTGGGGCAGGTAGGCGATATCTCCGCGCCGCGCGCCCTCGACCACGAGGCTCCCCTCGGCCGATTGCAGACCCATGATCGCGCGCAGCAGAGTCGTCTTGCCGGCGCCATTGGGCCCGACGATCGCGGTCATGGAACCGGCTTCGAAGGCGCCGCTCAGGTGATGCACCGCCGGCCGGCGGTCATAGCTGATGGTCACGTCCTGCAAGCGGATGAGGGGCAAATTCAAGGCCCGCGGATGTGCCGCGAGCAAACGGACGGTGGACAGGTTCATCGCGGGCGATCCCTCCGCCATCTCACGATGCCAAGGCCCAGGCGACGGCGAGCCAGATGAGCGCAGCGGCAAGACCCGCGATCGCCATACGCCGCCCGAGACCCGAGGCCATCACCCCCGTGCCGCTCGGCTGCCTGCCGCCAAGGCGGCCATGGCCCGGACGGCTATGGCCCGGATGATCGGAGTCAGTGCGAACCGGGCCAAAATGGCCGTTCCCGGTGCCGCGATTGGCGTCGATCGACATTAAAAACTTCCCTATTGGGGGAAGATCGCTCCTCCCGGTGCCCGGCCCAGCGTGATACCCGAATATGCAATATTATACCATTTCTTTCAAACTTGGAAACAACCGGATCGGGCGTGCAAAGGCGCCTCGATCAACCTTGGAAGCTCACCCACGTGCCTCGCGGACCGGCCACATTCGATCACAGGGTTCGGCGAACCCTCGGTTGCTCACCCGCACGCCCGGGGGCCGGCAACCTTCGATCAACCCTCGGCACCTCACCCACGCGCCTCGCGGGTCGGCCATGCGCCAGGCAATGCTTGTTCGCCATGGCTTGGGGACTTAGTTTCACCCGCGATGGTCGCCATAGCCCCCTCGGTCCGCCACGATGCCACTGTTGCCGGCCTCGTCGGGCTCGCCCATTTCACCAGCCATTTTTTCCAGATCGCGTTCGCGCCTCTGTTCCCGCTGATGAAGAGCGAGTTCGGCGCCGATTGGACCGAGCTTGGCCTGATCGTAACCGTGTTCTTCATCGCCTCGGGCATTTGCCAGGCTTTTGCCGGCATGGTCGTCGATCGCCTCGGCGCGCGCGGCGTGCTCGCGGCAGGCATCGCCTTGCTCGCGGGATCGACCGCCCTGGCCTCGACCGCAACCGAGCTTTGGATGATCTACCCCCTGGCGGCGCTCGCGGGGGTCGGCAATAGCGTCTTCCATCCCGCCGATTTCTCGATCATGACATCGAAGATTGCGCACAACAGGCTGGGGCGGGTTTACAGCGTCCACGCCTTTCTCGGCACGCTCGGCTATGCCGCGGCACCCGCGGCGATCGGCGCGCTGGCCCATGTTTTCGATTGGCGCACGGCGCTGCTGATCGCCGGATGCGCCGGCCTTGTGGTCGCGATCATGGTATGGCGATCGCCCATCCTGAACGTGGCGGGGAGCGCGCACGCGCGCGAAGACCAAGCCAAGGCGGCGACGATCGGCTACCGCGAATTGCTGGCCATGCCCGCGATCATGATCGCCTTCGCCTATTTCATCTTCACGGCGGCGGCCGGAATCGGACTTCAGAGTTTTTCGGTCGCGGCCTTCATCGATATTTACGGCGTCAGCCTGCCGGCCGCGACGAACGCGCTCAGCGCCTATCTCGTCGCCTCGGCGAGCGGCATGTTGATCGGCGGCATCGTCGCCGACCGAACGCCCAAACACCATTTGGTGGCGGCAGCAGGGCTGGTGACGGCGGCGGTGCTGATGGTGTTTCTCGCGAGCGCGGGGCCGGGCTATTTGGCCGCGGCGGCGCTGATGGCGGGCGCGGGCTTGGCGGTCGGCATGACGGGTCCGTCGCGCGACATGCTGGTGAAGGCCGCGACGCCGCCAGGCTCGACAGGCAAGGTTTTCGGCTTTGTCTATTCGGGCCTCGATCTCGGCGCGCTCATCGGCCCCATGATCTTCGGCCTGTTGATGGACATGCACCTGCCCCATCACATCTTCCTGGCCGTCATGGTGATGCAGATCCTGGGCGTGTTCACCGCCTTCCAAGTGCGGCGCAGCTCCGAGGCCGCGCGCGCTCTCTCGCCCTAGCGGCCCTACTCTGACGGACCGTACCCGGTTTCTCCGCCCAGGCTGCCGGCGAGCGGTTTGAAGTGCGGTGTCGATCGGACGCGATGAGAGGAAACGAAGCGCCTGATCCCGCGCCAATCGCAGCCGCCGCCAAGACCGCCGCTCAGAACGCGGCGCAATCGCTCCGTTCCGTGCGCAATACCGATTGCTGGGCAAAGCGCCGGCGATAGGACGCGGCGATATCCTCGACCGCCGCGCGCGCGGCGCGCGCTTCCCCCTCGCCTCCCGGAACGATGATTTCCAACACCTCGCTGCGCTCGGCGAACGTGCGTCCGGTCGCGGAATCGCGCCATGCGCCGCGTGCGGACGTGGTCGTGAAGCCTGCGGGAAAGCGCGAGGCGACTTCCGAATCGAGAAAGCCGCGCCACTCGGTTTCCGTGACCTCGCCGCCCGAAGGCAGGGCGCGGCCGAAAAACAGCGCGAACGACGTGACCGGAGCAAATGGCGGCGCGCAACGTGACGCGGGCACGCAGGATGCGAGCGCGCAACCAAGAAGCAGCGCCGGGAAAACCCTACGGCCCACCGTCCTAAGGTTCGGCGTGCGGGACGGCGCGCGGCGCGGGCGACAATCGGCAGATATCGGCGCGGCGGCAGCACGCATTACCGCCTTCCTAACGCAAGCGGGATCGAGACGGCGAGGGAGGGGGTGGATCATGGAGCGGGTGAAGGGAATCGAACCCTCGTATGCAGCTTGGGAAGCTGCCGTTCTACCATTGAACTACACCCGCGTCGGTCCCGATTATAGCCAAGGCTGCTTCGCTTGACGACCTCGGCGGTCCGAAGGGATCGCCGGGCTGCCCCCGCCGCCGCCGGATGGGATCAACCCGCGCGGCGGCGGCGCCAGGTGCAGACGAGCGCGCTATCCAAAACCCGCGTCAGGATGAAGTAGAAGGTATGAAATGCCGGCCACTGGGTCACGATCCGACCGCCAGGCGAGCGGAAATAATTGCGGCAATCGCCGTCCCACGCCTTGCCCGCATTGGCCTTCCGCATCCAGTCGTTGTAGCGGCGAAACACGCGCTCCTTCACCTCGACAGCGCTCAGCCCCCGCCGCGCCATGCGGCGCGCGGCGCGCGTGATCCATTCCGCCTGGCGCTCCAGGCCGAAGATGATCGAACCCGCATTGGTGTTGGGTCCGTACAGGATAAAGAAATTGGGAAAGCCCGGCACGCACATGCCGAGAACGGCCTCGGGCTCCGTGCCCCAGACATCGCGCAGCGACCGGCCGCCCCTGCCCTTGATCGAGAGCCCCGCCAGGTAGTTCGACGCCTGAAACCCCGTTGCCATGACCAGCACATCCGCAGGCCGCTCCACGCCATCGGCATCGACCAAGCCCGTCTGTGTCGCGCCCACGACCGCGCGAGGCACCACCGCGACATTGTCGCGGTTCAGCGCGTCGTAGAGATCGTCGGAAACGATCACGCGCTTGCAGTAGAGCGCGTAGTCGGGCGTCAGCGCCGCGCGCAAGGCGGGATCGCGCACCGTGGCGAGGTGGGCCAGCGCGCGCTGGCGCAGACGCTCCTGATGCGGGTGGCGAGGATTGGCGGCGCGGCGCGCGAGCTCCCATTTGGCGAAAATCGCCAAGCGCCGCCAGGCGCGCAATAGCGGGGAGCGGCGCAGCCGTGCGCGCTCGTCCTCGGTGAAGGCCCGTTCCATCTTCGGCAAGACCCACGCCGCTTCGCGCTGATAAAGCGTGAGATGCCCGACCTTGGACGCTAGAGCCGGTACCACCTGGGCCGCCGTCGAACCCGTACCCACCACGGCGACGCGCTTGCCCGCGAGGTCGAGCCCTTGCTCCCAGCGCGCGGTGTGGAATTTCGGCCCCGCGAAATCGGCTAGGCCCGGCCATTGGGGATAGTTCGGCACGTTCAACATGCCGACGCAGCTGACCACGATGTCGAAGAGCCGCGTTTGACCGTCCGAGGTGCGCACTTCGTAGCGGTGCGCGGCCTCGTCCCACGCCGCTTCGTCCACCGCCACGTTGAAGCGCATGTACGGGCGCAGTCCGAACCTGGCGACCACATCCTCGACATAACGCAGAATCTCGGGCTGGGTCGCATGGCTGCGCGACCAGTCGTGGTCGCTCATGAACGAATAGGAATAGAGCGCCGAAGGGATATCGACTCCCGCACCGGGATAGGTGTTGTCCCACCAGGTGCCGCCGGGTCCGGCCGAGCGCTCGAACAGGGTGAAGCTCTCGATTCCGGCCTGTTTCAACTTGACCGACATGGCGATGCCGCCGAGGCCCGCGCCAATGATCGCGAAGGTGGGTGCGCGCGCCATCTCTAGAATCCCGCCCCGGCCTGGGCGCCAAGGCGGTGGAATTCGGTCCGATCCGCGATCATCCGATTCAAGAACGGTACA
Organism: Alphaproteobacteria bacterium; assembly: GCA_046153685.1. GTDB lineage: Bacteria > Pseudomonadota > Alphaproteobacteria > CADEGL01 > CADEGL01 > CAMAPP01. The sequence goes on from JBJXGH010000149.1 coordinate 30,290, forward strand.
TGGTGGCTGGGCTGCGCCGCAGCCAAAACTATAGGCGGGAACTTCCGCGCTAGCCAAGGGACCTACAAGTTCGGCACCGGCCCGATCACGCAGGCGTGAAGCGATGCCGGCCTCGCCGCGATTGCTGCGAGAACAAAGCCACGGTCTAATGGCGGAAATGGGCCGTAAATAGGCCATATGGGGGGCCGAAATTGAACCTGACTTCTCCACCTCCGCCGAGAACGCTCGACCCCGCCAAGTTCCGCGATCCCCAGCGGACGGCCAAGGGCGAGGCGCGCGCGCACGTCGCGCTCTCGGCGCTGGATATCCTGTGGGTCAATACCGGCACGCTGTGCAATATCGCATGCACGGGTTGCTACATCGAATCGGGGCCGCGCAACGACCGCCTCGCCTATATCGCCGCCGCCGAGGTCCGCGCCTTCCTCGACGAGATCGCCGAACAAGGCCTACCCACGCGCGAAATCGGCTTCACCGGCGGCGAGCCGTTCCTCAATCCCGAGTTCCCCGAGATGCTGGACGAGGCGCTCGCGCGTTCCTTCCGGGTGCTCGTCCTGACCAATGCCATGCGCCCCATGATGCGCCGTGCGGGCCGCCTGGCGGCCATGGACCCAACGGCGCGGGCGCGCCTTACCTTTCGCGTCTCGCTCGACCATTACACCGCCGAAGGTCACGAAACCTTGCGCGGCGCGCGCTGCTGGGCACCGGCTATCGCGGGATTGCGCTGGCTTGCACGCGAGGGCTTCAGGGTGCACGTAGCCGCGCGCGCATGCTGGCCCGAGGACGAGCAGGGCCTGCGACGCGGCTTTGCGCGGCTATTTGCGGAACTCGCGATACCGATCGACGCCCAGGATCCGGCGGCGCTCGTCCTGTTTCCCGAGATGGATGCGGACCGGGACGTGCCCGAGATCACCGAAGCTTGCTGGAACATTCTCGGAAAATCGCCCGACGACGTGATGTGCGCGCGCGCGCGCATGATCGTCAAGCGCAAGGGCGAGGACCGGCCCAAAGTCGTTGCATGCACCTTGCTGCCCTATGACGAACGGTTCGAGCTCGGCCACACGCTTGCCGAGGCAGGGGGGCAAGTGGCGCTCAACCATCCCCATTGCGCGCGCTTCTGCGTGCTAGGCGGCGCCTCGTGCAGCCCGGGACCGGCGCTCCAACGCGCATCTGGTGACGGTATTTCCCCCGCGGCAGGTCCATCCGGACAAGATTCGTGAGCTAGCGTTCGCCGCCATTGGATCCGACGGCACGAGGTGCGCTCCCGGACGGCCCGCCAGTTTCTCTTTCCGCTACGGACGACGCGCCCCTTCTTGACAGCCTGGCGCACAGGGGCCTATTTCTCGATGCACGACGTGGTGATTTGGCCCGACCGGCTTGCGGCCACGTAAAACAATCTCGCTAAAGGGGTCGGAGCGCTCGCCGCCTCGGCCCCATCCGGCCGGGGTTTTTTCTTGCCCGCGTCGTGCGCGGGCGGCGAAGGAGAGGCGCGATGGCCAATTCCGACACTGGAGACAAGGCGGGCAAGGGCGCCGAGTCCTGGCGGATGCGCACGCGCCTGGTGCGCGGCGGCTTGCAGCGCAGCGCCTTCGACGAAACCTCCGAGGCCCTTTTCATGACCTCGGGCTATCGCTACGCCAGCGCCGAGGAAGCCGAGGCCGCCTTCAAGGGCGAAAAGCAGCGCTTTGTCTATTCGCGCTACGCCAATCCGACGGTCGGCATGTTCGAGGAGCGCATGCGCCTGCTTGAGGGCGCAGGTGCTGCGCGCGCAACCGCGAGCGGCATGGCCGCCGTGTTCGCCGCCTTGCTGTGCCAGCTCAAATCAGGCGACCGCGTCGTGTCGGCGCGCGCACTGTTCGGCTCCTGCCAATACATCCTGTCCGAGCTCTTGCCGCGCTACGGCATCGAAACGACCTTCATCGACGGCACCGATCTCGACCAGTGGCGCGCGGCGTTGAAGCGCCCCGCACAGGCCGTATTCTTCGAAACCCCATCCAATCCGACGCTCGAAATCATCGATATGCGCGCGGTCGCCGAACTTGCCCACGCGGCCGGCGCGTGCGTCATCGTGGACAATGTCTTTGCGACCCCCATCCTGCAGCGCCCAATGGAATTCGGCGCCGACGTCGTCGTCTATTCGACGACCAAGCACATCGACGGCCAGGGCCGTGCGCTCGGCGGTGTCGTGCTTTCGAGTCAAGAATTCGCCGAAAAGAAACTGCGAGATTTCCTGCGCCACACCGGCCCGGCGATGAGTCCGTTCAACGCCTGGCTGATGGTCAAATCGCTCGAAACCCTTGAGCTCCGGGTCCAACGCCATTGCGAGAACGCGCGCGAAATCGCCGATTTCCTCGCAACCCGCAAGGGCGTCGCGCGCGTGCTCTATCCGGGCCTGCCCAACCACCCCCAGCACGCGCTCGCCCAGGCGCAAATGACCGCGGGAGGCAGTGTCGTCGCCTTCGAGATCGAAGGCGGAAAGCCGGCCGCGTATCGCGCGCTCAACGCCCTCGCGATGATCGATATTTCAAACAATCTTGGCGACGCAAAAACCCTCGTCACCCATCCCGCGACCACGACCCATCAACGCTTGCCGCCCGAGGAGCGCGCGCGGCTCGGCATCGCCGAGAGCTTGGTGCGGCTATCGGTTGGCCTCGAAGATCCCGCGGATATCGCCGCCGATTTGGATCAAGCCCTTAAGAAAGCGTGACTTCTCCGCCTATCCGGGGGTCCTGGACAGAGCGCCGGGCCAAGGCTACACAACACGGCCCGTTGGGCGCACTAGCCGCCCCTGGCACGATCCTCAGCGGGCGGGGCGGCCGTCCGGGCGGTTTCGACGGCAACACCGTACAATCCCGCCTCACAATCCATATAACCCATACAGTCCGCGCAATTCGCCATGCCGAGCCAACGCAATGCCGAAATCGACGCCTACGAAGCCACAACGCGCGATATCCGCGTGACGGTGAAGCCGATCTATTTGAACGACCAGTCCGAGCCCGATCAGGGCCATTATGTCTGGGCCTATCAGGTACGCATCGAGAACAACGGCGCGGACACGGTGCAACTCGTGAACCGCCACTGGCGCATCGTCGATTCGCTGGGCCGCACCCAGGAAGTGCGCGGCGCGGGCGTGGTCGGCGAACAACCTACGCTCAAGCCCGGCGAGGCTTTCGAATACACGAGCGGCACGCCGCTTTCGACGCCGTCTGGCATCATGGGCGGCAGTTACGAGATGGAAGGCCCGGACGGACGGCGCTTCGACATCGCCATTCCGACCTTCTCGCTTGACAGCCCGGACCAGAACGTCAATTTGCACTGAACGGCGCCGAATCGGACGGAGCGCGTGGCAATGGACAAAAAGACGCCGGCGAAACTGAAGGTGGGATTTCCTCCAGGACCCGCGGTTGCGAAGCCCTCGCGCGCGGAAGCCGAGGCTGCGGTGCGCACCCTTATCCGCTGGGCGGGCGACGACCCCGAGCGCGAGGGTTTGCTCGATACACCCAAGCGCGTCGTGCGCTCATACGAGGAATTCTACTCGGGCTACGAAGTGAACGCGGTCGAGTTGTTGTCGCGCACCTTCGAGGAGACCGACGGTTACGACGAGATGATCGTCCTGCGCGACATTCGCTTTGCCTCGCACTGCGAACACCACATGGTGCCGATCATCGGCAAGGTTCACGTCGGCTATTTGCCGCGCCGGCGCGTGGTCGGCATCAGCAAGCTCGCTCGCCTGGTCGAGGCCTTCGCCAGCCGGCTACAGATCCAGGAAAAACTGACCGCGCAGATCGCCAACACGATCTCCGATGTTCTAGAGCCCGACGGCGTCGGCGTCGTCGTCGAGGCGGCGCACCAGTGCATGACGACGCGCGGCGTGCGCAAGCCGGGCGCCGCGCTCGTAACCAGCCGAATGCTCGGTTCGTTCCGCAGCGATCCCGCCACGCGGCGCGAATTTCTGTCGATGATCGGCAATCCCTCATCCGCGCCGCTTCCGAACGTCTGATTGTCTCGATCTCTCCACGGAGGATGACATGGCCACGCCCCGCGAGATGATCGACCGTCTTGTCTCGTTCGACACCACCTCGTCAAAATCGAATCTCAACCTGATCGACTGGGTCGTCGATTATCTCGACGGGCTAGGCGTGAAATCGCATCAGATGCACAATGCCGAGCGCACCAAGGCCAATCTGTTCGCGACCATCGGCCCCGAGGCGCCGGGTGGCGTCTGCCTGTCCGGGCACACGGATGTCGTGCCGGTGGACGGCCAGCCCTGGACCACCGATCCGTTCGTGGTCTCCGAGCGCGACGGCAAGCTGTTCGGACGCGGCACGGCGGATATGAAAACCTTCCTCGCCATCGCGCTCGCGCTCGTGCCCGAAATGCAAATGGCCAAACTCAAGCGCCCCATCCATCTCGCCATGTCGTTCGACGAGGAGGTCGGTTGCGCGGGAGCGCCGCTGATGATCGACGAGATCGGCAAGTCCCTGCCACGCCCCGCCATGGTCGTGATCGGCGAGCCGACCGAGATGAAGGTGGTCAACGCGCACAAGGGCTCGTTCGGCTATCGCACCACGGTCACGGGGCTCGAGGCCCATTCGAGCGCGACCAACAAGGGCGTGAGCGCGGTGCAGAATGCCGCCGAGATCATCCATTTCATCAACCGGCTGCACGACGAGCAGGCGCGCAATCCCAAACCCGGCAGCGAGTTCAATCCTCCCCATTCCACGCTTTCGGTGGGCGTCATCGAGGGCGGCACCGCAATCAACATCATCGCCCGCCAGTGCCGCTTCCATTGGGACATCCGCCTGCATCCGGGCGATTCGCGCGAGGCAATCGAGGCGCGCATCACGCAACACATCGATAGCCACGTCCTGCCGCGCATGCACGCGGTCGATCCCGCGACCGGGGTGGCGACCGAATCGCTGTTCCGCGTGCCGGCGCTCGCACCCGAACCCGGCTCTCCCGCCGAGGAGCTGTGCCGGCGCTTGACCGGCGCCAATTCGACCACGGTCGTGTCCTTCGGCACCGAGGGCGGGCAGTTCCAGGAGGCCGGGATTCCGACCGTGCTCTGCGGCCCCGGGCGCATTCTCGAAGCGCACAAGCCCGACGAGTTCATCGCCCTCGATCAAGTCGCTTCCGGAATCGAGTTCCAGCGCAAGCTCATTGCATGGGCGTGCGAGAACTGATCGGCCCAAGCGAGGATGGCACGCGCCATGCGGCGCGCGATCAAAATCGGGCGGCGCGCGATCAAAACCGGATTGCCGGCGCTCAAGGCTCCGCTCGAATGGGCGACGATAGCGGGCGGGGCGTTCTACACCGCGCAAGCGCCCATCCGCCCGGACCGCTTCATCTAGACCCGCGCCGCGCGTGATCAAGTCGATTTGACGCCGCGCAATCTAAAGCAGGCGGTCGATGCTGCGGGCGGCACGATGGACGACGTAACCCAAGTCGTCGTCTATCTGACGGCGGCCGAACGCCGGTGCGCTGAATGAAGTCTGGCCGCGCAGTTTCTCGGCCCCTTATCCCAATGGCGCGACCGTCATCGTAACCGCGCTGGTGGTGCCGGGTATCGTCGTCGAGATGGTCGCTCACGCCCATATCGGGGCGTAGGGCGCGGCGCGGTTATTTGAGGAACGGCTTGAGATAGCCGGCCACCCCCGCTTCGAGTTGGGCGTTCAGATCCTTCATCAAGGCTTCCGTCATCTCGAACCACACCTGTTCGAGGCCGTTGAGCGTGATGTCTTCCGGCACCGTGCGCGACAACGAGGCGCGAGCCGCCGTCTTGCCTTCGCGCTGGCCCAAATCGTCGTTCACGATCAACTCGACCGCAAGTTCCGCCACGTAGCGATCGGTCTGCTCCGTCGTGATCAGGCCCGAGATGCCGCCGGATTTGGGCAAACGCTGCTGAACGACCGAAGCATCGCGGACGATGAAGCGCGCACGGCCTTCCTTGCCCGTGGCGACCAGCCGATCCCTGGCCCAGCGTTCAGCCGCCGCGCCCGGTGGCAGGGGGAACAGATGCTCGACCTGGGGCGGCGCAAACGTCGAGGCAAAAGAGGAGTATGTCTCGATCGTCTTCACGTCGAGACGAATGGGCGCGAGGTGCTTGTAGCTCACCTCGGGGAAGCGTTGCACGGGCGGTGGCGTGTTGCAGGACGCCAGAAACGCGAACGACAGCAACGCGATCATGGAACAGATGGCTTTCATGGGTCCGAATATGACCATCGCTATATGGCTCCGCCAAGGCAAAAATCCGGCGATCATGGGGCGGCGGCAAGGGCCGCGTCGTCAAATTCGTATGCTCGGCCGCAGAACTCGCATGTGACGACGATTCGGCCATCGATTTTCAAGCCCTCGCGCTCCTCCTCCGGAATCGAGCGCACCACCCATTCCGCCCGCGCCGCCGAACACCGGCAGCCAAAGCGCAAGGCCTGGGGCGGGTATGCCCGCACGCCTTCCTCGTGAAACAGGCGAAGCAGCAGGTCCCCGGGCGGCAAGTCCGGATCGAGCAGCTCGCCATCGCTCAGCGTGGCGGCAAGGGCCCGGGCCCGGCGCCAATCCTCAAGCGAATCGCGCCAGGAATCGTCGAGCGCGGTCGCGGGCGGCATGCGCTGGATCATCAGGGCCGAGGCCGTCCAACCCGATGTCCGGTCGGCCTCGCCTGGCCGAGATTCGCTCGCAGCCACGCGGAACTGAGTGTCGATCTGCTCGGAGCGCTCGAAATAATGGCGCGCGCAATCGGCAAGGGTCTCGCCCGCGAGATCGACGATGCCCTGATAGCGCTCGGTGTCGGGGCCTTGATCGACGGTCAGGGCGAGATAACCCTTGCCCAGGAGAGACGGCACGCCGAGGCGGGGCGCGCCAAATTCGCTCGTGGGCAGGCGCTGCGCGTCGAACTGGGCATAGCCGCGCAGCGCCCCGCCCGTGGCGATGTCGGCGACCAGTAGGCGCACGGGGCCGTCGCCCTTGAGTTGGAAGGTGAAGATACCTTCGTACTTGAGCGCGGCAGCCAGAGCCGCGGTCAAGGCCAGCGCCTCGGCAAGAAGGGCGGCGACCGGGCGCGGATAGTCGTGCCGGCCGAGAATTTCGCGCGTGACCTCCGACAGGCGTACCAGCCTGCCGCGAACCTCGCCGCCCTCGATCCGAAATGGCTGGATGAAATCGGCGCCGATCCCGGCCGCCGCGACCCCGGACAGACTCAAGCCAGGCACCAGGACAGGATGGCCTTCTGTGCGTGCAGGCGATTCTCCGCCTCGTCCCAGACGAGCGATTGCGGCCCGTCGATCACGTCCTCCGACACCTCCTCGCCCCGGTGGGCGGGCAGGCAGTGCATGAAGACGGCATCGGGATTGGCAAGCTTCATCACGCGCCCATCGACGCGGAACGGCTCAAGCACCCTATGGCGGTGCTCGACATCGTCCTGACCCATGGACACCCAGGCGTCCGTGACCACGCAATCGGCGCCGCGCGCGGCGAGCGCGACATCGTGGCACAGCTCGATCGCCGCGCCGTTGTCGCGCGCCCAGCGCAGCACGGTGTCGGGCGGGGTGAATTCGCGCGGATACGCCACGCGCAAGCCGAAGCCGAAGCGCGCCGCCGCCTGCATCCAGGTGACCGCCATGTTGTTCACGTCCCCCGACCAGGCAACCTGCTTGCCCGCGATGGGTCCGCGATGCTCCTCGTAGGTCATCACGTCGGCCATGAGCTGGCAGGGATGGGTCAAGTTGGACAAACCGTTGATCACCGGCACGCTGGCGTGCTCGGCAAGCTCGCGCAGCTTCGTATGATCGGTGGTGCGGAACACGATGGCATCAACATAGCGCGAGAGCACGCGCGCGGTGTCCGCGATGGTCTCGCCCCGGCCGAGTTGGGTGCCGTGGCTATCGAGCACGATGACCTCGCCGCCCAATTGGCGCATCCCGACCTCGAACGACACGCGCGTGCGCGTCGAGGGACGCTCGAAGAGCATGGCCAGCATTTTGCCTGCAAGCGGCCGCTCGGCGTGCCCTAGGCGCTGGGCGCGTTTCATCTCCCGGCCGCTGTCGAGGATATGGCGCAGAACCGGCGTGTCCAGCAAATCGAGGTCGAGAAAGTTCGGCATGATCAATGCTTGGTCTGATGCCATTCGAGGCAGGTACGTTCGACGATCTGCACCGCCTCGTCCACGTGGCGTTCGTCGATGATGAGCGGCGGCGCCAGGCGCACGACGTTCTCGCCGGCGCCGACGGTCAGAAGGCCGTTCTTCAGCAGATGCGCGCCGAACGCGTCGCTCGGAATCTTGCATTTGAGGCCGAGCATCAGGCCGAGGCCGCGCACCTCCTCGAACAGATCGGGATGGCGCTTCACGACGCCGGCAAACGCGGCGCGCGTGTGCGCGGCCATGCGCGCGACATTCGCAAGGAACCCATCCGACAGCAACACGTCGAGGACCGCATTGCCGACAGCCGTCGCGAGCGGATTGCCGCCAAAGGTCGAGCCGTGCGCGCCCGCGGTCATCCCAGCCGCCGCCTTCTCGGTCGCCAGACACGCGCCCACCGGAAAGCCACCGCCGAAACCCTTGGCGATGGCCATCACGTCGGGCGCCACGCCGTAGGTTTCGTAGGCGAACAGATTGCCCGTGCGCCCCGCGCCCGTTTGCACCTCGTCGAAGAACAACAGCAGGCCGTACTCGTCGGCGACCTTGCGGCAGCCTTCGAGAAAGGCCTTGTTGGCCGGCATGATCCCGCCCTCGCCATGCACCGGCTCGACGAGTATGCCCGCCGTCTTGTCCGTCACCGCAGCGCGCAACTCGTTCAGATTGTTGAAGGCCACATGGTCGAAGCCGTCGGGCAGCGGCCCGAAACCCTCGGTGTGCTTTTTCTGCCCGCCAGCGGCGATGGTCGCAAGCGTGCGCCCGTGGAAGGCGCCATTGGTGCAGATCAACCGGTAGCGCTCGGGATGACCGGTGGCGTGGTGGTATTTGCGCACCATCTTGATGCCGCACTCGATCGCTTCCGCGCCGGAATTGGAGAAGAACACGGTGTCGGCGAAGGAATGGGCGACCAGGCGTTCGGCGAGGCGCGTCTGTTGCGGAATCTCGAAGATGTTCGAGACGTGCCACAATTTCTCGGCCTGGCTTTTCAACTCCGCCACGAGATGGGGGTGCGCGTGACCGAGCATCGTCACCGCGATGCCGGAGGCAAAATCGAGGAAGCGCCGACCGTCGGTCGCGTAGAGATAGGCGCCCTCGCCGCGCTCGAAGGCGACGGGCTGGCGCTTATATACGGGCATGGTTGCGCTGATCACCTGATCTCTCCTTGGCCCGGCGGGCAAATCACTCGACAAATCCGACGCACCGGGCCGCATGACGCCCGATGCAAACATCCAGTCACGATGACCTAAGGTCCGGAAAAACAGACATTATTTCGAGTTTTTAAGGGGCCTGTCAAGCCGCCGTTCCAACGGACGGGGCTCTCTTGGCCCGGATATGCAAGGACCGCGAGCGTGCTATCCTTTTGCATTCGCGCACGAAGTCATGGCACGCGATTTTTGCTCATTGGAAAATGGGTGGGCCGACAACCGCGCCGCCATCAAGGTGCCCATGGCTCGTTCCTTTGCGCTTGCCCTCGCCGTCCTTGTCATCGCTTGCTGCGCGTTCTCCGCCGCGCGCGCTGCTCCGGCCGTGCCGAAGACCGCGTTGGTCGTCGAGACATTGTTCATACTCGTCGGTTCCGACTTCCGCCGCGCCGAGCTCGAAACGCTGGTGATCCGCCCTCCGGGACCGGGGCCGTTCCCGCTTGCCGTCATCGCCCATGGCGACATCTCCCCGCTCGGGGAGCGCGAGGACATGCCGCTCGATCAATATCGTGCAGTGACGGAGGAGTTCGCGCGACGCGGCTATGCCGCTGTTTTCGCCCTACGGACCGGACATGGTGGCAGATCGAGAGGCGACCATTACGGACTCCTCACGCGCTGCGGTTTGGGGCGGGAGAAATTGTTCGCGCTCGCCGTGGCTAGATATATCCGCGGCACGATCGAGGCGGCGCGTAAATTTCCGTTCGTCGATCCCAGCCGCCTAATCGTGATCGGCGAGGCGCTGGGTGGTTACGGAGCCATCGCCTTGTCGGCCGATCCGCCCAGTGGTCTCGCGATCACGATCAATTTCGCGGGCGGCCTTCGTTATCGCAACCTCCAATGCGAACAATCTCTGGTGGCGGACGCCTTCGGCGAGTTCGGCCGAAGCGCGAGGACGCCCGCGCTCTGGCTTTACACCGCCAACGACTCGCATTTCCCGCCTCATGTCGCGGCACAGTTCCACAAAGCCTTTGCGGGCGCCGGCGCGCCCGTGGACTATCGCGCGCTACCCGAACACGGTGCCGACGGGCACAATTTCTTCCAGGACGGGATCGCGCATTGGCGGACCCTGGTGGATGGCTTTCTCGCCGCGCACGGCCTGCCGAATTGGGACGCCCCGCCAAGCGATCTGGCCCTGCTTCCGGCGCTCGCCATGCCCGCATCGCTCGCAACGGACAGCCAGAAAGCCGGCTGGCCGAGATTTCTCGAAGGCGCGGCGCACCGTGCCTTCGCGGTGCATGCCGAGAGTGGGCCCAACTGGGGTTATGCCACCGGCCGCCCGAGTCCGGCCGCGGCGCGCAACGCCGCTCTGGCCACCTGCGAGAAGGGCGGCGCACCATGCCGCATCATCGCCCTCGACGACCAATCGACGGACTAGGCGGCCGAGCAGGCCTAGGCGCGGAGATTGTAGCCGCGCTTGAACAGGATATGAGCGATCGCCCAGAGCGCGGCACAAGCACCGGTCACGACCGCGTAGCCGATATCCAGCGCGCCCTCGGCATGGCCGATGAAGCCCGCGCGGAAGCCGTCGATCATGTAGAAGAACGGATTGGCGTAAGCCAGCGAGCGCCAAAAGAGCGGCAGGGATTCGACCGAATAGAACGTACCCGAGAGGAACGCGAGCGGCATGACGACGAAATTGGTCACCGCCGCCACGTGGTCGAATTTCTCGGCCCAGATGCCGGCCAACGCGCCAAGCAGCGACATCAATAGTGCGCCGGAAACCAAGAAAAATCCCACCGCCAGCGGATCGGCAAGGCGAAAGGGCACGAAGACTTCAATCGCCACCACGGTCGCGGCCGCAACGCACAGGCCGCGCGTCATCCCCCCCAGCGCAAAGCCCGCGGTCAGCTCGGCAGGCGAAAGCGGCGGCATGAGGACATCGACGATATTGCCTTGGATTTTCCCACTGAGCAGCGAGGAAGCGTTGTTGGCGAAAGCCTGCTGCATGACCGCCGCCATCACCAGGCCGGGCGCAAGGAACTCCACATAGGGCACTCCGCCGATATCCTTGGCGACGCCGCCCAAGGCCAAGGCGAAGATCGCGAGAAACAACAAGGTCGAAACCACCGGCGCAAGCACGGTCTGGGTGAAAACCTTGAGAAAGCGCCGCACCTCCTTGGTGTAGAGCGTCCAAAGGCCGAGCCAATTGACGGCGCCGAAGCTGCGCACGCGCGGGCCGGAGCGAATGGCGGGTTTCGACATCATGGCGAACGTTCCGTGAGCGAAGCCGGCGCCGCCACGAGATGGACGGCGCGCTGCGGATAAGGAAACTCGAATCCCAATTCGTCGAAACGAACCTTGATGCGACGGCGGAACTCGCGCTCGACCTTCCATTGCAGCAAGGGACCCGTCTTCACGCGCCCGCGAATAGTCACCGCCGATTCGGCCAAGGCCGCCACGCCCAGCATTTCAAGTCCGCCCAGGATGCCCTTGCCGAGCGTCTCGTCCGCGCGCATCTCGGCGACCACGGCCTCGACCACTTCGATGGCTCGGTCGATATCGTCGCGGTAGGACACGCCGACTTCGATCACACCGTAGCCGAATTCGCGATTCATATTGACCACCGTCGAAACCTCGCTGAATGGCACGATATGGACATTGCCGTTAAGATCGCGCAGCCGCACGCTGCCGATGGACAACTGCTCGACCTCGCCGGTCCGGCCCGCGACCGTGATCCAGTCGCCGACCGCGATCGAATCTTCCAGCAGGATCGTGAGGCCCTTGAGCACGTCTTTCGCCATGTTTTGCGCGCCGAGGCCGACCGCGATGCCAATCACGCCGGCGCCTGCGAGAAGGGGGGCTATGTTGACGCCGAACTCCGACAGCAAGGTGAACCCGACCATGACCGCAAGCGCCAGAAACAGAAAGCGCTTCAGAATCGGGAACGCCGTGCGGTACTTCCCTTGTTGCGACGCCGAGCGTGCATTCGCCAGACGACGGTCCATCGCGGCGCCGACCGCTTCCCAGACGAAAAAGGCGGCGAACACAACGCCAAGAATCGTCGCAAGACTCGCCGCCGCCTCTCGGCCCAAATCGCTGCCGAGCGCCTTGAGCGCGCCGAATTGCCAAGCCTCGAGTATAGCGATGGCCGCTGCGGAAAAAATCGCCGCGCGCACGACGGCCATGCCGGCCGAACGGTAGCGCTGAACACGGACGTCGGAGTGCGGCGGCCGGGCGCTCCGCCCGTCCCGCGCCAATTTCGTCATACCGAGCAAGCGACCGGCGACCGCGATCAGAATCGCCGCGGCGGCGAGAATGGCCGCGGTCCAGGCCGAGCCCCGTGTAAAGCCGCCAAACGCGCCCTTGAGCCCCGCCATCCAGATCACGTAGGCAATGGCGAAATAGCCGAGCGCGATGACATGCCATAGTCCGGCTAGCACCGCGCGCATCCGCACCATGGAGCCGCTTTCCGCTTCGCCCCGAATCCACTTTGCGACTTGCGCGCGCGACTGCACGACCACGGCCGCAGCCATGACCGCGACCGCAAGCCCCACGATATCGAGGGCCACCCGGTCAAGCGGACGCGGCAGTCCGAACAGCGGCATCGCGGACGAAAGCATGTAGCCGTAGATTCCGACGCACAGAAAGCGCCGAACCCAGCGATACGCATAGGCGATCGTCCCATCGCCCGCCGGCAGGATTCGGAGCGCGGACGCTTTCGGCGCCAAGACGAACCGCGCCGCCACCAGAGACAATCCGATCACGATATGGGCGTTGATCAAAACGAACGCCGCAAGCCTGGAAGCGCGCGGCAGCTCGACCAGCGGCAATGCCGCGAAGGCCGCGATGGCGAAGGTGCCGATCGGCAAGGCGTCGAGCACGGCATGGAAGAGCAGCAAGGGCACGCGCATGACCACGCTTTCGGGCGCGCGCGCGGCAAGCGCGCCCAGCGGCCCGCGCAAAAGCCGGCGCGATGCCCATTGCGCCAGCAGCGCGGCGGCGAACAAAAGAACGATCTTGCCAAGATGAAACGCGCCCGCGCGCGTGACCTCGAAGGCCGCGAGCTTCGTCCACGCCTGGACAAGCGTGCGCGACGCGAGGCCGAGCGTGGCCCACGTCGCCGACATGTCCGCCCCGGCATTGCCGATCGCTTCCGAGAGGAAGGCCAGCAGGGCTCCGCCCGCCTGCTCCTCGTTTTCATGCGGAGCTGCGCGTGCGGCGAGCAAAGTCTTCAGGTGTTTCACCAGTTCGGCGCGCGCCCGCTCGTCTTCGAGCGTTGAGACAAGGGATGTCAAATCCTCGATCGAAACCGCCGAGGCGATGGGCGCGACGGGGGCCTCGTGTGTAACGGGGACGGGGCTCGGAGCGGCGGATGGCGCGCTCGCGGGCGCCGCAATTGCGGTCGAGGCCATGAGCGGC
>JBJXGH010000154.1:0-4441 GCA_046153685.1 Alphaproteobacteria bacterium
CGTCGTTCGGCTCCTTCTCCGTCCGCCAGAAAGGCCAGCGCATCGGACGCAATCCGAAAACCGGCGCCGTCGTTCCCATCATGCCGCGCCGCGTGCTTGTGTTCCGCGCCTCGCATGTGCTGAAAAACACGATCAACAAGAAATTTTCGCAGCTCGACGCGGCACGGCCCGCCGCACCTGAAGCCGGCGGGCAGTCGGCCTGATTCGGGGCGCGGCCCATGGCCCGCGACCGCTCGTCCCCCGTTCTTCGCCTTCATCGGGCGCTCGGTGGTCTATTTACGTGCCGCAGTCGTCTGCCATGCCGGCCGCGCGGCATCGAGGGGCGATAGCTGTGTCCGAACTTGAGGTCCTTCGCCGCGCGCGCAAATCGGATGCGGCATTCCGCACCATCAGCGAAGTCGCGACCGATCTCGACGTGCCGCAACACGTTCTGCGGTTTTGGGAAACCAAATTCCCGCAGGTTAGGCCCCTCAAGCGCGGCGGCGGGCGGCGCTATTACCGGCCCGAGGATGTGGTGCTGCTGCGTCGGGTGCGCGAACTTCTGTACAGCGAGGGCTATACCATCAAGGGCGTGCAGCGTCTGCTTAAGGACGCGCGCGATGCGGCGCGCGATGCGCGCGACGACGATGTGCCCCGCGCGCGGCCCCTGCTTGTCGTTGCAAGTCCGGCTGCGGCGCAAGCGGTGGAGCTCGCCCCCGCGCCCGGACCAGGCGCGACGGAAGAGGGGCCGACGCTGACGATCGGTGGCGGGGGTCCGGCTATTCTAGAACCTCGCGGCCTGCCCGCCGCGATGAAGGCCGAGCTCGCGGCTCTGCGCGAGGAACTCGCGGGGCTGCGCGCGTTGCTAAAATCCGAAGACTGAGGCCGTTTAGCTCGCGTTGACCACGAGGTCGAGATTTAGGCGCGATAGCCGCTCACAGCCCGTGGCGGTTACGACAGAGGTATCGGCGAGCGTCATTGCCCGCCCCGATCCCCGGTCAGCCAGAATCATGTGGACGTAGAATACCATATTGGGCGCGGCCACGACCTCGCTGCCCGCGTGTATCCACGGCCAGTCCATCCAAGTGGGGTGGTAGGCGGCGCCCAGGCTGTAGCCGCAACTGGTCAGGCGATGCGCGGCAAATCCGGTTCGCTCGCAAATCTTGCGGTAGGCCTCGAAGATATCGCGGATTGGCGCGCCGGGCTTGAGGATTTCATGCGCGGCCTCAAGGGCCTCGCGCATGGCTGCGTGCATGGCGCGGTGCTGGGCATGCGCCTCGCCGATGAGGATCGTCGACATGAGCGAGGCGTGGTAATGGCGATAGACGCCGCCGATTTGCACGGTCAGCTGATCGACGGAATCAAGATGGCGCCTGCCGCTGTGATAGCGCGCGAGCAGCGCTCCGCGACCCGAGCCGATGGTGAATTCGTTGCCGGGATAGTCGCCGCCGCCCTTGAAGACCGCACCTTGCATGGCCGCGAGAATTTCGCCCTCGAACGCGCCCGCGACGGCCAAGCGATTGGCTTCCGACAGCGCCTCGTCGGCGAGCGTTGCTGCGCGGCGGACATAGACGAGTTCGGCCTCGCTCTTGACCAATCGGACGCGCGCGACGAGCTCGGAGGCATCGACGGTCGCGCAGAACCCGTCCAGCGCGGCGTCGAGGCGCTTGGCATTGCGGCCCGTCAAGCCCCAGGTCTCATACTCGACGCCGAGGCGTTTTCCGCGGCAGCCGTGCTCCTCGAGGATGTCGCGCAATTGCTCGGCCGGACCTTGGCCGGTGCCGTCGATCCAAATCCGGATGTCTTCGAGCACCGAGGTGTATTCGGCGGCTGGCACATCGGCCGCGCGCGTCAGCAAGGTCATGCGCCCGTCTGCCCCAAGGTAGAGGCACTGGAAGAGCACGAAGCCGAACGAATCGTAACCGGTCAGGTAGTACTGGCTCTGGCCGCTGAACAGCAACATGCCGCTCAAACCCTCGATCGCCATGGCTTCGGTCACGGCCGCGCGACGCTGGGCGTATTCCTCGGCGGCAAAATGAAGCGGCATGGCGATACCCTGTTCCATCGCGGTCGATCGGCCGGGCTCTCGATCGGTCGGACTTTGGCTGGCCGATCAATGAGATTGGCCGGTCGATTGACCGCCCCGGCGTCGCGCGCGATGATAGCATGAACGAGTCGAAAAACCTCGCGTCCCTGGAGCGGAATTGACCAAGCACGGTGCCAAGAGCGTCGAACTTGTCGGAGTGATCAAGCACTTCGGAAATGTGGCGGCGGTCGATGGCGTGGATCTCATGGTCCAGGCGGGGGAATTCGTGACCTTGCTCGGACCGAGCGGCTCGGGCAAATCGACGACTCTCATGCTCGTCGCGGGCTTCGAGCGGCCGAGCGCGGGCGAGGTGCGCATCGGCGGCGCGCGCGTGGATCATGTGCCGCCCTACCGGCGAAATCTCGGCGTGGTGTTTCAGAGCTACGCGCTCTTTCCGCACATGACCGTGGCGGAGAACCTGGCCTTTCCCCTGGAAGGGCGCGGCGCAGGCCGAAATGAAATCGAAACGCGCGTGACGGAGGCCTTGGCGCGCGTGCGCCTGGAAGGTCACGGGTCGCGCTATCCCTCCCAGATTTCGGGCGGTCAGCAGCAGCGGGTCGCGCTCGCGCGCGCGCTCGTTTTCGATCCGCCCGTGCTCCTGATGGACGAGCCGCTGTCGGCGCTCGACAAGAAACTGCGCGAGCAGATGCAACTCGAGATCAAGCACATCCAGCGCGATCTCGGCATCACGGTGATCTATGTTACACACGATCAGGGCGAGGCCTTGACGATGTCGGATCGCATCGCCGTTATGAACCGGGGCAAGATCGCCCAGCTTGGCACGCCGGAGGAGCTTTACGAGCACCCCGCCGACCGCTTCGTCGCGGATTTCATCGGTGAGACGAATCTGATTGCCCTCGTTCTCGGTCGCGTGGACGGAGGGGAAGCGGATGCGGCGAGCGCTTGCGGATTGCGGCTGCGGATTCCGGCGCCTTCCTCTGGTGCGGCGGGCGCGCCCATCACCGTGTCCATTCGCCCAGAACGGGTGACGGTCGCGCGTGTCGCGGGATCCGAGCCCGGCAAGCAATGGCACGACGGGCGGATCGAGGAGGTCATCTATCTCGGCGAGATGCGCAAATACCGCCTGCGCATGGGCGAGATCGCCTTGATCGCCAAGGAACAGACGCGTTCGGAGGGCGGGGGTTTCGCCGCCGGCGAGCGCGTGGCGGTCGGAATGAGCGTGGCCGATCTCGGACTGGTTCGGGGATCGGCATGAGACGGACGGCGGCGCCGCCGGCGCCGTCGCGAGCGTGGGGAGAAGTGCGATGACAAGACGCATATTGGGAGTGGGCGCGGGCATTTTGGCCCTCGCATTTGCGAGCATGGCTTCGGCCCAGGACAAGGGCACCGTGCGCGTCCATATCGGCGGCGGCGACTGGGCCGACGCCAATATGAAGGCCTACGTGGAGCCGTTCGAGAAGGAGACGGGCATCAAAGTCGTGGCCATCCGCGACTGGACCAATCTCGCCAAGCTCAAGCTGATGATCGAAAACAAGAACGTCGAAGTCGATGTCGGCGCCATGCCGTCGGTCGATTTCTTGACGGCCAATGGGTCGGGATGGTTGGAGAAGATCGATTACGGCGCCTTCAAGGCCGACGAGCTAGCCGGCATTGCGACGCGCGACAAGCAGCCGAACGGAGTGGGCTATATCTACGCGGCCTACGTCATCGCCTACAACAAGGACAAGATTCCTGCTGGTAAACGCCCCGCCAATTGGGCGCAGTTCTGGGACGTAAAAAACTTTCCCGGCGCGCGCACGATGCGCATGGGCGTTTATGGCTCAGGCCCGTGGGAAGAGGCGTTGTTGGCCGACGGCGTTCCCGTGGACAAGCTCTACCCGCTCGATGTCGATCGGGTATTCCGAAGCCTGGATAAGATCAAGCCGCATATCGTCAAGTGGTGGAAGGAAGGAGCGGAAAACCAGCAGGTTTTCGCCGACGGCATCGCCGATATGGGCCACGCCTTCAACGGCCGCATCACCAATCTGCAAAAGAAGGGCGCGCCGCTCGATATCGAGTGGAATCAAGGCAAGATCCAGGTGGACTATTACGTCGTGCCCAAGGGCGCACAGAACGCGGCGAACGCCATGAAGTTCATCGCCTTCGCCACGCGCGCCGATCGGCAGGCGGAGTTCTCCGAGCTCATCCCCTACGGGCCGAGCAACAACAATGCCTTCAAGTTCATCAAGCCCGAAACGGCGAAACACCTGCCGACCGGGCCCGATAACGTGAAGAAGATGTACGTGCGCGACGACTCCTGGTACATGGCGGTCGACGCGTCGGGCAAAAACAATCTCCAGAAGCTCATTGAGCGCTGGAACAAGTGGATTTTGGAATAACGTAACCGCGCGCGGGCCTGTCCGGCGATCTCGGACG
>JBJXGH010000157.1:0-9782 GCA_046153685.1 Alphaproteobacteria bacterium
GCCAGATCGACCCCGCCCCGATTCGGCATGAAGCGGCGGATGGGACGCAGCGCCGGTTCGGTGATCTTGAACAGGAAGTCGTTCACCGTAAAGACGAAGCGGTTATGGGTGTTGACCACGTTGAAGGCGATCAGCCACGACATCACCACATAGACGATGAGACACCATTTGTAGATGTCGAGCAGGGTGTGAAGCAGAATCACCAACGAGGTCATGAGCGTGGCTCCGGGCGCGCGGCGGCCCCGTGAAATGGACCGAATCCGTAATCCACACCCTACAGGGCGCGCCCGGCGCGGCGCAAGGCGGGCGGGGCGTGCCAGCGTCCGCACGAGTTTGGCGGTATTCGCATAATCGTCGAGTAGGGCGAACTTGGCCGGGAAATCCCCCGGGAAAGCCCATTGTCTTGACATCGCTTTGACCCGGCCCCCATGATCCGCCCGCTTTCGGGCCAGCCCGGGGCGAAATCGGCGCGCGTGGGGGCTGTAGCTCAGATGGGAGAGCGCCTCGTTCGCAATGAGGAGGTCAGGGGTTCGATTCCCCTCAGCTCCACCAAGCGCGCCAAGCGGAAAATCGAACTCCCGGCCCTTCGTTCGATGAGACCCGCGCCGCGATGGTGCGGCGGGGGTTGCGCCTTCGCTTCGCGAACGCCGCGGGCCGCCAGATTCCGTGGTCTCCGAGATAGGCGGTGCACTGGAACCGGAGTTCCCTTCGTTACCCGGAAAAATACATCTTGGCCCTCGACCGGACTCACGCCCGTCTTATTCGTTATCTTCCGAATTACCTCGGCCGATTTTCCGGAACCGGTTCGGGCGCGCGGTTGTCATGATCATCCCGGCAGGTTCAAATACCAGAAGGATCCCCGCCACAAGCGAGGCGGCTTCAAGAGCTGCGAGCACGGCGGTTCCCGCCGACAATACCTCGGCTCGATAAGCGGGCGTCGATCTGGAAATAAAATCCGCGCCGCGCGCTACGGCGGGCTGGGCATTACAGCGGGAGAGTGACGATGTTTTATTGGATATACGATATTCCGAGCGGCGCTCTGGCGATCCTGCTGGCCCTTTCGTGCATCGGCTACACTTGGCTCGGCCTTGTGCTGCTGAGGCGGCGGATACGTAAATGGCTCGGTCCGCAACCCGGCGAAAACGAATTTGTGGGGCACTTTCTTTCCGCTTACGGCGTTTTCTATGGCCTGATGCTAGGCCTGATCGCCGTTGCCACGTATCAGAACTATAGCGATGCCGAGAAAGCCACGGCTAAGGAAGCGGCGGCTCTCGCCTCGACTTACCGAGACGTTTCCAGCTATTCCGAGCCCGCGAGAAGCAGCTACCAGGGCCATCTCCGGGAATATGTTCGCTATGTCATCGAGGAAGCATGGGCCGACCAGCAGCGCGGGGTCATCCCCGCGGGCGGAACGGCGCGCGTCACTGCCTTCCAGAACGACCTATTTGGATTTCAGCCGAAAACCAAATCCGAGGAAATTCTGCATGCCGAGACGCTTCGGGGTTTCAACGACTTCGTGCAGGCGCGGGCGGAACGCTTGCGCAACGTGACGACGGGATTGCCTAAAGTGCTCTGGTACGTGGTGATCGTCGGCGGGGCCTTGAATCTCGGTTTGATCTGGATGTTTTCCATCGACCGGTTCTCGGTTCATCTGGCTCTATCGGGCATTCTCTCGGCATTTGTCGGCCTGATGCTGTTTTTCATCGCGGCGATGGACAACCCGTTCCGGGGTGCCGTCAGCATTTCACCGGAGGCTTTCGAGATCGTACAAGAAAGACTGATGAAACATTGACCCGCGATCTCGATCCGAGATCCGCGACTTTTTCCGGCGTTGCGCGGTTGTTTCGGCCGGGGTTCGGGCGAAATGGCGGCGCTGTCGAGCGTTTGTCTTGAGCGCGAAAAAATAACGACTCGGCGCTGCGTGAAATTATCGGTCCACACCCGCAAGGAGACGACATGAAATTGCTCGGATCACCCGGAAGTCCCTATGTGCGCAAGGTGCGCATCGTGCTGGCCGAAAAAGGCGCGGCCTGCGAATACCAGCGCATCCATCTCGCCGCGCCCGATTCGGGCATCGCGGCCGCCAATCCCTTGGGCAAGATTCCGGCCCTTATCCGCGACGATGGCCGCGCGCTCTACGATTCGGCCGTCATCGTCGAATATCTCGAGGGGTTGTATCCCGCGCCCGTTCTCATTCCGGCGGCGCTCGATGACCGCATCGAGGTCAAGCGCTGGGAGGCCCTTGCCGACGGCATCATGGACGCGACGGTGGCGATATCCCACGATTACATCCTGTCCGACGTGCCCGATGGCGGGTTGGCCTGGAGCAACGCCAATCAACGAAGGAAGATCGATCTGGGGCTTGCCGCCATGTCACGCGATCTTGGAGAACGGCCGTTTTGTCTAGGAAACTCCCTAAGCCTCGCCGACATTGCTTGCTTCGTGGCGCTCGGCTATTTGGACCAGGTGCTGCCCAAGATCGATTGGCGGACCGGGCAGGCCAATTTGCGCCGCCTGTACGAACGCCTGGCCACGCTGCCATCCTTCGCGGCGACAGAGCCCTCCGTCGCCTGAGGGCGCGCGAGGGTGGAACGGTGGAGGACCGATTGAGAAATTTTCGCGCTGTGTGTTTCTTGATCGCGATCGTCCCGTGGTTCGCTGCGGCGCTTGTGCTCGCCCCGGTCCGGGCTGATGGCGCCGAGCGGCTGAGTTTCGTGGCGCTCGGCGACATGCCGTACAATCTGCCCGAGGACGATGCGCGCTTCGAGGCGCTGATCGACGAAATCAATCGCCGCGCGCCCGCCTTCACGATCCATGTCGGCGACACGCAATCGAGCCGCACGCCGTGCGGGCCCGAAATGCTTGAGAAGGCCCAACGTCAGATGGCGCGCTTTGCCCAGCCGCTCATCTACACTCCCGGCGACAACGAGTGGACGGATTGCCACCTCAACCCCCCGCCCCATAACGATCCCATCGAACAACTGGCCGAGATACGCCGCCGGTTCTTCGCCGAGGATTTCAGTCTCGGCCGCACACGCCTCGTGCTTTTCCGTCAAAGCAGGGACGCGCGGTTTTCCGCCTATGTCGAGAACGCGCGCTGGGAGGCGGGTGGCGTCGTGTTTGCAACCGTCCATGTCGTGGGCTCGAACAACAATCTCCAGCGCGACCGAGCGGCCCTGCTCGAATACGACGCGCGAAACGAAGCCAATCTCGCCTGGATCGCCGCCACCATCGCCCACGCCAAGGCGCGCGACGCCAAGGCCGTGGTGCTGGCCATGCAGGCCGATATGATGTTTGAAAAATTCCCCTTCGAGCGCACGGGTTTCAACGACACCCACGCGGCCCTGATTCAGGCGGCGAACAGCTGGTCACGCCCGATCCTCGTCATCCAGGGCGATACCCATCGTTACCGTGTCGATCAGCCGCTTTATGATTGGCCGAGGAAAATGCGTTTTCCCAATCTGACGCGCCTCGTCGTGCCGGGCGCCGATCTCATCCAGGCCGTGATCATTGAATTCCTGCCAGACGACGCGGATGCGCCCTTCGCCTTCCGTCTGCTGGCGCCGAAAACGAACTAGCGCGGCGTCTTTTTTGCCTTGGCCGCGGCGATGCGGCTTTCGACTTCGGCGCGCTCGGGCGTACCTTCGGGAAGTTTTGCGCGCAAACGCGACCAATAATCCTCGGCCGATTTGCCGTCGCCCGCTTCCGCCGCCGCGAGGCCAAGGAACAACAGCGGCACGGGATGTTCGCCGTCGAGGGCCTGGATTCGGCGCATGATCGCGATGAAGGGCGCGGTCAGCTTGGCGTTCTCCGGCGCCGCGGCCAGCATCGCCTCGCCATGGGCCAGCAGCACGTCCTTGTCCTGGGGCGCGAGCGCGGCCGCGCGGGCGAACGCCGCGGCGGATTTCTCCGTCTCGCCCAAGACCCGGTAGGCTCGACCGAGGCGCAACCAGCCCGGCAAGTCCTCGGGCGCGGATTCGAGGCGCGCTGCCAGATTCTCGACCATGGCGCGGATCGCCAGTGCTTGCTGCTCGGGCGGCAATCGGGCGATTTCCTGGCGCGCGCGTTCATCCTTGCGCGCGGCAAACGGAAAGTCCGGCATCCCCGGCGTGCCGACCATGAGGTAGATCGCGAACGCGCCGAAGACAATCCAGATGCCGGCGATGATGGCGCCGAAGCGCCCAGGGCGGCGTTGCGGCGTTTGCATCTCGGCACCGGATTCCTTGGCGCCCGGTCTCCTGGCGCCGGTTTCGTCCGCGCCGGTTTCGTCTGCAAGGGCAAGCATGCGTCGGCCGATTTCCGCCTCCGCGGCATCGGCCTCGTGCTCGGTCAGCGCGCCGGTCGCGCGGTCGCGGGCGATCTCCGCAAGTTGCGCCTTGCTCAGCGCGAGCGCGGCCTTGTGCGATTCATCATCCGCGCCCGCGCGCGGTGCGGTGCGCAACAAGGGGCGCACCACGACGATCGCCGCGATGGCCGTGAGCCCCGCGAGGACCAGCCAGTGCCACATCTATTCGCGCCCCAATAGGCGATCGAGGCGCGCGCGCTCGGATTGATCCAGGCGCTCCGCCGCCGCCGCACCCGTGCGCATTCGCCGGTACACGAGGCGCGCGGCAAACGCGCCCGCGATCAGGACGAGCGCCGGGCCGAACCACAACAGATAGGTCGAGCTTTCCATCGGCGGCTTCAAGCGGACGAAATTGCCATAGCGCGCGACGACATGGGCGATGACTTGGTCTTTGTTCTCGCCGGCGCTCACCCGCTCCCGCACAAGCCGTCTTAGGTCGCGCGCGAGCTCTGCGTTCGAATCGTCGATCGACTGGTTTTGACAGACAAGGCAACGCAGTTCGCGGCCGATTTCGCGCGCCCGCGCCTCGAGCGCGGGATCGTTCAGGGCTTCGCCCGGTTCCATCGCCGCCGAAAACGACGGGCCAAGCACAATCGCGCAGGCGAACATGGCCGCGATCAGGGACGCGAGGATTTCGGATGCGCGCGTCATCCGCCGAGCTTGGCGATAAGCGGCAGTATCCTGTCCGTCACGTCCTCGGGCCGCAGGGGGCCGGCATGGCGAAAGCGAATGCGGCCCTCGGCATCGACGATGAAGCTCTCGGGCACGCCGTACACGCCCCATTCGATCGCCACCCGGCCGTCCAAATCCTGACCGATGCGCGCGAAGGGATTGCCCAATTGGCTAAGCCACCGACGGACATCGACGGTCTTATCCTTGTAATTGATGCCAACCACCGCGACCCGGCCCTCGCGCGCGAGCTTGGTAAGCTCGGGGTGCTCCACCCCGCAGGGCACGCACCATGAAGCGAAGACATTGACCAAGGTCACGCGACCCTTGAGATCGCCGGTTGCAAGGCCGGGCGCACCTTCAAGCGGCGAGGCTAGGTCGAAATTCGGCACGGGCCTGTCGATCAAAGCCGAAGGCAGAGCCTGCGGGTCGTGACCGAGGCGCGACGCGAGCAGCGCCGCCGCGGCCGCAAAGGCGAGGATTGGAACGATATAGAGCACGCGCCTCATGTCGCGAGCCTTGCGTCCGGCGCGCTGGCGGTCGCGGTCCCGACCGCGCGAGCGCGGCGATCCGCCGAAGCCAATGCCCCGCCGAAAGCCGCAATGATCGCGCCGAGCCAGATCCACGGCACCAGCGGATTGTAATATAGCCGGGCGGCATGGGCGCCCGCGCCGTCGCTCTCGCCGATCACGATATAAATATCGGCGAGCCAGGTCGTGTGGATTGCCGCCTCGGTGGTCTGCTGCCGTTCGACCGGATAGGTGCGTCGCTCGGGCAAGAGCACCGCGATCTCCCGCTCGCCCTTGCTGACCCTAAAGGTGCCGCGCTCGGCTATGTAATTTGGGCCCGGCACGTCGCGCACGCCTTCGAAGACGACGCGGTAATCGGCGAGATTGATCGCGTCGCCCGCGCGCATCATCTGGATTTTTTCCGTCTGCCACGCGCTCGATGCGGTCACGCCCGCGATGACGATGGCGGCGCCGAGATGCGCGGCCGCCATCCCCCATTGGCCGAGCGGCATATGGCGCGCGCGGCCCAGCGTTTGCGCGAATGGCGCACGGAACAGCTTGGTGCGCTCGGCCAAGTCGACCGCCACGCCCGCCGCGATCCAAACCGAAAGCCCGATGCCGAGCGCGGGCAGAATCCGCGTACCCCCCTCGATCGCCAGCACGGCGAGCGCGACCGCCCCCGCCAGAGCCGCCGCGAAACGCAAACGCACGAAGGCCGCGCGCGCATCGGCGCGCTTCCACGCAAGACTCGGCCCCACGCCCATGAGCAGGAACAGCGGCAAGGCCAGCGGGACGAAGGTCGCGTCGAAATAAGGCGCGCCCACGGAAATCTTCTCGCCGCCGAGGGCCTCGAGGAACAAGGGATAAAGCGTGCCGAGAAAGACCGTGGCCGCGGCGGTTGCGAGCAAAAGATTGTTAACGACCAGCGCGCCCTCGCGCGAGATGGGTTCGAACGATCCCCCTGGCACCATGCGCGGTGCGCGCCAGGCATAGAGCGCGAGCGAACCACCGACCGTCGCGGCGATCAATGCCAGGATGAACACGCCGCGCTCGGGGTCGGATGCGAAGGCGTGCACGGATGTGAGCACGCCCGAGCGCACGAGGAAGGTGCCGATGAGCGAGAGCGAAAACGCCAGGATCGCGAGCAGTACCGTCCAGCTTTTGAGCGCGCCGCGCCGCTCGCAAACGATGGCCGAATGGACCAGGGCCGTGCCGATGAGCCAAGGCAGGAAGGATGCGTTCTCGACCGGGTCCCAGAACCAGAAGCCGCCCCAGCCAAGTTCGTAATAGGCCCACCAACTGCCGAGTGCGATGCCGACGGTGAGAAAGCTCCACGCTGCGAGCGCCCAGGGTCGCACCCAGCGCGCCCAGGCGGCGTCCACCCGGCCTTCGAGCAAGGCCGCGACCGCGAACGCGAAGGTCACCGAGAACCCGACATAGCCGAGATAGAGGAACGGCGGATGAAACGCCAAGCCCGGGTCCTGAAGCAGCGGGTTCAGGCCCTTGCCGTCGAGCGGCGGGGGGAAGACGCGCGCGAAGGGATTGGAGGTGAACAGCACGAAGGCGAGGAAACCCGTGCCGATGACACCCTGCACGCCGAGCACGCGCGCGCGCAAGGACGCGGGCAGATTGGCGCCGAAGGCGGCGACGGCGGCGCCGAATAGCGCAAGAATCAGTACCCAGAACGCCATGGAGCCTTCGTGATTACCCCAGGCACCCGCGACTTTGTACAGCATCGGCTTGCTCGAATGGCTGTTCGAGGCGACGTTCGCGACCGAAAAATCGGAGGTGACGTGCGCGGCGACGAGTGCGCCAAAGGCAAGGCTTGCAAAGAGCGCCTGGCCGAGTGCCGCCGAATCCGCCAGTGCGGCCAGCCGCGCCGAGCGGCGCGCCGGGCCGAGAAGTCCGCCCACGCTCTGTGCCACGGCGAGCGCGAGCGCGAGGATCAGGGCGTAATGTCCGGTTTCGACGATCACGGCGCGGGCTTCTCGCCGCGCCACTGGCCCGAACGCTTGAGCGCCTCGGCGACCTCGGGCGGCATATAGGTTTCGTCGTGCTTGGCGAGCACGCGATCGGCGACGAAAACACCGTCCATTCCGAGCACGCCTTCGACCACCACGCCTTGGCCTTCGCGGAACAGGTCCGGCAGAATTCCCGGATAGCGCACGCCGACGCGCGCGACGCCGTCGGTTACGAAGAACGCGGCGCCCGGGGAATCGGCCGAGCGGACGACGGAGCCGTCCTCGACGAGCCCGCCCAGGCGCACGCGCTGGCCGACCCGCGAATTCTCGGCGGCGAGTTCGGCGGGGGTGACGAAAAAGACGATATTGCGCTCGAGCGCACGCAACATGAGCGCGGCGGCGCAAGCAAGCATGACGAGGGCGACAAGGGCGAGCGCGAGTCGGCGGCGTTTTGGCGTCATGCGTTGCCCATCTTATTCGTGTCGGCCTTATTCGTGTCGGCCGCTTCCATGTCGGTCGGAATCGCCCTGGTCGGCATTCGTTTCTCAAATCCGACGAGAGAGCGCCGCGCGCGCTGCCGTGCGGCGAGGCTGGCGAACAATAGGCCGACGAGAAGAACGCCCGTCGCCAGATAGGATCCGGTCACATAGGCCAAGTGTCCATCGATGAGGGCGTTCATCGCCCTGCGTCCTCGACGGCGAGGCGCCGGGCGCGCCGTCGCGCGATTTCGGTCTCGAGGCGTAGGATGACGACAAGCGCGCCAAAGGATGTGAATGCCGCGGCCATAACGAGAAGGGGCGCGAGCATGGATGGGTGGATGGTCGGACCGTCGAGGCGCAGAACGCTCGCGGGCTGATGCAAGGTATGCCACCAATCGACCGAGAACTTGATAACCGGCACGTTGACCGTGCCGACGAGCGCCAGGATCGCCGCCGCGCGCGCGCCGCGCGCCGCGTCGTCGAAGGCGTCCATCAGCGCGATATGGCCGAGATAGAGAAAGAACAACACAAGCACCGAGGTCAGGCGCGCGTCCCACACCCACCAGGTCCCCCACATAGGCTGACCCCAAAGCGAGCCCGTGACCAGCGCCAAGAGGGTGAAAATCGCGCCGACGGGCGAGGCGGACTTGGCATACAGTTCGGCCAAGGGATGGCGCCAGACGAGCGCGGTCAGACTCGCCGCCGCGATCGAGGCATAGACAAACAGCGCCATCCATGCCGCAGGCACGTGGACGTACATGATGCGCACGGTTTCGCCCTGCTGGTAGTCGGGCGGCGAGGCGAAAATCGCGAGATAGAGCCCGGCTGCGAATAGCGCCGCCGTTGCGCAAGCGCACCACGGCAAGGCCGCGCCCGCTAAGCGCATGAAGCGCGCGGGATTGGCAAAGCGGTGAAGGTTCCTTGTGGTCATGTCGATCCTGGGTCGATTCCTGGGTGATTTAACGTCCGCGCGGTCCCTTGGCCACCCTTACGACAGCGCCGCGCGCAAGGCGGCCGAAATCGCCGCTGGCCCGACCGCCAGCGCCGCCATCAACATGGCGCCAAGCACGGTGAGCGCAATCTCGGCGGCTTCGGGATCGCCCAGAGCCGCCCCCGCGCCGAACACCAGCACCGGCACTTCGAGGGGGAGAACGAGAAGGGCTTGCAGCACCGAGCCGCGCCGCGCGCCCAAGGTCAACGCGGCGCCGATCGCGCCGATGATGACGAGGGTCGGCGTGCCAAGCGCGAGCGAAACCAGAAGCGTGCCGAGGGCATTGTGGTCGAGACGAAGCAACAGCGCGATGACGGGGACGGCGAACAACAGGGGAATTGCGGTCGAGAGCCAATGGGCGGCGAGCTTGGCCACGACGAAGGCGGCAAGCGGCGCGGGTGCGAGCGCCAGTTGGTCCAGAGAGCCGTCCTCGTAATCGGCTTGGAAAAGGCGATCCAGGGACAAAAGCACGGACAGGAGGGCGATCACCCAGGCAGCGCCGGCGGCGACGCGGCCCAATTGCTCCGGTCCGATGGCGAAGGCGAACAACACGGCCGAGAAGGCGAAAAATGCGACGACCGCAGTTGCGTCCGCGCCGTGGCGCAACGCCAGGCGTAGATCACGGCGAAACAGGGCGAACGGCCCGATCATGTGGCTTCGGCCGCGCCGTCTTCCGGCGCACGGATCGTCATCTCGCGCGCACCGCGCAATGCAACCGCGCCGTGCGCCGCGACGACTGCGATGCCGCCTGCCGCCGCATGGGCGGCGACCTCTTCCGATAGACGTTCGACGCCTTCGGCGTCGAGCACCGAGGCGGGTTCATCGAGC
>JBJXGH010000189.1:0-5011 GCA_046153685.1 Alphaproteobacteria bacterium
GGTCGTCATCTGTATTACCAAGTCGAAACTCTTATCTTCGGGCGGGCGGTTGAGCGCGCGATGCGGCCCGAGCGAATTATCGTCGGTTGCGCGGATGCGGGGAGTCCGCTGCCGGCTGCGTACTGGGAATTTCTGTGCCGTTTCGACTGTCCGGTTCTGCCTATGCGCTACGAGAGCGCGGAATTGACGAAGATCTCAATCAATTTCTGCCTAATCGGTAGCCTGAGCGCGGCAAATGTACTTGCCGAATTGTGTGAGGCGATCGGAGCGGATTGGAGCGAGATCGTTCCGGCGTTGCATCTCGACGGTCGAATTGGTCCGGCGGCCTATCTCAAGCCCGGCCTTGGCCTTTCCGGAGGTAATCTCGAGCGGGACATGGCGACGGTCGAAGCCTTGGCCCGCGAGCACGGAACCGATACCCGACTGGTGTCTGCGTGGGGCGAGGGAAGTCGAATCAGGAAGGACTGGGCGTATCGCATTCTTCGCCAAGAGGTTCTATCAAGAAAGCCGAATGCATCGATCGGCGTGCTCGGTCTTGCATATAAGGAAAACACCCACAGCACCAAGAATTCGCCCGCTTTGGCTTTGCTGGCTCACCGGGATTTGCGCCATGTGCGCGTGTTCGATCCTGTCGTGTCGGCCGCCATCGTGCCTCATGCGATACAAGCGGCGAATGCGCTTGATGCCCTCCAGGGTGCTGACGCCGTGGCCGTCATGACGCCTTGGCCGGCCTTCCGGGTAATTGCACCTTCGGATATAGCGCGTGCGATGGCGGGTAGGATCTTGCTTGACCCTTATGCGCTATTTGATTCTGCGGATATCGCCGCGGCGGGCCTCGATCGCTTTGTATTGGGGCGGCCGCCTGAGCGTGCCACGAAAGGGGCATAGAAATGTTGCGGCATTTGCGGGCGCGGCCCGAGAACCCAGAGCGCGTGGTGATTCTTGGAAGCGGCGGCTTTGTCGGTGGAGCCATCGCCAACAGACTTGCGGCCGAGGGACGTCGGGTTCTTCGATTGGGACGGGCCGATTTCGACCTCCTCTCCGATCGCGCGTCTGACCGCCTGGCGGACTGCTTGCGCGATGACGACTCGCTCGTGATGGTGTCTGCCTTGGCGCCATGTCGGACACCATCGCAATTGTCCGCGAATATAAGGATGGCGGAAGCGGTGGCTTCCGCGCTTGAGCGGCGCGGTGTCGCACATGTGGTCTATATCAGCTCCGATGCCGTTTATGCCGACAGTGATCGTCCATTGAGCGAACGCTCATGCGCAGAACCGGCATCCCTTCATGGCGTTATGCATCTGGCGCGCGAGATCGTGATGAGGGTTGTCGCGCGCGAGACACCCTTGGCTATTCTCAGGCCCACGCTAATTTTTGGATCCGGCGATCCGCATAACGGCTATGGGCCGAACCAATTCCGTAGGTTGGCCGCCAAGGGCGACCCAATCGTGTTGTTTGGCGAGGGTGAGGAGCTGCGCGACCACATTTGGATAGGCGATGTTGCCGAAATTGCTTGTCGCGTGCTTTTCCATCGCAGCGCTGGAATTCTCAATCTCGCGACAGGGCATGTCGTCACATTTCTGGAAATCGCCGAGGCTGTGTCAAAGCAGTTTGGATCTACGGCTCCGATCCAGAGGTGCCCGCGTGCGGGGCCGGCGCCGCACGGCGGATATCGTGCGTTCGACATTGCGGCTACCAAGGCTGCGTTCCCTGACTTTGCCTATAAAACCTTTGCCGAGGGCCTTGACCGCTCGCGTGAGAATTGAACTGGCCGCTTGCAAGCCATAGATACACGGGAATAGCGCACAATGTTTCGGCGCGGCGATGGGCAGACGGAGCGCGAGTGCCGGACGCGAATGGAGTGCATATGATCGTTCCTGCGGGCCAAAATGCGATATGTGTCGAGGCGGCGAAGGCGCGCTGCCGGAAGTTTCGGCGGCGCATTCTCGAGGTGACCAAATTGGTGCAGGCCTTGCACCTCGGCGGCGCCTATTCCTGCGTCGAGATCGTGGATACGATCTATTTCGCGCTGATGCGACGCGATTCGGATGGCAGATCGCCCGACACTTTCCTTCTGTCAAAGGGGCATGGCTGCATGATCCAGTACGCCGTGCTCGAGGAACTTGGAATCCTGCCGAGAAGCGAGCTGGATCAATTTTGCAAGGGAGGTGGAATTCTCGGCGTACATCCCGATTATCAAAATCCAGGAATTGAGGCATCCACCGGCGCCCTCGGTCACGGCCTAGCGATGGCGGTCGGAATGGCTTATGCGGAGAAGGCAAAGGGCCGGGATGGTATCGTGTATTGCGTGCTGAGCGATGGCGAGGCGCAGGAGGGATCGGTTTGGGAGGCGACCTTGATGG
Organism: Alphaproteobacteria bacterium; assembly: GCA_046153685.1. Classification (GTDB taxonomy): domain Bacteria; phylum Pseudomonadota; class Alphaproteobacteria; order CADEGL01; family CADEGL01; genus CAMAPP01. The sequence continues at coordinate 2,364 of JBJXGH010000189.1, forward strand.
CGTCGTCGCTGGGGCTCGGCAATCTTGTTGTCTTTATGGACAACAATGATTTTCAAAGCCTTGAGCGGACAAGCAAGTCCCATCCCAGTTTTTATCCGGTGGTTGAGAAATTTCGTGCCTTCGGCTGGGAGAGCCACGAGGTTCCCGGTCACGATTCGCAGGCGATATATGACGCGGTCGTTTCTCGGGAGGGAAATCGACCACTGATGGTCGTTTGCCGTACCGTCAAGGGTAAGGGCGTGAGTTACATGGAAAACGTGGCGATATGGCACTATCGCTCGCCGTCGCCGGCGGAGTACGAGTTGGCGATGACGGAGTTGGCGGACCCGTCATGAGAAACCGCTTTGCCGAAACTCTCTACCAGTGCGCGCTCGAAAATCCCGAAATCTATGTCGTCGTAGCCGACATCTCGCCCGCCGGGAGTATGGCTAAATTTCGGGAACAGCACCCTTCCCGTTTCTTGAATGTGGGTGTAGCCGAGCAGACGATGATCGGCATTTGTGCCGGCCTATCCCTCAAGGGTTGTCAGCCCTTCGCGTACACGATCGCCAATTTTTCTCTCTATCGGCCGTTCGAAATGGTGCGGAACGATCTGTGCTACCAGAATCTTCCCGTGACGGTCGTGGGGATGGGCGCTGGGGTTGTTTACTCAACCCTTGGCAGCACCCATCACACCCAGGAAGACGTGGCCGTGGCCAGCGCCATACCGAATCTGCGCGTTTTGTCCCCATGCGACCCGCTTGAGACAAACGAGGCCACCCGCTATTGCGCCTTCCAGAAAGAAGGCCCCGTCTATCTTCGGTTGGGTAAGACGGGCGAGCCGAACCTCACGGAAGGCGCGCTCGAGCCATTTTCATTTGGCCGAATTCGCCGCATCCGGGCTGGCCGCGATACCGCGATTCTCGGCTATGGTCCGATTCTGCGGATGGGTGCGGCGATCGCGGAGCGGCTGGAGCGCGAGCGTGGCGAATCGGTATCCTTGGTGTCGGTGCATACCATCAAGCCTTTGGACCAGGCCGGGATCGCGGCGATCATCGGGTCCCACCGGCGCGTCGTTGTAATCGAGGAGAACGTTCCCCATGGCGGCCTTGGTTCCCGCGTGAAGGAGATCGCCTGGGACATGAAGGCGCGAGCGGATGTCCAATGCTTTTCCCTTCGCGACGAGTTCATCCACTATTACGGCGAGCACGAGGAGCTTCTGCGCCTGCATGGCCTGGACGAGGCGCGCATCTACGCGGCGATCACCGGCAGTCCATGAAGACGGACGCGCTTAAAAAACTCGCCAAGAACGGTGGTTCGCGCGTTCGTCCGGCAGCCATGCCGGCGCGGCTTGCCTTCGGCGAGGCCGAATACGCGGCGATCGGCGAAGTCTATCGCCATTACCGCGAGCGGCGGACGGACCCCGGATATCAGGGCCACTTCGAGGCGCGTTACTGCAAGGCCTTCGTTGACTTCATGGGCGGCGGCCATGCCGATGCGGTCGCAACGGGAACCAGTGCCCTCTATGTGGCGCTGGCCGCGTTGTCGCTGCCGGAAGGAAGCGAGGTGTTGCTCTCGCCGATCACCGACCCGGGTTGCGTTAGCGCGATCATCCTCAACCGCCTCGTGCCACGCCTCATGGACGCGCGGCCTGGGGCTTACAATGTCGGGGTCGAGCAATTCGTCGCGCGCATCACGCCGGCGACTCGCGTGGCCGTCGTGGTCCACAGCGCGGGCCAACCCGCACCGATCGCCGAGATCGCCGCCGAGGCCCGCAAGCGGGCGATCCGCGTGATCGAGGATTGTTCGCAGGCCCATGGCGCGCGCGTCGAAGGCCGGCCGGTGGGGACATTCGGCGATATCGCCGCGTTCTCGACGATGTACCGCAAGGCCCATATGACCGGTGCGAGCGGCGGAGTCGTCTATACGCAAGACCTCGACCTCTTTCGATTGGCGCTTGCCCATGCCGACCGGGGAAAGCCGCGCTGGCGCGAGGATTTCGACGACCGCGATCCCTCCGGCTATCTCTTCCCGGCCCTCAATCACCACACGGACGAAATATCGTGCGCAATCGGTGAGGCGTCCCTTGCGCGCCTTCCCGAGACCATCGCGAGACGTTTGCGCTTCGTGTCGGGCCTCGACGGTCTCTACAAACGCTCCAACCATTGTCGCCCGATCGGGTGGAGCGCGGGGGATTCTCCGTTCATTTATCCGATCTTCGTGAACACGGAAGGGCTGGCGTGCACGGTGAGGGATGTCGCCGAGGCCGTGCGGATCGAAGGTATCGATCTTAACCCCAGCTACGCCTATCTGGTCGCCGATTGGGCGTGGGCGAAGCGTTATCTCGCGGATGCTTTCGCGTGCCCGAATGCGAGGGCAGCCCGTGACTCGTCCTTCTGCCTTTATCTCAACGAGAACTATGGCGAGCGGGAAGTCGAAGACGCCATTGCCGCGATCCTCAAGGTCGAACGCGCCTATAGCCTTGTGGGCTGATGAGCGAGAGCGGCGCCACGGCCGGTTTTCCCTGCGGTCCGGCGTGCATCACTATTCACCGCCGGCGGTGCTAGGGTGACCGGCCGATATTGCCGCGCCGCGCGGCCTCTCCGGGCCGGAAAATGGCTGTGAGCGCTTCGAAACCTGCCCGTGTCATCATCGCCGCGTGGGGCGAG
>JBJXGH010000007.1:0-21104 GCA_046153685.1 Alphaproteobacteria bacterium
CCTCGGCCTCGACCGCACCGAAGCGATAACGTTGCACGCCCGCGTACTTATCGAGATTCTTGCCGGTGATCACGACCTTGCGGCGGCGATTCTTCGAGAGGATTTCCTTCACCGCCTTACGCGACAGATTGGCGATCTCGCGTTCGAGGTTGCGCAAGCCCGCCTCGCGCGTGTAGTAGCGAATGAGGCCGATGAGCGCGCTGTCCGCAATCACCAATTCACCCGAGCGGAGGCCATTGGCCTCTAGCTGCTTGCGCAACAGATGCCGCTTGGCGATCTGGACCTTCTCGTCCTCGGTGTAGCCGGGAATGCGGATGAGTTCCATGCGATCGAGCAAGGGCTGCGGCATGCGCAGCGTATTCGCCGTCGTCACGAACATCACATCCGACAGATCGTACTCGACCTCAATATAGTGGTCCTGGAAGGTCGAGTTCTGTTCGGGATCGAGCACCTCGAGCAACGCCGAGGATGGATCGCCGCGCCAGTCCTGACCGAGCTTGTCGATCTCATCCAGCAGGAACAGCGGATTGGACGATTTCGCCTTCTTCATGCCCTGGATGACCTTGCCGGGCATCGAGCCGATATAGGTCCGCCGGTGGCCGCGCACTTCGGCCTCGTCGCGCACGCCGCCAAGGGACATGCGCACGAAATTGCGCCCCGTGGCCCGCGCAATCGACTTGCCGAGCGAGGTCTTGCCGACGCCGGGCGGGCCCACCAGGCACAGGATCGGCCCGCGCACCTTACGCGTGCGCAATTGCACGGCGAGGTATTCGAGAATGCGCTCCTTGACCTTCTCCAGGCCGAAATGGTCGTGGTTCAAGATGCGTTCGGCATGTTTGAGGTCGCGCTTCACGCGCGTACGCTTCTGCCAGGGAATCGACAGCATCCAGTCGAGGTAGTTGCGCACCACGGTCGCTTCGGCGGACATGGGGCTCATCGAGCGGAGCTTCTTGATCTCCGCCATGGCCTTTTCGCGTGCTTCCTTGGTGAACTTGGTCTTGCGAATCCGCTCCTCGATTTCGGCGATCTCGTCCTTACCCTCTTCGCCTTCGCCGAGCTCCTTCTGGATCGCCTTGAGCTGTTCGTTCAGGTAGTACTCGCGCTGCGTTTTCTCCATCTGCCGCTTGACGCGGTTGCGGATGCGCTTCTCGACCTGGAGCACGCCGATCTCGCCTTCCATCAGGCCGTAGATCTTCTCCAGGCGTTCGTGCGTGGACGCGGTTTCGAGCAGTTCCTGTTTCTCGGGAATCTTGAGCGTGAGATGGGACGCCACCGTGTCCGCGAGCTTCGAAGGGTTGTCGATCTGGCTGACCGACACCAAGACCTCGGGCGGAATCTTTCGGTTGAGCTTGACGTATTGCTCGAATTGCGTGACCACCGTGCGGCCGAGGGCCTCTAGCTCGCGTGGGTCGGGCGTCGCCTCTTCCGCGATTTCGCCGTAAGCCTGGAAAAAATTGGCGTTTTCGGCATAGCGCAGCACGCGGGCGCGCTTGGTGCCTTCAACCAGGACCTTGACCGTGCCGTCGGGCAACTTAAGGAGCTGAAGCACCGTGCCGACCGTGCCCACGGAGTAGATGTCGGCGGGCGTTGGATCGTCCTGGGCCGCGTTTTTCTGCGTGACGAGAAGGATCTGCTTGTCCTCCTTCATCACGTCCTCGAGCGCGCGCACGGATTTCTCCCGTCCGACGAAGAGCGGGACGATCATGTGCGGGAACACCACGATGTCCCGCAAGGGCAATACTGGATAAAGCGTGCCGCCGGCGATTTCCACGTCGCACCTACCTGACTTTGAGCCGGCCGGAGAAGCCGACGCCGCCGGGCGGAGGACCCGCCCGAACCGGATTCAATAAGTGGCCTCGGACCGGCCCCCGATCAAGAGGGTCGAGCCGACGGGCGCCCGTCCTAGGCGCTCGTCCCTACATCGCCGACCCGGTCGGCGTAAATCTGCAACGGGCGCGCGCGGCCTTCGACCACTTCGCGGTTGATCACGATTTCCTCCACGCCCTCATAACCCGGCAACTCGAACATGGAATCGAGCAGGATCGCCTCGAGAATCGAGCGCAGGCCGCGGGCGCCGGTCTTGCGGGCCAGCGCCTTCTTGGCCACGCCCTGGAGCGCGTCCTCCGAGAAGTTGAGGCGCACGCCTTCCATCTCGAACAGGCGTTGGTACTGCTTGACCAGCGCGTTTTTGGGCTTGAGCAGGATGTCGACAAGGGCTTGCTGGTTCAGGTCCTCCAGCGTCGCGATCACCGGCAAGCGGCCGATGAATTCGGGAATAAGGCCAAACTTGAGCAGGTCCTCGGGTTCGACCTCGCGCAGGATTTCACCGGTGCCGCGTTCATCCGGCGCGCGCACATCCGCACCGAAACCGATCGAGGAGCCCCGGCCGCGTGAAGCGATGATCTTTTCCAAGCCTGAAAATGCGCCGCCGCAGATGAACAGGATATTGGTCGTATCGACCTGCAGAAACTCCTGCTGGGGATGCTTGCGCCCACCTTGGGGCGGCACCGAGGCGATTGTACCTTCCATGATCTTCAGCAGCGCCTGCTGCACGCCCTCGCCCGACACGTCGCGGGTGATAGACGGGTTGTCGGACTTGCGGCTGATCTTGTCGACCTCGTCAATGTAGACGATGCCGCGCTGTGCGCGCTCGACGTTGTAGTCGGCGGCCTGCAACAGCTTGAGAATGATGTTCTCGACGTCCTCGCCGACATAGCCGGCTTCGGTCAGGGTCGTCGCATCGGCCATGGTGAAGGGCACATCGATGATGCGCGCCAGCGTCTGGGCAAGTAAGGTCTTGCCGCAACCGGTCGGGCCGACCAGCAGGATATTCGATTTTGCCAGCTCGACATCGCTTGTCTTCTGGCCGTGCGACAGGCGCTTGTAGTGATTGTGGACCGCGACCGAGAGCACGCGCTTGGCGTGGCCTTGGCCGATCACGTAGTCGTCCAAAACCTTGTTGATTTCCTTCGGCGTCGGCACACCGTCGCGCGACTTGACGAAGGTCGTCTTGTGCTCTTCACGGATGATGTCCATGCAGAGCTCGACGCATTCATCGCAAATGAACACCGTCGGCCCGGCGATGAGCTTGCGCACCTCGTGCTGGCTCTTGCCGCAAAAGGAGCAGTAGAGGGTGTTCTTGGAATCGCCGCTGCTAGCCTTACTCATCATCGTCCCAACTATATCTAGTTGGTCCCTGGGCTCGGATGGGCCTCATTTACGCACACACCCCGCCCCCACACAAGAGGGCCGGCACCGAGCTGGGACTCGACCCGAGACCCAACCGCCCCGTCCCAACCCAGCGAACAAACTGCCAGCCCTGGGCGAAGATTCCCTTAACTCCGCTAAACCACCCGCCCGCCCATCTCACCGTGCGGGTCCGGCATCGGGCGTGGCCGATGCGGCTCCGGCCGCCGAGGCAGGGCGCTCGAACACGACCTCATCGACGATGCCGAACGCCTTGGCTTCCTCGGGCGAAAGGAAGCGGTCGCGCTCCATCGCGCTCTCGATCGCGGCGATATCCTGACCGGTGTGCTTGACGAAGATTTCGTTCAGCCGCTGGCGCAGCGCCAGAATTTCGCGCGCGTGAATTTCGATGTCAGTGGCCTGGCCTTGAAAGCCGCCGGACGGCTGATGAACCATGATGCGGGAATTGGGTAACGAATAGCGCTTACCTGGAGCGCCGGCGCACAACAGCAGCGCACCCATCGACGCCGCCTGACCAATGCACAGCGTCATGACGGGCGGGCGGATGTATTGCATCGTATCGTAGATCGCCAATCCCGAGGTCACGATTCCGCCCGGAGAGTTGACGTAAAACGAAATCTCCTTGTTGGGATTCTCCGACTCGAGAAACAAGAACTGCGCGCAAATCACACTCGCCACGCTGTCGTTCACGGGGCCGGTCAGAAAGACAATCCGCTCCTTGAGCAGGCGCGAGTAGATATCGTAGGCGCGCTCGCCCCGATTGGTCTGCTCGACCACCATCGGCACCAGCATGTTGCCCGTCACCTCGGCCATGGATTCGTTCTCCCTTGCCAGCGTCCGGCGCGCTCAGGCGTCGCCGGTCTTTGCCTTCGCGGACTTGCGCTTTCCGGCCTTGCCCGCCCCACCCTCCGCCGGCGTCGCGGCGGCGATGTCGTCGGTATCCGCCTTGGCGAATTCCTCGGCCGTCACGGTGCGCTTGGAGATTTGCACCAATTCGAGAATGTAGTCGACCACCTTGTCCTCCAGCAGGGGCGCACGCAATGCGTCCGCGGCCGAAGGATTCTTGCCGTAGAACTCCATCACCTGGCGCTCGTTGCCCGGATAGCGCCGCGCCTCCGCGGCCAGTGCCTTGCTCATTTCATCCGCCGAAACGGAAATCTTGTTTGCCCGACCGACCTCCGACAACAGCAAGCCCAGACGCACCCGCCGTTCGGCGATGCGCCGGTATTCGGCCTTGAGCTCGTCCTCGCTCTTTGCGCCGTCCTCGGGGTCGCTGCGCCCGGCCGCCTTGTCCTGCTGCAACTGCTGCCAGATGCCCTCGAATTCCATGTCGATCATGCCGGGGGGCAACGGGAAGTCGTGCACCTCGGTCAGCGTATCGAACAATTTCCGCTTAGCGCGCGAACGCGCGAGCATGACGTAGGCCGACTCGAGATCCTTGCGTACAGCGGCCTTAAGCGCGTCGAGATTTTCGAGGCCCATGGCTTTGGCGAGTTCGTCGTCGATCGCCGCCGCCTTGGGCTCGCGCACTTCCTTCACGGTCACTTCAAACCGCGCCTTCTTGCCCTGGAGATCCTTGTTGGCGTAGCTCTCCGGGAAGGTGACATCGACCGTGCGCATGTCGCCCGCCGAGGCGCCCATCAACTGATCTTCGAAGCCGGGAATGAACGAATTGCTGCCAAGGGCAAGGTGATGGCCTTCGCCCTTGCCGCCCGGCAATTCCTTGCCGTCAACGACGCCGGAGAAATCGATCACCACGACATCGTCCTTGGCCGAGGCGCGCGAGACCGGCTCGGTCCGGCGCATCGAGGCGGCGCGGCGACCGAGTTCGGTCTCGACATCGCCGTCGGCGACGCCGACCTCGAGGCGTTCAAGCGACAGCGTGCGAAAGTCGATCGGCGTGATTTCGGGCAGCACCTCGACCGCGATGGTGAAAGCCAAATCCGCACCCGGCTCGGCCGAGACGATCGCCAAGTGCGGTTGCATGGCCGGCCGCAGGCCCCGCTCGGTGATCGTCTGCGTCGAACTGGTGTTCACCGCTTCCTGCAATACCTCGCCCCGGACGGCATCGCCGAACCGACCCTTGAGCAGGGTCATGGGAGCCTTGCCCGGACGGAAACCCGGAATCCGGGCGGTTGCGCCGAATTCCTTGAGCTTGTCGTCGATCTTGCGCTCGATATCCGCGGCAGGAAGCACGATCTTGAATTCGCGCTTAAGGCCGTCATTGAGCGTCTCGGTAACCTGCATGCTGGCCCTCGAAATTCCACATCAAAGAGAAGGCGGCTTGGATCAAACGCCGCCCAGTGCCCGCCCCACGCCCCGGCGGGCGGATTGGTGCGGGCGGAGGGATTTGAACCCCCACGACGCAAGGTCACAGGAACCTAAATCCTGCGTGTCTACCAATTCCACCACGCCCGCGCGTGGATGCGCCGGGCCACGGAAACGGGGCGGCCGGGAACAAGGAGGCTTCTCTATATCAATGATGTCGGACGATCAATGGCAAGGCGGGCGCTATTCCCGTCCGACCAGCGCGCGCGCGGCGGCATCGAGGATCGCGTCCGCGTCGAGGCCGTAAACACGGTAGAGATCGGGTATATCGCCAGATTGTCCGAACATTTCGACCCCCAGGGCCTGAACCCGGTGCCGGACGACGCCCCCCAGCCAGGACAAGGCTGCCGGATGGCCGTCGATCACGCTGACCAGCGCCGCGCCCGGCTTCAAACGCTTAAGCAGGCGATTCGCATGCGAATCGCCCCGGCCACGCTGACCCGAAAGCCAGCCCCGGTGCAGCCTGTCCGGCGAAGTCACGGCCAACAGCCCTGCGCCCGGAATGTCCTCAAGCAAGGCTTCGTGGGCCGCGCGCGCCTCGGGCGCGACCGCGCCGCAATAGGCGATGGCCAAATCGGCCTCGGGCGAAGGCGGAACCACCCAATAGGCGCCTTCAATCACGCCGTTCAGCAAAGTCTCGTCCATGGCGCGCGCCAGTTGATCGAGCGGCCGCGTGGACAGGCGCAGATAGACCGCGCCGCCCTCGGGCGCCTGCATGTGGCGGAAGGACCAGGCCATGATCGCGGCAAGTTCGTCGGCGAAGGCGGGCTCGAAACTCGTAAGACCCGGCTGGCCCATGCCGATCAGGGGCTGCATGACCGATTGGTGCGCCCCACCCTCGGGCGCAAGGGTGATCCCCGAAGGCGTCGCGGCCAGAAGAAACCGCGCATCCTGATAGCAAGCGTAATTCAAGGCATCGAGACCGCGCGCGATGAACGGATCGTACACCGTGCCGACCGGCAGCAGCCGCGCGCCGAAATGCGCGCCCGCAAGACCCAGCGCCGCAAGCATCAGGAACAGATTGTTCTCGGCGATGCCGAGTTCGATGTGCTGGCCCTCGTGATGCATGGCCCAGCGCTGCGCCGAGATGACCTTTTCCTCCTTGAATGTGTCCTTGCGGTCGGAACGGTTGAAGATCGCGCGCTGGTTTACCCAGCCACCGAGATTGGTCGAAACCGTGACATCCGGTGATGTGGTGACGATGCGCGCCGCGAGTTCGCTCGTCCCCTTGCCGATTTCGTGCAGAATCTTACCAAAGGCTTCTTGCGTCGATTGCTTGGCGCCGGCGGGCACGGGCAGACTGTCGGGCACGGCGATCGCGGGCGGCTCGATCGCGGCCTTGGTCCGGCGCGCGAAGGGCACGTCCTTGAGGAACGCCTCGATTTGGTCAACGGGCGGGCGCATGCCGGCGAAGCGGTCCCATTCGGCGCCTTCGGCGATGCCCATTTCGGCGCGCAGGCGCCCCATCTGTTGGAGATTCATGAGGCCAGCATGGTTGTCCTTGTGGCCCGCGAACGGCAGACCCATGCCCTTGATGGTATAGGCGATGAAGCAATGGGGCAGATCGGACTCGACCGAATCGAACGCCTCGACCACCGATTCCATGTCGTGCCCGGCAAGATTGGTCATCAGCGCGTGCAGGGCCGCGTCGTCGAGTTCGTCCAGAAGAAGCTTGCCGAAGCGCGTGCCGCCCAAATCCGCGCCAAGGCGGGCGCGCCAGGCGGCCCCGCCCTTGTAGCTGAGCGCGGCATAGAGATCGTTAGGACAGTCGTCGATCCAGCGCCGCAGCGCCTCGCCGCCCTGGCGCGCGAAGACCGCCTCGAGCCGCTTGCCGTACTTGAGCATCACGACCTTCCAACCCACGGCCTGGAAGAAATCCTTGATCTTCTGGAACAGGTGATCCGATACCACGCTGTCGAGACTCTGGCGGTTGTAATCGACCACCCACCAAAGATTGCGCACGTCGTGTTTCCAGCCCTCCAACAGGGCCTCGAAGATATTGCCCTCGTCGAGTTCGGCGTCACCCAGCACGGAAACCATGCGCCCGGCCGGGCGCTCGCCGAGTTTGTGCAGGCGCACGTAGTCCTGGACCAAAGACGAGAACAAGGTCATCGCAACGCCCAGGCCGACCGAGCCCGTGGAAAAATCGACATCGTCCTTGTCCTTGGTGCGCGAAGGATAGGACTGCGCGCCGCCGAGCGCGCGAAAGCGCGTCAGGTTCTCGCGGCTCTGATTGCCAAGCAGGTATTGAATGGCGTGAAACACGGGACTGGCGTGCGGCTTAACCGCAACCCGGTCCTCCGGCCGCAGTGCGTGGAAATACAGCGCCGTCAGCAAGGTCGAGCACGAGGCGCTCGAAGCCTGATGGCCACCGACCTTGAGGCCATCGCGATTGGAGCGCAGGTGATTGGCGTGATGGATGGTCCAGCTCGAAAGCCACAGCACCTTGCGCTGCAACTCCTCGAGCATGCGCAGGGATTCGGCGCGCGAATTGGCGCGAGGCCGGGCAAGAGGGATCGGTTCGGCCATGCGGGCGCCCTCGGCAGGGTTGTCGAACGGCAAGAATCGTCGACTGACGAGAATAGCGCGACCAAGCGCCGCGCGCATCCTCAGGCAATGGGGCTGTGGAACGCCCGCTTCTTGCTCTCCTGGGCCGTTAGGGCCGGTTAGGCCATCGGGCCGCCAGGAATACGCTGGGGCCAGCTTGCAAGTAGGCGATGGCGCCGGTCGTCGAAGGTCTCGATTGATTTGGCCTCGGACCCGCCGCCCGCGGCCGCGATTTCGGCGATTCGGGCGCAGATCGTTTCCATGTCGGCGTCCGAAAGACAGGTCGGTTCGATGGCGAGATAGCCCGAGGCGGAATCGTAATCCTCGATCTTGATCGTCGGATCGCCCTCCGCAAGACGACGTGCGATAGCCACCGCGTTGACCCCGGCCTTTTCCGCCTCGACATGGAACCGTGCCTTGGCCAGAGGCTTGCCAGTCGGATCGTTGGCGAGATGCGCGGTGATACCCTTGATGCCCGCCAGGCGCTCGACCGCCATTTGCGCCCGCGCGCGCTCGCGCCGCGCCGCCTCGGCTTGGTCGAGCTCGCCGTGGCGCTTCAAGGCGGCGATGACCCCGACCACGCCCTCCTTGCCGACCTTCATCGCCCTGCCGATGCCGCGCTCCTGCATATAGGCCGCGCGCACGAGTTCGAGCCTGCCCGCGATCACGCCTGCAGTCAGCCCGCCCAGGCGCTTATGCCCGCTTTGAACCACGAGGTCCGCGCCCAGTTTGACGAAGGCGCGTAAATCGTAATCGGTCGCCGCATCGACCACGACCGGCACCGAGCGGGCATGGCAAAGCCTGATGAAGTTCGAAAGATCGACGAAGGAGCCCGAAGGCGCCTGGGAGGAAACGACAAACAGGCCGCACGCGGTGCGTTCGTTGATGGCTCCCGAAACATTGTATTGCCCGCAGCCATTGGTCGAGCCGACCTCGACCGCCTTGGCGCCAGTGATGCGAATCATCTGCAGCACGTGACCGCTGTAATCGATGGAATGGCCGCGTTGGATGATCACCTCGTTCTTGGCGCATACCGGATCTGGCAAAAGCTCGATCTTTGACAGATCCCCGCCCGTCATCGTCGCAGCAACCGACACCGCGATGCCGGAAGCCGCGCACGCGGTGACACACCCCGCCTCCGCGCCCGAAGCCTTCGCAATCGCCTCGCAGGCCGCGCGCTGCAGATCGGTCATTTCGACATTGTGCGGCAAGATGCCGTTTACCGCCGCGATCACCTCGTCCCACACGGGACTGGCGCCCAGCGCGGTGACATAGCCGCAGCCATTGATCACGCGCCGCAGACCCAATTCCGTAAAGAGATCGTTCATCGCCCACCTCGTCCCGGTTTGGGACAGGTTAGCGGCAAGACATGGCCGGGTGAAAGGTGCCGATAAAAATAAAAGGTGCCGATAAAAATAATAGTAAGACTAAAATCTCAGGCCGCCGAAACGCGTTCCTGATAAAGATCGAAGAACGAGCGCGCTGCGAGCACACGCGGGCCTTCGACATAGCGCTGGCGATTGGGGCGGGTGAAATCCACCCGGTAGCGCAGATGTGGAATACCCTGCTGGTCGATTTGCACCGCGATGACTTCTGCGGTTTCGACCGTTCGATCGGCCAGGACGCGGCGGAACTGTGAACCCGACTTCACATATTCCATGCAATCGCCGCGTTGGAACAGCAGGCTGCTCATTTGACGCGCGTGCGCCCGGATGCGCCCTTGCGGCTGGGCCATGTGTCCCCCCGATGGAACCGAACTATGCCAATTGCCTGCAAATTTATAGCGTCTTGCGGGATATTTGCAAGAAACACTTAAAATATATTGAATCTAAACAATAAAATTGGTTTATCAACAGACAAAAAAATGCCTCTAACTGGCCTTTGAGAACCCGTGCATGGTGGCCGAGGAGGCGATGCGCCACTGGGTCACATAAGCTTCGTGGTTGGCCTCTATATCGTCCAGACGATAAAGGTAATTGATCATCACACCCGCCGATTCCCTGAGCCCCTTTTCGGAACGGTCGCCAAGCCAATTGAGGCGTTCCATCCGAGCGCCGTTGGATAGGTGAAAATGAGCGACCGGGTCGAGCGTGCCCCCCTGAGGTCGCCGAGCCTCCATGAGATAGCGCGCGCACAATCGCATGATCGGTATCTTGAGGGCCTCGGCGAGACGCATATTGCCGATCCAGGACCCGTCGGCAAGAACGTGCTTGAGGGCCGCCGCACCGACGGGCATGCCGCAGGACGCGAGCGCCGCCCATTCCTTCGGCTTGAGGCTCGCATCGTCGAGATATTCGTTCAGCCACCGGTGAAATCCGGGAATGGGCGAAAGCGTGGCGAAGGTTTTCAGGTTCGGAAACTCGGCCTGAAGGGATTCGACGACGCGCTTGATGAGGAAAGCACCGAAGCTGATGCCCGCAAGACCGCGCTGGGCGTTCGAGATCGAATAGAAGATCGCGGCATCGGCGCCGCGCGGATCGCCCGAGGGCGCCGCCTCGTCCAAGAGCGACTGCACGTTATCCGCCATGCCGCCGACCAGCGCGACCTCGACAAAGATGAGCGGCTCGTCGGGCAGGTTCGGATGAAAGAAGGCAAAACATCGCCGATCGGAATCGAGGCGATTTTTCAGGTCCTGCCAACTTTTGACGGCGTGGACCGCCTCGTAGGCCGCGAGTTTTTCCAGCACCGCCGCGGGCGCGTTCCAAGTGATGCGGCGCAATTCTAGAAACCCGATATCGAACCATGCGGCGAGCAGGTCCTTCAAATCGGCTTCGAGCTCACCGAGCGCGCCGCCGTCCTTGCCGCGCACAAGGCCCAACAACTCGGCGCGCATATCGACCAAGAACTTGACGCCCTCGTCGAGGGCGTTGAAACGCGTGAGAAGCCGCACGCGCGGCGGCTCCAAGGCACCGCGCAAGGCCCGCTCCGCGGCCCAGCGCTCGCCCTCGCTCAGCGCCCCTTGCACCCGCGCGATTGCTGCATCGACGGCCCGGCGGTCGGCCGAGAACTCCTCCGCCAGCAGGCGCAGGAAACGCTCGCGCCCGGCTTTGTCGAGCGCGAGATAGCTCCGGCCGAGCTCGGCCGCGCGCGCGCGCGCCGAAACCTCGCCGCCCACCGCGTCGAGACAGGCGCGCAACTGCGCCCGCAATCGCGCCGCGTCGTCCGCCTGCAATTCCGGCCGCAGAAGCGCGCTTTCCGTGCGCGACGCGATCTCGCGCCATGAGCGACGCAAGCGTGCGACGGTACGCTCGACAAAACTTGTCGTATCGCTCACGGCGCTTCTCCCCGCCCCGCCCCGGCCGATGCTTGCGCGGCAAAAGCGGCGCGGAGTGCCGCCGGAATGCCATCGGGCAAGTCCTCGGCAACCAGTCCCGGCCCGAAAGCGCAAGCCGCCGCGCCGTGGAGCCAGGACGAAATCGCCGCCGCATCGAAGCCACCGACGCCTTGCGCCATCAAGCCCACGGCAAGTCCGGCAAGCACATCGCCCGCCCCGGCGGTCGCAAGCTCGGGCGGTGCATTGGCATTGATCGTCGCGCGACCGTCGGGCCCGGCGATCACCGTGTCCGCGCCCTTGAGGAGAATTACGCCGCCGGACTTGGCCGCGCCGGCGCGCGCGCGTGCAACCTTGCCTCCCGCCATGGCCGCAATCTCGGCGCCGAACAGGCGGCGAAACTCGCCTTCATGGGGGGTGAGCAGGCAGTGCGGGCCGGTCCGCTCGAAAAGCGCTTGCACGTCGCCCGCAAACCCGGTCAGCGCGTCGGCATCGAGCACAATGTGCTTGCCGCGTTCGAGCGCGGCCAATGCCAGCACTCGGGTTTCGGGTCCGATCCCGGCGCCCGGCCCAACCAGCACCGCGTTACGCCGATCATCATCTAGGAAGTGCCCGAAAGCCGCGGCCGATCCCACGCTCTCGACCAGAATACTTGCCCAATCGGATTGGTAGATGGCGGCGGCTTCGGGCGGGCAGCAGATCGTCACCAGGCCGGCGCCCGCGCGCAAGGCCGCGCGAGCGGCAAGACGCGCCGCCCCTGTCATTCGCGCGCCACCCCAGACCACTGCGTGACCGCGGGAATATTTGTGCCCACCCACTTGCGGGCGCGGCAAGCGCCACGACGCGGGATGATTTTCCCACAGCATAGGCCGAGCCGTGTCGAGCGCCGAATCGGGAATGCCGATATCGGCGAGCACCAGTTCCCCGCACAGCGCCCGCCCGGGCAGCAGAAGATGGCCAGGCTTCTTGCGAAAGAACGTGACGGTCAGCGTGCATGATGGCGCTGCGCCCAGTATCGCCCCGGTATCGCCCTCGACCCCGCTCGGCACATCGACCCCGACCGCGAGGAGACCGCGCGCGCCGATGGCCTCGACCGTCGCCCGGGCGGCACCCGACAACTCTCGGGCGAGGCCCGCGCCGAACAGCGCATCGATAACGAGCGCCGCGCCATCGAGGACCCGGGGCGACAGCGCGACCGTCGGGCCTCGCCAGCGCTTGGCATGGCGGCGCGCATCGCCCTTGAGCCGTTCGGGCGGCACCATGGCCGCGACCGTCACCGGCCAGCCACTCCCGGCCAGAAGCCGGGCGACGACGTAGCCGTCGCCGCCATTGTTCCCGGGTCCGCACAGCACGACAGCAGGCCGCGGCGTAAACCGCCCTTGGATGGCGCGCGCAACCGCCGCGCCGGCATTCGCCATCAATGCCTCGCCCGACACGCCGCCAGCAATGGCCGCGCGATCGCAGCGCGCCATTTCAGCCGTGGTCAGCAAGGCATAGCGGTCGTCTGGCGCCATGGCGGAAATCCCCGGGTGGTTGCGTCAGATGTTACGCCCAAGCGCGCCAAAGAAAAAAATACCCCCATAACGGCCCGGAACCGCCCCGGCGGGGCTGGCCCGCCTTGCCGGGTTGACTGGCCTTGCGGGGTTGACCCGCCGCGTGCGCCGAGTTCATCCTTATCGTGCGCTTTTGGGCCTGTCCTGCGCGTTACTCCTTGTTCCGCGCTTTACTGGGGAGACGATCATGGCCGCGATATCCGCAGAAATTCCGACGCCAGATTACAGCCAGGGCGTGGCTTTCGTGAACGGCGAATTCGTGCCGATCACAGAGGCGAAGATTTCGGTTCTCGACTGGGGCGTGGTGCGCTCGGACTGCACTTACGATGTGGTGCATGTCTGGAAGAACCGGTTCTTCCGCTTGGACCACCATCTCGACCGGTTCCAGCGCAGCGTCGCCAAGCTGCGCCTGCAACTGCCCTTCGACCGCGAAGCGCTCGAAGCGACCCTGCACAAATGCGTGTCCATGTCCGGCTTGGAGGATGCCTATGTCTCGATGACTTGCACCCGCGGCCGGCCTGCGAAGGGCGTGCGCGACCCGCGCTTGGCGAAGAACAATTTCTACTGTTTCGCCGTGCCATTCGTCTGGCTCGCCACGATGGAGCAGCAGGAATTGGGCGCGCACATGCACATCTCCAGCATCCCCCGCATCCCTGCCGAATCCGTCGATCCCACGATCAAGAACTATCACTGGATCGACATGGAGATGAGTCTGTTCGAAGCCTACGAAAACGACGCCAATTTCGTCGTGCTCAAGGATCGCGACGGCAACATCACCGAAGGCCCCGGCTACAACGTCTTCGCGCTGCACAACGGCAAATGGATCACGCCCGATCACGGCGTGCTCGAAGGCGTCACGCGCCAGACGGTGCTGGATTTGTGTAACGAATTGAACGTCACGGCCGCGCCCGAGAAAATGACCGCCGAGGACTTGCGTTCCGCCGATGAAATCCTCGTCACCTCGACCGCGGGCGGTGTCATGCCCGTGACGAAGTTGAACGGCCGGAAAATCGGCGACGGCACGCCTGGCCCGGCGACGACCCGCCTACGCCAGCTCTACTGGGCAAAACACGCCGATCCGGCATGGTCGAAGGCCGTGCGCCGAGATATCTGAGATTGTCGGATACGCCCGGCCCGACTGGGGACGGCCGCTCGGCACCCACGCCCGCGCGGGCGTCAACCGTGACGGACGCGCCGGCACTGCCAAGGCGCCGGGCGCGACTCTCGATCATCGCGGTACTGAGCCTTGCCCTCGGCGGCCTCGTGCTTTTGGGCATGGGCGGAGCGTTGATCCTCGGTCTCGGCGGCGCGCGCCGGAGTACCGCGATCCTGCTGCGCGAACGGATCGAGCTCGCCATCGACCTCGTCGCGGCGCGCATCGACCGCCATTTGCAACCGGTCGAGGACCAAAGCGCCGCTATCGCCAAAATCATTGCCGAGCGGCCGGAACTGCTCGACCAACAGGCGGTCTTGGCCGAGATCCTGACCGGCGCCCTGGCGGCGACGCCCCAAGTCAACACCATCGGCGTCGTGCGGTCGGATTACCGGGCCATGCGCTTGGTGCGCGGCGCGGAGCGCTTCGAGAGCGCCGATGTCTCGAACATCACCGGCATCATCGCCGGCATCGAGCGCGTACGGCAATCGGGCTACGGCTCGTGGTCGGAGCCCGTGCTATCCCGGCTCGTCGGCCAGCCGGTCATCGCCTATCGCTATCCCATCTTCGTCGGCGGCGAGTTTCGCGGCGCGGTGTTGTCGGTCGTCACGATAGCCGAATTGTCCGAATTTGCGCGCGATGCGATGAATGATCTAGGATATGTCGCATTCGTCCTGTACGGCGACGACCGTATCCTGGCCCATCCCCTGATGTCCGGATTTCGCTTCGAGCCGAGTGGCGAAGCGCCGTTGCCGCCACTCGCGGTCAATTTCGATCCTGTGCTCGCCGAGATTTGGTCGAACGACCGCAAACCCTTGACCGCCTCCGCGCCCTTGCTCCGTTCGGAAGGCCACCTCGTCGAGCTGGCAAACGACTATTACGGGTATTTCTATCGCCGCCTAGGCCGCTATGGCGACACCCCCTGGCTCGCCGGAATCTATGCCTCGGGCAAGGACGTCGGCGGCGAGGTTCGGCGCTTCTGGTGGCTCGTCTATTCGGGCGGCGCGCTTCTCGCGCTTGCCCTTGCCGGCGCGGCAATGGTTGGACAAAGGCTCGCGCGTCCCATTCGCGAGTTGGCCGCCCATGCGCGCCGGATCCAATCGTTCGAGATCGAAAACGGACCGCCCTTGCAACGCAGCCGCGTGCGCGAAATCGACGAAGCGGTAACCGCCTTCAACGCCATGACGCAAGCCATGCGCTGGTTTTCGACCTATATACCGCGCGCACTGACAGATCGCCTCGTGCGCACCGGGCGCGCGACGCCAACGCGCGAGCGCCGCCTGACGGTCATGTTTACCGATATCGCGGGCTTCTCGCGCCTTGCGGAAACCATGCCCGCTCCCAAAATCGCCGCCCTGCTGAACGAGCATTTCGCCATCATCGGCGAGGCCATCGAGGCGACGGGCGGCACGATCGACAAATATATCGGCGATGCGGTCATGGCATTTTGGGGCGCGCCCGACCGCCAGCAAGATCATGCGCGACGCGCCTATACCGCGTCGCAACTCATCGTCGAGCGCCTCGCGGCATGGAACGGTGAAAGACGCGCGCGCGGCCTTGTCCCGGTGCGCCTGCGCATCGGCCTGCATAGCGGCCGCATGCTGGTCGGCAATATCGGCTTCAGCGGACGCGTCAATTACACCGTGGTCGGCGACCCCGTGAATGTCGCTCAGCGCATCGAACAGACCGGCAAGACCGTCGACGACGGCGGCGACGTCATCGTGCTAGCCAGCGCCGACACGCTGGCTCGCATCGGCATCGACGTGCCGCACCGCTCGCTCGGCAAGATCGCGCTGTCGGGCCGCGATGGACAAATCGAGATCGTCCGCCTGTTCTGAAGCAGCTCAGCTGGGGCGGCGCCTAGCCGCCGCCGCCTCGCGCCCCCGGCGCGAAAGCGTGCGCAGTTCGTCGCGCACCATGCGCTCGACCACCCATTCGAGGTTTTTCTCCGACCATTCGCGAAGTTTTGGTTTGAGCGCGCGGTGCAAGGCCTGTTCGATCGTGCCTTCGAAATTCTCCGGGGCGAGTTCCGCTTCGGGGCGCACGTCGCGCGTGCGCGTCGCGACGGGATCGATCACGACGGCCTCGGTCCAGCCCGGCGCGCCAATGCCAGGCGCACTAAGATTCGATTCGCCGAAACCGGATTCACGCGCCTCGATCTCGCGCGAAACCTTGGCAAGTTTTCCGAGCGTGCTCGAAGGATCCTCCGCGCGTTCGGTTGCCTGACGCAGCAAGTCCCGGAACGCACCCGCGAGATTGGCGTCGCGCGGCCGCATGGGCGCGGGCGACGAAGCCGAGCGCCACGTGGCGCGCTCCGCCTTCAATCCCATGCCGGCATAGACAAGAACCGAGCCGAGCACCGCGACGCCTCCGACCAGCGTCTCGGGCGCCGGAACCTCGCCGACAATCGACCACGCCAGAATCGGCCCGAAGATCACTTCGCCCAAGCCCACGAGCGTCACTTCGGCCGCAGGCGCGTGCCGCGCGGCAAGGGTGAGAAGCATGAAGCCGAGCATGACCTGTCCGCCGCCCATGGCGAGGCAGATCGCCAGGTCGCGCGGCGACAACGCCAGATCGCCCGCGCCCAGCGCGCCTATCGCGGCACCGATAAAGCCTGCGACGCAAAGCGCCGGCAGCATGTCGACCGTATGCTGGTGGCGCGTAACCACCGCATAACCCGATACGACCACCATGGCAAAAGCGGCCATGGCGATGCCGAATAACCCATTGGTCTCGAGCGCGCCCGAAACCATGACCGCGACACCCGCGACCGTGCCAGCCATCGCGTACCAGGTCGCCGGCTTCACCTTTTCTCGCAGCAACAGCCAGGCGAGCGCAGCGGCGGCAATGGGACCAGCACTCATCACGAACAGCGCGTTCGCGATCGTGGTGTTCATGAGTGCAAGAACATAGCCGGAAAAACCGCACCCAAGGAGGGTTGCGCCGAATAAGCCCGTGCGCCCGATGGCCCGAAACGCGCTCGGCAGCGCGCGGCCATAGCGGATCGCCAGGATCGCCAGCATCGAGATGCCGAGCGCCGCGGACCGGTAGGCGACCACGGCCAATTGGTCCTCGGTTTCGATGGCGCGAAGGAATAGGCCGCCCGCACTCAACACCAGGCCCGAGAGCAAGGCGTAAACCAATCCCTTGGCGCGCGAGGGGCGGAACGCGTCGCTGACGCCAGGGGTGATGCGCGAGAAAACTGTGGACATGGGAATGGCCGCATCCTACGCGCGCTATTGGGGTCTGGCCAGCTTGGCCTTGCCTCCCAGGCTTGGTCGGGCGAGGCTTCGGCCCGCAAGCGGACGGGCTTCGGGGGGGTGCATATGGCCGATACGGTAATGTCTTCGTTCAAGGCGGGCGTGCGAACCATTACGCTGAACAGGCCCGAACGGCTGAACGCCATCGGCGGCACGCTGTGCGCGGACTTGATCGCGGCTTTCGAGGCGGCCGGAAACTGTCCCGATACGCGCGCGATCGTACTCACCGGAGCGGGCCGGTCGTTCTGCTCGGGAGACGACTTGCTCGAATTCGAGCAACAGTCGAGCTCGCCGGCGGCCGCCCGCCACCACATCGAAGCCATTCAATCGGCAAGCCGCGCGATTCTCTATTCGCCGCACATGGTCGTCGGCGCGGTTCACGGCTGGGCGGCGGGCGGCGGGCTCGAATGGATGCTCAATTGCGATTTGACGGTCATGGCGGACGACGCGCGCTGCTTTTTCCCCGAGGTCTCGCTCGGCTGGAACGTGACAGGCGGCGCCTCGACGATCCTGCCGCGCCTGGTGGGCCTACAGAAGGCACGCGAATTGATCCTATTCGGAGAAAAATTCGGCGCCGAGGAAGCCAAGGCGCTCGGCATCGCGTGGCGGGTCGTGCCGCGGGCCGAGATGCTCGCGCTCGCTCAAGCCACGGGTGAGCGAATCGCCGCCCTGCCGCGTGGCGCGGTCAGCGACTTGAAGCAGTTGCTCAACCGAGCCGCCTATTGCGATATCGAAAGCGCCATGGCGATGGAAACATCTTATGCCGTTCGCCAATTGCTCGGGCCGGAAACGCGCGCCCAGATCGCAAAATTCGCCAAGCGTTGAGCGTCAGGAAGCGACAGCCAATTCTCGCGGCACGTCGGTCAGGACTTCGCAGCCGTCCTTGGTCACCAGCAGGGTTTCCGAGAAACCCATGCAGCCCCATTCGGGAATGACCGCCAGCGGCACGCAGTGGAACACCATGCCGGGAACGAGCTTGCGCGTATTGCCCTGACTGATGTCCATGACCGTACCCTCGCCCCAGCCCGGCGGAAACGAACAGCCCATCGAATAGCCGCAACGATGGTGGAAATACGCGCCAAGCCCCGCGCGCTCGACGACGGCGCGGCCAGCATTGTCCACCTCGTGCGACGTCGCGCCCGGTTTCATGGCCGCGACGATTGCCTCGATGGCCCCGACCATGACATCGGCCACGCGCTTCGATTCCGCGGAAGGCGGGCCGATCGATACCATGCGCATGCTCGACGCGGCATAGCGCTTGTAGATGCCGCCGACCTCGAAATAGACATTGTGGCCGCGCTCCATGCGAACGCGCTCAGGCAAGGCGTGGGCGAGGGCGGCGCGTGGACCCGTGATGACATAGGGCCCGCCCGAGGGGTGCTCGCCACCCATCGACAGCATGGCGTCGTATATCTTGCCCGCCACTTCGTTTTCGGTGCGCCCCTCTCTCGATGCGGCGATCCCGACCTTCATGCCGAGCGAGGCGATCTCCGCCGCCTTGCGAATATAGCCAATTTCCTGCGCCGATTTGGTCGCGCGCACATCCTCGACCACGCCCGAGGCGGGAATGAAGGCGCTGTTGTGGAAGCGCTGGCGCAGGCCGTCGAGTATGCGCGCCGGTAGGAAAAACGCCCGATCCTCGTAACCAATCCCGCCCGAGCCCGCCTCGCTCGCTTCGCAGGCCTGGATGGTAATGTCGAGCGGGTCATCGGTCATGGTGACCGAAAAGCCTTCGCGCGCCCAAGACAGGGTCTCGACATTCGTGTGTTCGAGTTTGCTGGTGACAAAGCGAAGCTCGCCTTCGAGGGGCACCACGAGCATCTGATAGACGTAATATCCGGTCGTCCGGTAGCCGGTGAGATAATAAATATTGTGCGGTCCGGTAACGAGCAGATGGTTCATTCCGGCTTTACGCATATTCGCGCGCACGCCCGCCAGCCGGCGATCGAATTCCGCTTGCTCGAATGGCAGGCCGAACGGATTCTCGGATTTCCACGCTTTTGCAAACATCGCGTCCCTCCCCCGGGTGGAGCATACTGGTCGACGGAGAATGCTTGCGCGCTCTCCTTCCGGATAGGATCATAGCCCGGAACCACGGCATATAGGACCAACGATCATGCACCCCGTCCCAATCGCCCTGGCGATGCTTCTTGCGACCTTTTGCCTGCCGGCACGCGCCTACGACGCACCGGACCTCGACCGTTTGTTGAAATCGAACGCCTGTCCACGCTGCGATCTGTCGGACGCCGAGCTCGACGGCAAGGCCCTTACCGGCGCCGACCTCGGATGGAGCGATTTCGAGAAGGCCTCGCTCAAGGGCGCGGACCTGAAGGGCGCCAATCTCGAGCGCGCGACTTTCTCAAAGGCCGATCTTTCGCGCGCCGTGCTATCCGGGGCCAATCTGCGCGAATCGTTCCTGCGCAAGACGATCCTTAACGGCGCCAAGCTCGACGGCGCGAAACTGCACCTCGCAATTCTTCGTAAGGCGGAATTGCCGCAGGCCGATTTGAGCGGTGCGGATCTGTCCTCGGCGGTGCTGGTGCAGGCCAATCTCAAGAGCGCCGTGCTCAGGGGCGCCAATCTCAAGGAAACCCAATTGACCGGCGCGCTGCTGTGCGGCGCCGATTTGCGCGACACGGGGATCACGAACGAACAGATCGAATTCACCCGCGGCGACAGTCAAACAAAATTGCCGGCCGGGGTGAAAAAGCCCAAGGGTTGGAACGGATGTTGAGACCTTCGCACCGCCGAATCGCGGGTCTGATCGCCGTCGTGGTCGCGGGATGCGCCTCAAGCGAACCCCAGGCACCAAAGCTCGCGGGCGAACTCTGCGATTTCGACAAGAAATCGACGCCAACCTATTTCGTCAGCCACATCACCCCGCGCGGCGCCTTGATGCAGGACGACGTGAGTCTTGACGATTACCGCGCCAAATCATTGGACGCGATTCCCTCTGCCTTGGCGCGGCCCAAGCGCGTCAAGTACGAAACCGAGATGCGACAGGATTGCTACAACCAGGCGGGAAAGTACTGGTACCCGTGCCTGGTCAAGGTCGACATCGATTTGAGCCAGGCCGCCGGCGTGAGCCGTTCGGTCGATTTGAAGGAAGCGCGCTTCTACGCCGTGTTCAATTGTGAGCGGGTGACGCAGACCCTCGCGGCCAGCGCGCTCAAATCCGGGATGTTCGAATCCGCGAATTTGGAGTGCCAGGTCGTCGAAGATAAATTCTGCAAGATTCCGGTCACGAAATAGCGCTTCGGTCACTTGGCGGCGGGGGCGCGGCCATGCCAGTCTCGCGCCCGCACGGCGATAATCGCGGCGAACGGCGTTGCGATCGACCGAAGGAGACCCGATCATGAACCAGTTGCTCAATCCCGAAGGCGTCCGCGCGCCCGGCGGCGCCTACACCCATACCTGCCTCGTTCCCGCGAACGCCAAATGGCTGGTGCTGTCCGGCCAGGTCGGCATCGCGCCCGACGGCAAGTTGGCCGAAGGCGCCGAGGCTCAGACCGAACAGGTCTACAAAAACATTCTCGCCTGCCTGAAGGCCCACGGCATGGGCAAGGAAGACATCGTGAAGTTCACGGTCTATCTGACGGATTCGCGCCACATCCCGGCCTATCGTGCGGCGCGCGAAAAGATGATCGGCAGCGATTGCAAGCCGACCTCGACGCTGGTCGTCGTCGACGGCCTCGCTACCCCCGAGATGGTGGTCGAAATCGAAGCCTTGGCGGCGAAATAATACGCCGCATTTGAGCCATGCGTCCGGGCGATCTCGCCCGGAC
>JBJXGH010000019.1:0-11093 GCA_046153685.1 Alphaproteobacteria bacterium
CCGGAGAGATTGCTAAACACGATGCCCGTCGTGCCTGTCGTATCGACGGAAACGATCCGTAAGCTGTCGCCAGCATCGCCGTCTATATCATTGGCTAGCAGCATTGCCGCCAAGTCTAAGATTTGACCGCCCTCGGCAACCGTCAGTACGTCGTCCCTGGCGATGGGGGCGGTATTGACGATCTCTATCTCCACCGCCTCGACGCCACAGACATCGAGCTGGAACGTGCCGAATGCGAAACCCGGCCCCGTGGCGCGATCGGGGTGGTAATTGGCCGCGATGAACCGGTCGAAGGCGGCGAGATCGCTCTGAAGGGATGACGATGCGGCCTCCGCCGCGGAAACCACCAGAACCAAGGTGTCGTGGCCCTTGCCGCCCAAATAGACATCGCGAACCCAGGCGTTTTCGCCGACCCGGTAAATGAGGATATCGTCGCCATCCTCGCCCGCGACACGGTCGCCGCCGGCCCCACCGTCCACGGTGTCGCGGCCATCGCCGCCGAGCACTGTGTCGTTATCCGCGCCGCCCAAAACCACGTCGTCGCCGCTATCGCCTTGCGCGTAGTCCCTGCCCGCCCCGCCCTCGATGCGATCGTTTCCGCTTCCTCCAAAGATTCGATCGTGTCCCGCCCCGCCATCGAGCACGTCGTCGCCAGCACCTGCGGTCAGACTGTCGTCGCCTTCGCCGCCCGAAAACGTGTCGTTGCCCGCGTCGCCCGACAGCGTGTCATCGCCCGCGCCGCCATCGAGCACGTCGTCGCCCGCGCCGCCGATCAACCGGTCGCGCCCTGCTTGGCCGAGAAGCGTGTCATGGCCCGCGTCTCCCGAGAGCGTATCGGCACCCGCGCCGCCGTCCGCAAAATCAGCTCCGGCCCCGCCATAGACCGTATCATTACCGTCCTCGCCGAAAACGACGTCGCCGCCGCCGCCGGCGGAAACATAATCGTCGTCCGCCCCGCCTTCGATCCGATCATTGCCGTCGCCCCCGACTAGAGAATCGCGCCCCGCGCCACCCGACAGGGCGTCATCGCCGATCCCACCAGACAAATAGTCGCTGCCTTCGCCGCCAAAGAGCGTGTCGTTGCCCGCTTCGCCCGACAGCGTGTCATCGCCCGCGCCGCCATCGAGCACGTCATTGCCCTCGCCGCCGATCAAGCGATCGCGGCCCGACTCCCCAAACATCGTGTCATCGCCGGCCTCGCCATAGACCGTATCGTCGCCCAAGCCGGCCCGAACGATGTCATTGCCGCCCCAGGCGAAGATCACGTCCGCACCATCCGTGCCGAACAACAATTCGGCTCCGATCTTTCCGCGAATGCGCGCCATGACCCCAATCCCTTTCAATGAAGCTCTCGGCCATTCCAACGGCCGTGCCGACGATAATTCAATCGCCTAACCCTTTGAAAGCTCGAAAGATAGTTAACGACGCAAATTCACGCCGCGAATTTTCGCGCCTCATCGCCATTCCTCGAAGACGGTAGGCGCCCTTGACGCTGACCGGCGGACGGGGAGAAGTTTCCCCCGACCCATGCGAGGACCGATGGCATGACACTCGACCAGATTCTCGCTCCCGGCGCAAAGTTCGAGCCCTATTGGTGGGACGCAGCGCCGCGCCCGGTCTTGCCTGAAATCCCCGCGCCCGGGGCCATCGACGTGGCCGTTATCGGCTCGGGCTACACGGGGCTCGTGGCGGCGCTGACGCTCGCGCGCGCCGGACGTTCGGTTGCCGTATTCGATGCCGAGGCCGCGGGATGGGGAGCGAGTTCGCGCGCCCAGGGTCATATCGGCCTCATCAAGCGGCCCTTCGCCGATCTCGAGGCCCAATGGGGCCGCAAGCGCGCGATCGCACTCCTCCAGGAAGGCCAAGCGGCCATCGCCTTCGCCAAGGACTTAGCCCAGCGCGAGAACATCGCCTGCCATCTGAACACCAATGGGCGCTATATCGCCGCCGCGACGCCCGGCCATTACGAGGCGCTCGCGCGCGAGGTCGATACCCTCAAGCGCGAAATCGGCTTTAGGGCCGACATGGTGCCGCGCGCCGAGCAACACCGGGAAATCGGCTCGGATCTCTATCACGGTGGCGAGGTGCGCCACGACGAGGCGTTCCTCCATACCGCGCTGTTTCATCAAGGCCTGCTCGACCGCGCACGCCAAGCCGGCGCCGTCATCGTGCCGCATACGCGCGTGACGGCGATCCAGCGCGAAGGCGCCGCTTTCCGCGTCGCGACTTCGCGCGGCGAATGCCGCGCGGGTGACGTGCTGATTGCCACGAACGCCTATACCGACGGCGTGGCGCCCGATCTTCGCCGCCGGGTGATCCCCATTGGCGCCTACGGCTCGGCGACCGAGCCTCTATCGCCCGCCCGCCTGGCCTCGCTGCTGCCCGGCGGGCGGGCGGGCATCGACACATGGAAGCTGTCGCATTCCTTCCGACCCTCGCCGGATGGTACGCGCCTCATTTTCGGCGGACGGGTGTCGATGCGCGAAACCGATCCCAAGCGCAGCGCCCCCAAGCTCTATCGTTTTCTGATGAAACTCTTTCCCCAGCTCGAAGGCGTGAAGATCAGCCATAGCTGGACCGGCAAGGTTGCCTACACCTTCCAAACCGCGCCCCATTTGGGCGTGCGCGACGGCGCGCACTACGCCATGGGTTTTTGCGGCTACGGCGTGGCGCTCGGGCCCTATCTCGGATTCAAGGCGGCGGGCAAGATTCTGCGCCGCAACGACGCGCACTCGCCCTTCGAGGATTTACCCTTCGAAACCCGGCCGTTCTATTACGGCAATCCGTGGTTCCTGTCGGCGACGGTCGCCTGGTACCGCTTTCTCGACTGGCGGGCGAGCCGCGCCTAGCCGCGCGTGCCGAGTACGTCCTTCACCTTGCTCGCGAGCTGATTGAGACTGAACGGCTTGGGCAGGAAGTGGATGTCGGAGGATTGGTCGAGGCGCTTGCGGAACGCCTCCTCGGCATAGCCCGAAATGCAGATGATCTTGGTATCGGGCGCGCGCAGGCGGAATTCCTTGATCAAGGTCGGCCCGTCGAGCTTGGGCATGACGACATCGGTGATCAAGAGATCGATGTGGGTATTGGTCGCCTTGGTCGCCGCCAAGACCTCGAGCGCCGATTCGCCGGTCTTGGCCTCAAGCACCGTATAACCCTTGTTCTTGAGCGCGCGCACACCGAACGTGCGCACCGGATCCTCGTCCTCCACGAACAAGACCGTACCCGCGCCTGACAAGTCAGCCTTCTGCGCGTCGCGCGTGACCGCGGCCTCGACAGCCTCCGCGCCCTGCTTGTGGCGCGGCAGGAAAATACGGAACGTCGCGCCCTGTCCGTGCTCGCTATCGACGAAAATGAACCCGCCTGTTTGCTTGATGATACCGTAAGCGGTCGACAGCCCGAGACCGGTGCCCGAGCCGACTTCCTTGGTCGAGAAGAACGGCTCGAAGATGCGCCCGAGGACTTCCTGGGAAATGCCGGTGCCAGTGTCCGACACCTCGATCAGCACCCAATTCCCCTGCGGCAGCATGGCCTCGTCGTGGGCTGCAGCCTGATCCTCGGTGAGGTTCGAGGTCCGGATCGTCAGCGTGCCGCCCGCAACCATCGCATCGCGCGCGTTCACGGCCATGTTGATGATGACCTGCTCGAATTGACCCTGGTCGCAGCGCACCAGGCCGAGATCACGACCGTGCACCATGCTGAGTTCGATGTTTTCGCCAATCAGGCGGCGCAACAAATGGGACAGCTCGGCGAGCACGTCGGTAACGTTCAGCACCTTGGGTTGGAGGGTCTGCTGGCGCGAGAAGGCAAGCAGCTGCCGCACGAGATTCGCCGCGCGATTGGCGTTTTGCTTGATTTGCATGATGTCGGCGAAGGACTGTTCGCCAGGACGGTGGCGCAGCAACAGAAGATCGCAAAAACCGATCATCGCGGTGAGCAGGTTGTTGAAATCGTGGGCAATGCCGCCGGCGAGCTGCCCCACGGCCTGCATTTTCTGAGACTGGGCGAACTGCACCTCGAGCATTTTCTGGTCGGTGGTGTCGAGCGCGTGCAGGATCAGCGCTCCCAATTCAGCGTCATCGCGGCCCATGCGGCTGACATAAAGCGACAGCACCCGCTCGCGCGGACCTGCCAGGCGCACGTCGAGGGCGTGCAAGCTCTCGCCGCCCGAGGCGATCCTCTCTAGGCGTTCGGTTAGCGCGGCTCGATCGGAAAGCGCGACCAATTCGGCAAAAGCCTTGCCGACGATCGTCGCGCGTTCCCGCCCCGCCATGGCGGCGAACAGCGGGTTGCATTCCCTAACCCGACCCTTCGCGTCCAACAGACCGATACCGACGGGCGCATCCTCGTAGAACGAGCGAAAGCGGCGCTCGGAGCGGTCAAGGGCTTGTCGCATCTCGCGCTCGGGGCGGATATCACGCACGACCGAGCGCGTGCGTAGCTCGTCTCCGCGCTCGATGGTCTGGCTGACCTCGGCCTCGATCAGCGCGCCGTTATGTCCGCGGAATACCACCTCGCCCCGGAGCGCTTCCGTAGCCCCGCCGAAGGGATCGTGGGGAGGGGTGCCCGCTGGCGGCGGGACCGCCAGCACATCGTGCAGGCTCCTGCCGGCGACGATCTCGTCGGGTGTGGATTCGAGCCAGTCGGCGAAGGTGTGGTTGACGAACAAGAAGCGTCCCGCGCCGTCGACCGAATAGAAACCAACCGGCGCGTGCTCGAAGAAATCGTAAAGCTTACGCTGGCCGTCGGCGATGATTTGCTCCATTTGCCGGCGCGCGGTGATGTCGTTGATGCTCCAATAGACGTAGCCGGGCTGCTCGGCGATCGGATTTGCAAAAATCGAAATCCATTCGATTTCCCCACCCGCGCCTTCGACCGACAATTCCGCCTGGGTGCGATTGCCCGCCTTGGCCGACGCCAGCATGCGCTCGAAAAGCTGCGCCGAGAGCGGGTCCTTGCCGAAGCGCGCGCGCAGCGCGTCGGCCGCACGCTCGGCCGTACACGCAAAATGCTTGAGGTAAGCGAGATTGGCGTGAACCGCGGCGTCGTCCGGTCCGGTGATGAGACGCGGGCTCTCGGACGATTGGAATGCGGCAGCGAGTATCGCCGTGTCGATCTCGGAATTGCGCCACAAGCGCCGTAGGCCGCCGAGCATGGTCATGTTTTGCCTCCGCAAGGCCCCGAAAACCGGGAATCAACTTGGATCTTAAACATGAGGTTACCATGGCGGCGGCGGTCGCGCGCCGCTCGTCCAAGTCGCCCGATTTGCGCGCTCATCGCCTGATCGGAGCGGCTTTTTCGCGCAGGCGCATAATGTAACCGATGACCTGGGCCACGGCGACGTAGTGCTCGGCCGGCACCTCGTCGTCGATATCCACCGCGTCGTGCAGCGCGCGGGCCAGGGGCTTGTTCTCGACCACGGGAATGCCATGCTCGGCCGCGACCGCCCGGATGCGCAGCGCCAAGAAATCCGCTCCCTTGGCGACCACCTTGGGTGCCGCCATCTCGGCCGGCTTGTAGCTGAGCGCGATGGCATAGTGGGTCGGATTGGCGATCACCACATCGGCCTTGGGCAGGTTCTGCATCATGCGTTTCTTCGCGCGCTCGGCGCGAATCTGGCGGATGCGGCTTTTGATGGCCGGGTCGCCTTCGGTCTGCTTATATTCTTCCTTCATATCCTCGCGCGACATGCGCAATTGCTTGCGCAACTCGAAGCGCTGATAGAGATAGTCAAGTCCGGCCACGACCGCCATCACCGCGAGCGCCGCGAACAGCAGGCGGAACGTGGCATTCTGAATGTGGTCCAACAGGGCGCCGAGTTCCAGCGACGAGTACGATTCGATATCAACCAGGACCGGCACCACCGCCGCTACCGCGGCCGAGCCGACGGCGATGATCTTGAGCAATCCCTTGGCGAATTCGATCAGCGAGCGGGCGCCGAACATCCGCTTGAATCCGGCGATCGGTGAAATACGGTCAAGCTTGGGTGAGAGCGCGGAGGCGGACACGAACGGCCCGTGCTGAATGAAGTTGCCGATGAACGCGGCACCGAGGAGCGCCAAGATCGGCACGGCCAAGGCCGCGCCCACGCCGCCGAGAATATCGCGCAAAAGCGGCGCCGCGCTGGTCAGCTCGAGATCGTAAATGTGCGGCGAGGATAGGAACGGCATGAACAACCGCATCAAATCCCGCGCGAGATTCGGAATCAAAAGAGTCACCACCGCGAGGCCCGCGAGCAGCATGAAGAAATGCCCGACATCGCGCGATGTCGCGATCTGGCCCTCCTTCTCGGCATCCGCGAGGCGCTTTTGCGTCGGCTCCTCGGTTTTTTGGGAATCGTCGCTGTCGTCCGCCATGGCCTATTGCACGACCGAAATCTCTGCCAGCACGTCGCCAAGCGACTGCACGAACAAGCCCATGACGGTTCCCAGGGCCGTAGCGAGCACCAGCATCCCGAGGATGACCTGCAGGGGAATGACGAGAAAGAAAACCTGGATTTGTGGCATCAGGCGCGAGAGCACGCCCATGCCGATGGAAAGCAGCATACCCAGCACAACCAGCGGCGCCGCCATCTGGAATCCGACCAGGAAGGATTTTCCGACGAGGCGCGAAATGGCGCTCGAAAAGTCGTCCACCGGCGGCAACGCACCCGGAGGAAAAGCCGCATAGCTGTCGACCACACCGCGAAGCATCACATGGTGCAAATCGGCGGAGAACAGCAGGACGAGCGCCAAGATCATCAGGAAATTTGTGGCGATCGCCACCTGCCCGCCCTGGCTCATTTCCGGCACCATCGCATTGGCCAGTCCGGTTTCCGTCGCGATGATGGCGCCTGCAACCTGAATGGCCGACATCATGAGCCGCACCACGGAGCCGAGAAAGAAGCCCACGAAGGTCTCGGCCATCAAGGCAAAGGCGAGCGCGAGGGGGTTGGCGGCCAAGGCGGGAAGGGTGGGCGCCACGACCGGCAGCACCACCAAGGAAACGCCAAGCGCGATACCCAAGCGGATGCGCGGAGAGACCTGCGCCTCACCGAAGCCGGGGAACAGCATCATCGCGGTCCCAAGGCGCGAAAACACCAGGAAGAACGCGTACAGATTGAAACCGAGCGCGGCTTCCAGCATCGGGCGGGCTTCGCCTCAGCCCCCGCCGGCGATTCGCGCGGCGAGCTGTTCGGTAAACGTCGCCAATGTGGCGAGCATGAACGGCAGGAACAGGATCAGCGCGCCGCACACCACGACGACCTTGGGCACGAACGACAAGGTCATTTCCTGCATCTGCGTCAGTGCCTGAACGAGGCTGATGGCCAGGCCGACAACGAGCGCCACCAAAAGCACGGGCGCGCCGATTTTCAGCATGACGAATATCGCCTCGCGGGCGATGTCAAGGGCATCGGAGGGTTCCATTCTTAGATCAATCGGCTGTCCAGGTTCGCGCCGCGCTTCATGACGCTAGATCGGCATCCGCGAGATTTCCTGGTAGGCCTGGATGGCGCGATCGCGCACACCGACCACGGTTTGCAAAGTGAGTTCCGCGTTCGAGACGGCGGTCACCAGATGGGTGAGGTCCGCCTTACCCATGACCGCAGCGGTACTGGCCGTCTCGCCGGCCTTGAGGGCGCCGCGGAGTTTGTCCAACGAACCCGCGAGCGCACCGGCGAAATTCTGTTCCTGACCGTCGCGCGGCTCCATCCCGGGCTTCGCGCCGCCCGAGAGGGCTTTGGTATAGGCGCCGACCGCGCTGGAAATCTTGGCGAGCATGTGTTTTCCCTCAGTTGCGCAGGATGTCGATGGTATTCACGATCATGCGTTTGGAAACCTCTAGCACGCTCAGATTGGCCTGATAGGATTGTTGAGCCTCGCGGAAATCCATCATTTCGATGAGCGCATTGACGTTGGGTGCCATCACATAGCCGTCCTTGTCGGCGGACGGATGGGTGGGGTCGTAGCGCCGCTGGAATTCGCCCTTGGCTTCGCCGATCTTGCGGATGCGCACGGTTTCGATGCCCATCGCACGGTCAAGGGTATTCTGGAAACTCACGACCTTGCGCCGGTAGGGATTGCCGCCGGGTTCGGCCGGCAGCGAATCCGCATTGGCTATGTTCTCGCTCAGGATTCTGAGGCGGACGCTCTGCACGTCCATGCCCGAAGCGGAAATCTTGAGCGATCTTACGAGGTCCATGTCGCGGCTCCCGGACTATGCCTGCGTCCGTCCGAGAATCATTCGGAACAGACCTACCTGCTTTTTGTAAACATTGGTGGTGAGTTGATAATCCATGCTCGTCTCCGAGACCTTCATGAGTTCCTTCTGCAACTCGACGCCGTTGCCGGAGAGGGTCGAATCCCTTGTTGCCACCTGGCGCATCTCGACGCGCCCGGCATCTTGCTTGGAGCCGAGATGGGCAGGATCGGTCTTGACCACCTGCAATACCGGCGCGCCCGTCGCGACCAATTGGCCGAAGGTTTTCACCTGGAGGTCCTTGGCGGCGTAACCCGGCGTATCGGAATTGGCGATGTTTTGGGCCAGCACTTGCTGGCGCGCATTGAGAAAATCCATGCGCCGCGCTATCAGCCGAAACATCGGAAGTTGGGCGAATTCCATGCGTCCCCAGTGGGCGTGTCGAGTCCTTGACCTTGGCTCGGCCACGCCTTCCGGAACGGCGCGCATCCTGCGGCACCACTGGCCAAGACGCTGTCACGGCCCTGTTAACAAGGCGTAAAGGCGGATAATATCCGGTCGGGGGATAGCCGGGACGCGATTACCCGCGCGTCCTGTATCGAGCGGTCGGCAGGCGTCCGGCCCCAGGTAGGATCATGCTTTATCTCACGAGAAAGATTGGCGAATCTGTCATTATCAACGAGAACATCGAGGTTACGGTAGTCGATGTCCGCGGCAAATCGGCCAAGCTCGGCTTCACATTCCCGCCGGACGCCAGCGTGCTGCGGCGCGAGCTCTACGAGCGCATTCTGGAAGAAAACCAGGCTGCGGCGGCAGCGCCGAGCGATGCCGACGAACATGGCGCGGGCGGAAACGGCAATGCCATGCCGCAAGCGGGCGGCGGCGGGAAGCCGGACAAGGGCGGTGCGTGAAGTGGACCGCGCCGGCGCTCTCAGCCTTCGTCCTTGAACTGCGCTTCACGCCACCGGACGGCGGCCGTCAGACCTTGGGTCTGTGCGATCTCCTTGAATTTGACGTAGAGCTCGGTCGGTGTTGCGTCCAGGATGGCGCCGGTTTCGATGCCGTAATTGATGGCATCGACAAAGCCCGAGATTTCCGCGCCGCGATTGATCGCCGCCTTGGTGGTCTTGAGCGATTCGACCTCGATCTTGGACATCCGCCCAGCCAGGCGGAAGGTTTCAGCCTCGAGTTCCGCGTCGGGCACGACCCGGTTGATCATGCCGAGCCGAAGGGCTTCCTGGGCGTCTATCAGATCGCCGGTGTAAAGCAGCTCGCGCGCCTTCTTGAGACCGATGAGCCATGGCATGACCACGACGGGCGGCGCGGTCGAAAAGCGGATTTCCGGTTCGCCGAATTGCGCGTTATCCGACGCGATGGTGATGCAGCACATCATGGCAAGCTCGCAACTACCCGCGACGCAAAATCCGCGCACCATGGCGATGGTCGGCTTCTCGCAGCGCCAGGGGGCGAACTCGAACTCCGCGCAGGCGCGCAGCATAGCGCGCGTGTTCATGGGGCCTCGGCCACCGAAAGCCTTCGCCCAGTCCATTTTCAGATCATAACCCGCGCCGAAGCTCTTGCCCGCGCCCGACAGCACAATGACCCGGATGTCCGGGTCGGCGTCGGCATCCTTGATGGCGCGCGGCAATTCCTCCATCAGCTCGATATCGATCGCGTTCAGCACCTTGGGCCGATTGATCGTGATAAGAGCGATGCGGTCTTTCTTTTCGTAGATGAGCGTTTTCCACACGGGTCGGAACTCCTCTGCGCTGGCGATGGGCGTCGGACGGGCCGGCTACTGGATTGCGCCCAGTGATAGCACAATTTCCACCGCCGATTGAATGGCTTCGGTTGGATCCGCGCGGGCCCACATGAGCACCCCGCCCGTCATCACCGAAACCCAGCGCCGCTTGATGCTTGGGCCACTCCTGCTCTCCACGACGCTCGTCATGCTGAACCAGACCAATGTGGTGGTGGCCCTGCCCCACATGCAGGGCGCGTTTTCCGCCACACGGGACCAGATCGCGTGGGTCCTGACCTCGTATCTGGTCGCGGTGACAATCCTGACCGCCTCGGCCGGCTGGCTCGGCGCGCGCTTCGGGCGCAAACGCGTTTATCTCATAGCGCTCGGCGGATTCTGCCTGTCCTCGATTCTGTGCGGCCAGGCGCCGACCCTTGAATCCGAACTGGTCTTTCGCCTCGTCCAGGGCCTTGCGAGCGGACCGATCATGCCGATCACCCAAGCAATCATGCTCGATTCCTACCCCAAGGAGCGCCATGCCCAGGCGCTCGGCCTGTGGGGCATCAGCATCACCATAGGGCCGGTCCTGGGGCCGATTCTCGGCGGCTTCATCACCGAGGATTACGGCTGGCCCTGGGTGTTCTATTTCAACGTGCCGTTCGGCCTGATTTGCATGGCCGGAGTGATTCTCTGGGTGCCCAATATCTCAAGGGATCTTGGCCGCAGGTTCGACGGCATCGGCTTTTTCGCCATGGCAGCCTTCATCACCGCCTTCCAGCTCGTGCTCAATCGCGGCCAAATCCTCGACTGGTACGATTCGCCGGAAATCATCGTCGAGACCGCCACGGCGCTGCTCGCGCTCTATATTCTGGTCGTCCGCACGGCAACGGCAAGAACGTCGTTCATCGAGCCGCGCGTGTTCGCCGACAAGAATTTCGTTTTGGGTCTGGCCTTCGTCTTCCTCTGGGCCATGACGGTCAACGGACCCATCGTTCTGCTGTCCTTGCGCCTTCAATCGCTCGACGGCCTGCCTGTAGCCCTGGTCGGGATGCTGATGGCGCCGCGCGGCCTCGGCGGCGTGATCGGCATGAGCGTGGTCGGCCGAGCGTCGCAGGTGATCAATCCGAAGCTGGTCGCGGTCGCGGGTTTTATCTGCATCGCCGCCAGCGGTTGGATG
>JBJXGH010000032.1:0-16502 GCA_046153685.1 Alphaproteobacteria bacterium
TACATTGCATCGGGCTTCGACGCGCTCCAGGTAGGCGAAACCGGCATGGCGACATTTCGCTACATGGCCGCCGATGCCGCGGGCGCCACTTCGTCCGCCGAAGTGCGCGTTCTGGTCACGGGCAAGAACGATGCGCCGCTGGCGCGCGATGCCGACGAGGCATTGAATCAAGTTGTGGAAAATGCCGCGGCCGGCACTTCGGTGGGTTTGCGGATATTCGCGGACGATCCCGACAGTCCCGGTGCTACGGTCGCTCTCGTGGATGATGCGGGCGGACGATTCGGTATCGATACGGACGGCACCATCTATGTGCGGCAAGGGGCGCGGCTCGATTACGAAACGGCGGCGCACCATTCGATCACCGTTTCGGTAACCGACGGCATTCTTTCGCAAATGCGGACCTTCGATATCGGCGTCGTCAACGTGGCCGAATCGCTGTTTTCGCCGTCGGGCGACCGTATCGTTTTCGACGATCAGGTCGCGGGCGCCTATATCGGCGGAACGCAGTACGATTCGGGCGACGGGAACGACGTGGTTTTCTTGCCGAGCAATGCGGCGGAAGCCTCTGCCGCAGGCTATGTCCTGCGGACGCCGTTCTTCGCCGGTGCCGGCAACGATACCGTGACGGGCGGCGCGCTCGACGACACGGTCTATGGCGGCGCGGGCAACGACACGATCTCGGGCGGAGGCGGGAGCGATGTGCTCTTCGGCGGGGACGGCGACGACGTGATCGATGGCGGCGCTGGGAGTCTCCAAATGCTTTCGGGCGGCGCAGGTAACGATACGCTCGTATTTGCGAACGCCACTTCGAGCGTGAGCGTTGATCTCGGAGTCGCGGGCACGCAGGTCGTCGGTTTTGGGAATGCTGGCGTGGTGGAGGGGATCGAAAATCTTATCGGTTCGGCTTTCGCTGATATTCTTGTGGGCGATGGGAGCGACAACCTCATCGATGGCGGCATGGGCGACGACAGGCTGTTCGGCGGCGCCGGCAACGATACACTGCTCGGCGGCGCTGGCCGCAATACCTTCGACGGTGGCGCAGGCGATGATGTGTTCGGCGGACAGAGCGGTTTCGATACCGCGAGTTACGCTTCGGCGACGTCGGGCGTGCGGGTCGGCTTGATCTTCGGGGCGCAGGACACGGGTGGCGCTGGTATCGACCGAATGACTTCGCTGTTCGCCGATTTGATCGGCTCGGCATACGGCGACACGCTGACTGGGAATTTTGGCGCGAACACCATCATGGGCGGCGGAGGGAACGACGTCATTGATGGCGCGGGTGGGCCCGATACGCTGTTTGGTGGTGCGGGAGACGACCGGTTCGTGTTCGCCAATGGCTATGGCCAGGTTTACGTCGCGGATTTCGAGGCAGGGATGGGAGGCGACGTCATCGATATCCGTGACACCTCGGGCTCTTTTCCATTCTTGCGCTATTTGGTGGTCGATCGTGGCTTCGACGCGCACATCTTGGTCAACGACCACCTCGAAATCGTCCTGGTCGGTGTTCAGGCCAGTGATATCAAGAACGGCGATATTTTGATCTGATTGGCTGAAAGCCGGTTCACATAAATATAACTAATTGAAATATATACATTTATTAACATACGCAAGAACACTTGAAGAACAGAACAAACCAGGTACAATGCCGCCACTGGATTCGCGTGGCGGAAATATTGGTTTGCCGCCGGGCGCATGTGAAATAAGGGAGAGAGACATGAGCGAAGCGGCGTTGCGTTTGGTTGATAAGGGCGACATGGACAAGAACAAGGCACTGGATGCGGCCCTGACGCAGATCGAGCGGGCCTTCGGCAAGGGCTCGATCATGAAGCTCGGCCAGAGCCCGATGTCGGCCGAAATGGGCGTGGTGTCCACGGGATCGCTTGGGCTCGATATCGCGCTCGGCATCGGCGGCATGCCCCGAGGACGGGTGGTCGAGATTTACGGTCCGGAAAGCTCGGGTAAGACGACGCTTGCTCTCCATGTGATCGCCGAGGCGCAAAAGCCGGGCGGCACCTGCGCCTTCATCGACGCTGAACATGCTCTCGATCCGTCCTACGCCAAGAAACTCGGCGTCAATGTGGAAGAGCTTCTGATCTCCCAGCCCGATGCGGGCGAGCAGGCGCTCGAAATCGCCGACACCCTGGTGCGCTCGGGCGCGGTGGACGTGCTGGTCATCGACAGCGTTGCGGCCCTGGTGCCGCGCGCCGAGCTAGAAGGCGAGATGGGCGACAGCCATGTTGGTCTGCACGCTCGGCTGATGAGTCAGGCCCTGCGCAAGCTCACCTCGTCGATTGCACGCTCGAACACCATGGTCATCTTCATCAACCAAATCCGCATGAAGATCGGTGTCATGTTCGGCAATCCCGAAACCACCACCGGCGGCAACGCGCTTAAGTTCTATGCCTCCGTGCGCCTCGACATCCGCCGTATCGGCGCCATTAAGTCGGGCGAAGATGTGGTCGGCAACCAAACCCGCGTGAAGGTGGTCAAGAACAAGCTTGCCCCGCCGTTCAAAGTCGTCGAGTTCGACATCATGTACGGCGAAGGCATCTCCAAGATGGGCGAACTCGTCGATTTGGGAGCCAAGGCCAATGTGGTCGAGAAGTCGGGAGCCTGGTTCTCCTTCGACGGCCAGCGCATCGGGCAGGGTCGGGAAAACGCCAAGGCCTATTTGAAGGCCCACCCCGAAATGGCGGCCAAAATCGAGGCCGCGATTCGTGCCAATGCCGGCCTTGTCGCCAATGCCATGATGGGTACGCCTGAGGATTCCGAGGGCGGGTCGGCAGTGGCCGATTGAAGTAGGGCCGATTGAAGTAGGGCCGAATGATTCAAGGCGGGACTCCCTCTCGCGACTAACGGTAAGGGCGGGGCCTCGCGGCTCCGCCCTTGTCGTTTGGAACAGACCATCCTTGCCTTGAGCGGGGACTCATGGCCGGGCAGGCCGCTCCTTGGCGGGCGGTTCTGAGTCCCTTGCAGCAAGTCGGGCCGCTTGCGGTCCGGCGTGGCGAAGCGGCGCGACCCTAAGACCGTGGCTGGACACGGCCGACGGCCCGGCTATAAATCCCATCTATAAATCTTGGAATTGACGGGGATTTTGGCGTGTCCGGGGAGGGGGCGCTGGGGTCTTCCAAACCGTGCGGCGGGTATGCGCCAGCCGGGCATATGCGCGAGAGCGAGAGATGAAAACCGCCAACGATATCCGCCGGACCTTCCTCGAATATTTCGCCCGCCATGGCCACGAGGTCGTGCCGTCCTCGCCCTTGGTGCCGCGAAATGACCCGACGCTCATGTTCGCCAATTCGGGCATGGTTCAGTTCAAGAACGTCTTCACCGGCGCCGAGCAGCGCCCCTACAAACGCGCGACGACGGCGCAGAAATGCGTCCGTGCGGGCGGCAAGCACAACGATCTCGAGAATGTCGGCTATACCGCGCGTCACCACACGTTTTTCGAAATGCTGGGAAATTTCTCATTCGGCGACTACTTCAAGGATGTGGCGATCGAACTCGCCTGGAATCTGATCGTCAAGGAGTACGGCCTGTCCAAGGACAGGTTGTGGGTGACCGTGTATTCCGAAGATGACGAGGCGCATGCGCTGTGGAAGAAGATCGCCGGCCTGCCCGATTCGCGAATCGTGCGCATTCCCACTTCCGATAATTTCTGGGCCATGGGCGACACGGGTCCGTGCGGTCCGTGCTCGGAATTATTTTTCGATCACGGCGACAAGGTTCCTGGCGGCCCGCCGGGTAGCGCCGATGCCGATGGCGACCGCTTTATCGAGATTTGGAATCTCGTCTTTATGCAATACGAGCAGGTGACGAAGGACAAACGGGTCGATTTGCCGCGCCCGTCCATCGATACCGGCATGGGGCTCGAACGCGTGACGGCGGTGCTGCAGGGCAAGCACGACAATTACGACATCGACCTCATGCGCGCGTTGATCGAAGCTTCGGCGGCGGCGAGCGGGGCCTCGGCGGAAGGCCCGCACGCCGTATCGCATCGCGTGATCGCCGATCATCTGCGCGCGTCGGTATTTCTGATCGCGGATGGTGTTCTGCCCTCGAACGAAGGGCGCGGCTATGTCCTACGGCGCATCATGCGCCGCGCCATGCGCCACGCCCATCTGCTCGGCTGCCGGGAGCCGCTGATGTGGCGTCTTGTGCCGAATCTGGTGCGCGAGATGGGCGGGCAGTATCCCGAACTCGGGCGCGCCGAGGCGCTGGTCGCGCAAACCCTCAAGCTCGAGGAATCGCGCTTTAAGGATATGCTCGGGCGGGGTCTCAAATTGCTCGAGGACGAGACGGGCAAGCTCAAGACGGGTCAGGCGCTTGCCGGCGAGATTGCCTTCCGGCTTTACGATACCTTCGGCTTTCCCCTCGATCTCACCCAGGACATCTTGCGCGGCCAAGGCCGGGCGGTCGATTCCCAGGGCTTCGAGGGCGCGATGGAGCGCCAGCGCGAGGCCGCGCGCCGGGCCTGGTCGGGCTCGGGCGAGCAGGCGACCGAGCAGGTATGGTTCCAAGTGCGCGAGAAAACCGGCGCCACGGAATTTCTCGGCTACGATACCGAGATCGCCGAGGGCCGCATCCTGGCCATCCTCGTCGATGGCCGGATGGTTGAGGAAGCGCCCATCGGGCGCGAGGCCGATGTGGTCTTGAATCAAACCCCGTTTTACGCCGAATCGGGTGGCCAGATGGGCGATACGGGCGTCCTGTTCACGTCCTCGGGCGCGGAGTTCGCCGTGACCGACACGCTGAAAAAACTCGGCGATCTCCACGTCCATCGCGGCAAGTCCGCGCACAAGGCCCTGCGCGTGGGCGATTCCGCCGAACTGCGCGTCGAGCGCGCTCGGCGCTCGGCCTTGCGCGCCAATCATTCGGCGACCCATCTGCTGCATGCGGCCCTGCGTCGGATCTTGGGGGGGCATGTGACGCAGAAGGGCTCGCTGGTTGCCCCCGATCGGTTGCGCTTCGACTTTTCGCACCACAAGCCGATCTCGCCCGAGGAACTCGCGCGCGTTGAGGCGGACGTAAACCGGCAGATCCGCGCCAATGGCGAAGTGACAACACGGCTGATGACGCCCGACGAGGCGATCGCCGAAGGCGCCATGGCGCTGTTCGGCGAGAAATATGACGACGAGGTGCGCGTGCTCGCCATGGGCGAAGAGGGCGGGACTCCCTTTTCGGTCGAACTGTGCGGTGGCACGCATGTCGCGCGCACGGGCGATATCGGCGTGTTCAAGATATCGTCCGAAGGTGCCGTCGCGTCCGGCGTGCGGCGCATCGAGGCGGTGTCAGGCACGGAGGCCTTTCAATATCTGAGTGCGAATACGGCGCTTGTCGCATCGATTGCCGCGGCCATCGGCATGTCTGCCTCGATTGCCGGTAAGATGAGCGACGTTGTTTCGGCATCCGCGACGGTCGGCGGCTCCGGCACGGCTTCGGGGGATATCGCGTGCGACGCGGCGGTGGGCATAGGGACGCCGAATCTATTGCTCCGCATTCAGGCCATCCTGGACGAGAAGCGGCAATTGGAGCGCGAATTGTCGAATCTGCGGCGCAAATTGGCGTCCGGCGGGGGCGGCGCTTCGCCTACGACGCGCGACATCGACGGGATCACATACATCGCCCGGCGCGCCGAGGATGTGCCCGCGCGTGAACTCAAGGGATTGGCCGATGAACTCAAGCGCCAGGCCGGCTCGGGCATCGTCGCCGTAATTGCGGTCGAGGAAGGCCGCGCCTCGCTCGTCGTCGGCGTGACCGACGACTTGGCGAAGCGATTCAACGCAGTCGAGCTCGTGCGCGCGGGCTCGGAAATCCTGGGCGGCAAGGGCGGCGGGGGCCGGCCGGATATGGCACAAGGCGGCGGGCCGGACGCCGGCAGGACCGACGCGGCGCTCGATGCCATCGGCGAGGCCGTGCGGCGCATGGCGTCCGCCTCCTAGGCGCGAACGGGGGAATGGTCGAGCGATTCGGGCCGTCGGCATGGCGCTGGCTCAATGGCGCGGACGCACGGCGGCCGGCGCAGAGGATTTTCGGATTTCGTGCCGGCCGCCGGCACGCTCGCGGTTTTGGCCGCGGCATCGGCGTGCGGCGTTGCGGCCTTGCTCTCGGATATTGCCGAAGCCATCCATGCCCTGTGGTTCGCCGCCGCACTCGCGCACGACATTCCACGCTCTGACACCGTCACGGCCGTCGTGCAGCAGGCCTTACTGGTGCTCAACATCGGCGGTTTTCGACGCCCGATGGCCGAAACACGAATTTCGAGGTGCGATTGACCGGGGGGCGGAGGCGCGCCAGGGCGGGCGGTTCTAGGCGGAATTGCGAGCCGGATTCCGGACGCTTGATCGCGCCCGCCATTGCCGCCTAACTTCGCGCCTCACGTCGTCCGGTAGGAGTACCCATGCGTTTCAAGGGCACCGACAGTTATGTGGCGACCGACGACATGCTGGTCGCCGTCAATGCCGCGATCACGCTTGAGCGGCCTTTGCTGATCAAGGGGGAGCCCGGAACGGGCAAGACCGTGCTCGCGGCCGAGGTTGCGCGCGCGCTCGGCCGACCGATGATTGAGTGGCACGTCAAATCGACCACCAAGGCCCAGCACGGTCTTTACGAATACGACGCGGTCGCGCGACTGCGCGATTCCCAGCTTGGCGATGCGCGCGTGCACGATATCTCCAACTACATCATCAAGGGCAAGCTTTGGCAGTCCTTCGAGATGGACGAACGCCCCGTCCTGCTGATCGACGAGATCGACAAGGCCGATATCGAGTTTCCCAACGATCTGCTGCTGGAGCTAGATCGCATGGAATTCCACGTTTACGAGACCCGAACCACGATCAAGGCGCGTCAGCGCCCCATCGTCGTCATCACGTCGAACAACGAAAAGGAATTGCCCGACGCGTTCTTGCGGCGCTGCTTCTTTCATTACATTCGCTTTCCCGACGAAGACACGATGCGGCGCATTATCGATGTGCATTTTCCCGGCATTAAGTCGGCGCTGGTCAAGGCCGCGCTCGCCGCCTTTTTCGAGGTGCGGGAGGTGCCAGGGCTCAAGAAAAAGCCTTCGACCTCGGAATTGCTCGACTGGCTGAAACTTCTGGTGGCCGAGGATATTCCGCCCGAAGTCTTGCGCAGCCGCGACACCAAGACGTTGTTGCCGCCGCTATACGGCGCGCTGCTGAAAAGCGAGCAAGACGTTCACCAACTTGAGCGCCTGGCATTCATGGCGCGGCGGGACGGGCGGAACTGAGGTGTTCGTTCGCTTCTTCCTCGAGCTTCGAAGCGCAGGCGTCCCGGCCTCGCTCCGCGAGTATTTGACGCTCATCGAGGCCCTGCGCGCGGAGGTCGTGGGGTTCGATGTCGAGGATTTCTATTTCCTCGCGCGCGCGACGCTGGTCAAGGATGAGCGCAATCTCGACAAATTCGATCGGGTGTTCGCCCATTGTTTCAAGGGACTTGAGGCCAGTGTCGAAACGCTGTTCGGCGAGATTCCGGCTGAATGGCTGAAGAAATTGGCCGAGCGCAATCTGTCGGAGGAGGAGAAGAAGCTGATCGAGGCGCTGGGAGGATGGGAGAAGCTCATTGAGACGCTGCGCAAGCGCCTGGCGGAGCAGACCAAACGCCACCAGGGCGGCTCGAAATGGATTGGTACGGCTGGGACATCGCCCTTCGGTGCCTATGGCTATAATCCTGAAGGCGTGCGCATCGGCCAGGACGAGGGTCGGCAGGGGCGGGCGGTCAAGGTGTGGGATCGGCGGGAGTTTCGCAATCTCGACGACGATGTCGAAATCGGCACGCGCAATATCAAGGTGGCGCTGCGCCGACTGCGTCGTTTCGCGCGTGAGGGGGCGGCGACGGAGCTCGACTTGCCCAATACGATCCGCGCGACGGCCGACAACGCGGGTTGGCTCGATCTGAAACTTGTTCCCGAGCGCCGCAACACTGTAAAGATCCTGTTGTTTCTGGATGTCGGCGGCTCGATGTCGCCTCATGTGCGGTTGTGCGAGGAGTTGTTTTCAGCCGCGCGCAGCGAGTTCAAGCATCTTGAGTATTTCTATTTCCACAATTGCCTGTATGAATCGGTCTGGCGCGACAATCGTCGCCGCCATGCCGAGCGTTTGCCCACCTGGCAGGTCCTGCACACCTATGGCGCGGACTACAAGGTGGTGTTTGTCGGTGACGCTTCCATGAGCCCGTACGAGATCGTTCAGCCCGGCGGCAGCGTCGAGCATTGGAACGAGGAGGCGGGAGCGGCGTGGCTCAGCCGCGTGACGGCGACCTATGCCAAATCGGTTTGGCTCAACCCCGTGCCGGAAGCGCATTGGGATTGGACTGGATCAATCGGAATGATTCGCGAATTGTTGGAAGACCGGATGTATCCTTTGACGCTCTCCGGTCTCGACAGTGCGATGCGCGCGCTCGGGCGCTGAGCCGGCGGAGCGTGCGCCGTTAACCCATGGCACGCTTGAGATTTCCGGCAATGGCGTCGAGGAATTGCTTGGTCGTCAGCCAGCCTTGCTCGGGGCCGATCAGCAGTGCGAGATCCTTGGTCATCTGCCCGGCCTCGACCGTATCGACGCAGATTTTTTCGAGCGTCGCGGCGAACTTCACCACGTCCGGCGTGCCGTCGAAATTGCCGCGGAATTCAAGGCCGCGCGTCCAGGCGAATATCGAGGCGATGGGATTGGTCGAGGTCTCGCGCCCCTTCTGATGTTCGCGGTAGTGGCGCGTCACGGTGCCGTGCGCGGCCTCGGCTTCAACCGTCTTGCCATCGGGCGAGAGCAGCACCGAGGTCATGAGGCCGAGCGAGCCGTAGCCCTGGGCCAGCGTGTCGGATTGCACGTCGCCGTCATAGTTCTTGCAGGCCCAGACGAACTTGCCTGACGATTTGAGGCAGAACGCCACCATGTCGTCGATCAGCCGATGCTCGTACCACAACCCCTTCGCCTTAAACTTCTCGGCGAACTCGCGCTCGTACATATCCTGAAAAATGTCCTTGAACCGGCCATCATAGGTCTTGAGGATCGTGTTCTTGGTTGAGAGATAGACCGGCCAGCCCATCGACAGGCCGTAATTGAGCGAGGCGCGCGCGAAATCGCGAATCGAATCGTCGAGGTTGTACATGGCCATGGCCACGCCGGGCGCCTTGAACTGATACACCGGATACTCGACAGGCGCGCCGCCGCCCTCGGGTGTGAAAACCATCTTGAGCGCTCCGGGACCCGGAACCTTGATATCGGTCGCGCGATACTGGTCGCCGAAGGCGTGGCGGCCGATGACGATGGGCGCGGTCCAGCCGGGAACCAGGCGCGGCACGTTTTTGCAGATGATGGGCTGGCGGAACACCGTGCCGCCCAGGATATTGCGGATGGTGCCGTTGGGCGAAAGCCACATCTTCTTGAGCTTGAATTCCTCGACCCTGGCCTCGTCGGGGGTGATGGTCGCGCATTTGACGCCCACGCCGTACTGCTTGATGGCATTGGCCGAATCGACCGTGATCTTGTCTTCGGTCTTGTCGCGCATCTCGACGCCGAGATCGTAATATTTAAGGTCGATATCGAGATAAGGAAGGATCAGCCGTTCCTTGATCCAAGCCCAAATGATGCGGGTCATCTCATCGCCGTCGATTTCGACGACCGGATTCTTGACCTTGATCTTGGCCATGTGGCGCTCTCCTCGGAACGGGCGGCTTGCGGGGCGCGGCGCGGTGCTGGGACGCGGCCGGGGCGCCCTAGAATGGGCGTGCGAAAAGATAGCATCCGAAGAGCCTGACGCAAGCACCGCCACGTTCGCCTTGGCCACGGGTGCGCGCGCCGATATCCTCGCGCCCATGACGGTTGATATTCCAAGATTGCGGGGCGTGGACGTGCAGGATGAT
Organism: Alphaproteobacteria bacterium; assembly: GCA_046153685.1. Classification (GTDB taxonomy): domain Bacteria; phylum Pseudomonadota; class Alphaproteobacteria; order CADEGL01; family CADEGL01; genus CAMAPP01. Next base: position 9,878 of record JBJXGH010000032.1, read on the forward strand.
GCGGGGGCGGGGAAGCCGGCTTTGAGCGGGCGCGCCGGGCCGCGGCGTTGGGCGCGAGGACCAACTCGGCGCGACCCGACGCATGAACCGAGCCCACCCATGGACTGGACGCTGGCATGAAGCGCTTGGCGTACGGTGCGTTTGCGTTGGGTATCGTGCTGTTCGCGGCCATTATTCTGTATGTCGGCGCGGGCGACGTGGCGGCGGCGCTGGTATCGGGCGGCTGGGCGCTGCCGGCGATCGTGGCGTGGCATATCTGGCCGCTTGCGATCGACGCACAGGCGTGGCGTTTGTTGTTTGCGCGCGGTCTTCGCCCGGACCTTGCCAGGGCGTGCGCGCTGCGATGGGTGTGCGAGGCCGTAAACAATCTTTTGCCCGTGGCGCAATTGGGCGGCGAGTTCGCGCGTGCCCGTCTGGCGGCGCGCGGTGCGATTTCGCTTTCGGCGGCAGGGGCGGCGGGAACCGCCGACGTGACGCTCGGTGCGTTGACCCAGGTGCCATTCGCACTCGTCGGCCTCGCGGGCCTCGCGGTCGTATCCACGAGCGAGCAGGGTTATGTGCTATGGACGCTTGGCGTCGGTCTTGGAGCATTGACTGTGCTCGTGCTCGCTTTTGTGCGCTTTCAGCAGGCGGGACCCGGCCAAATCGCGATGGAATTGTTTCGCCGCTTTCGCCCCGGTGCCGCGCGCACCGCCGATCCTGCGGCGCTCGACCGCGAAATCGGTGCGCTCTATGCACGGCGGGGCCCCTTGGCGCTGGCGGCATTCTGGCGTTTGGCGGCGTGGTTTGCGGGCGCGGGCGAGATTTGGCTCGCGCTGCATTTTCTCGGCTCGCCCATCTCGGTGCCCGAGGCGATCGTGCTCGAAAGCGTGCTTCAACTGGTGCGCAGCGTCGCCTTCCTTGTGCCCGCGGCGCTCGGCGTACAGGAGGGCGCTCTCGTTCTTCTCGCATCGGCCTTTGGCTTCTCGCCTGAAATCGGCCTTGCCGTGTCCCTTTTGCGCCGCGGCCGGGACGTGGTCCTCGGCGTGCCCGGTCTGGTGTTCTGGCAGATGGCGGAGGGCGTGCGTCTTAGAGCCAGATTGTAACACCCCAAGATTGGGAAAGCTCCGTGTCGGCGCCAATCGCGTTCACCATCGCAATGGTTGGCGCGAGATTTGCGCCGCCAACAACGCCCAAACGACGCGAATTTGCCCCCGCGCTCGTCACAGCCACTTGGTCGCGGGGTCGAGCGCGGGCTCGGGTTCGCGTTCGAGCGCCGGCAGGACGGCATCCACGCCGCTGACGATACTGAAAAGCGCACGATGGGCGGGTTGGGTATAGCCGCTATGTTCCATGGCCGCGAAAAGCTTGATCAAGGGCGCCCAGTAATCCGCTTCGTTGACGATCACGATCGGCTTGTCGTGAAGGCGCAGCTGGCGCCAGGTGATCATCTCGAAGGTTTCATCGAGCGTGCCAAGCCCGCCCGGCAGCGCTACGAAGGCGTCCGAGAGCGCGAACATCTTGTATTTTCGTTCGTGCATGGTCTCGACGACATGAAGCTCGCTCACACCGCCATGGCCCGCCTCGGCCTCCATCAGCAGCCGCGGAATAATCCCGATCACATGGCCGCCCGACGCCAAGGCCGCGTCAGCCGCCAGGCCCATCAACCCGACCCGTCCGCCGCCGTAAACCAAAGTCACGCCTGCTTCGGCGATGATGCGGCCGAACCGTCGCGCGGCCTCCCGATGGCTCTCGGGCACGCGGCCGGATGAACCGCAATAGAGGCAGATGGCACGGATGTTTTTCATTTCATGAAGGTCCAGGGCCCGGGGCCCGGGGTCAAGGCCTTGTGGGGGCGGGATTTCCAGGCAAAATCGGCCCAACAGAATGTTTCCAAGAATACGCTAATCCGCCGTGCAACCGACCGATATCATTGCTAACCTATTATAGGCGAGTGGTATGTTGCGGCATCGGCTGCGCCGGGGGTCATCCAGACTCTTGGATTTAACCGAAACTTTGGGGAGCGCGATGAAGAAGTTGTGGATTTTGGGCGCGGTTGCGCTCTTTGGCGCGGGCACGTTGGCCGTTCAGGCGGCCGCCGCGCCGGCGGATTCGGTGAAGTACCGCCAGAGTATGATGCGCGGCGTGGGGGCGGCGATGGGCAATCTATCGGCGATGGTGAAAGGCGACGTGAAGTTCGGCAATAATCACTTGCGCGCGAACGCCGAATCGCTCGCATGGCTGTCGAGTCTCTCGCGCGAAGCCTTCCTGGAAAACACCGGCACGACGGGGCCGACCAAGGCCAAGGCGAATATCTGGAGCAATTGGTCTGATTACGCTGGCAAGGCGCAGGCACTCGAAATAGAAGCGGGTAAGCTTGTAGAGCTCGCGCGCGCGCCCAATCCGAACATGGCGGCGATCGGCGAGCAGATGAAGGCCGTCGGCGGCGCTTGCGGCGCTTGCCACAAGGAATTTCGCGAGTAAATTTCGGTCCTTATATTGTAGCAATGGCGGCGCGCGGGATTGCCCTGCGCGCCGCTTTGCATGAGGCAAGCACGATGCTGGTGCGCTTTGCCATTCTGTTAGCCGCGGTTTTCATCCTTCCGGTGGCCGGGAGGGGCGATGAATTGATCGCGCGCGGCGAATATTTGTCCCGCGCGGCGGGCTGTCAAAGCTGTCATACCGCCGATGGGCCGAACGCCGTGCCGTTCGCGGGTGGGCGCAAGCTTGCGACACCAAAGGGCGTATTTTACGGCCCCAATATCACGCCGGATTCCGAGCACGGCATCGGTCAGTGGACCGAGGCGGAGTTTCTGCGCGCGCTTCGCCGCGGAATTCGCCGCGACGGGGCGCATCTCTATCCGGTGTTTCCCTACACCTCCTACACCAAGATCGCCGACGACGACGCCCGCGCGATCTTTGCCTATCTTAAATCGCTCCCCGCCTCCTCGACGCCGAACAAGGCCCACGAATTGCCATTTCCCTACAATATCCGCACGGCGATGGCGGTGTGGAAATGGCTCAATTTCAAGCCGGGCGCATTCGCGCCGGTGCCCAATGCGCAACCCGCCCTCAATCGCGGCGCCTATCTGGTCGAGGCGCTCGGGCATTGCGGGGAATGTCACACCAAGCGCGACTGGTTTGGGGCCATCGTTCCCGCCATGGCATTCGCCGGAACCAAAGACGGCCCCGATGGCAAGGTCGTACCAAACATCACGCCAGACCCCGAGACGGGAATCGGCGCTTGGAGCGCGAAGGATCTCGTCTATTTTCTCGATACGGGCTTGCTGCCAGACGGCGATTCGACCGGCGGCCTGATGGCGGAAGTAATCCGCAACGGAACCGGCAAGCTCGCCGACGAGGATCGGCAGGCCATCGCCATCTATTTGCAGTCGCTGAGACCGATCACGCATAAGCCCAAGAAGGACTCGCCCAAGGCGCCGTGAATCCCGCATTGCGCCGAATCGGCGCAGGGCCTAGCGTGCAGCCAGAATCGGGTTTTCCAAAGTGAAGCGTCTGACCATCCTGACCTTGATCGGCGCCGCATCGCTTGCGGGCGCGATCGTGCTCGACCGGCGCCACGGGGCCGATATGCCGATACCCGCCTCGGGTGCGTCGGGGCCCGGCATGACGGAGACGCCAAGCGTCGATGTGGTGCGCGTAAACGCGGCGGGCGATGCGATGATGGCCGGACGCGGCCCTGCGTTAGCGGAAATCACCGTGTTCGACGGCGAGGTCGCCTTAGGCAAGACGATAGCCGACGAGCGCGGCGATTGGGTGTTCGTGCCGAGCGGAAGCCTGGCCGAGGGTAAGCACCGAATTTTCCTCGAGGCCAGATTGCCGGGCGGGCAGGTCGCACGCGCCGGCAAGGCCAAGGACATCGCCATTCCCAAGCGGAATTAGGATGTGCGGGCACTCTCAAGGCGACGGCGTTCGGCGTCGGCCGATGGAAGACATTCCGACAGGGCGTCGATATGGCATTTCAAACACGCCAGTGCCGATGTGGTTTCGCCGAGAATGTCTTTTGGGCGAACCGGCAACGGGAGATTGGCGGTTCCGGCGATGCGAAGCTGGTGGTCGTCATCGACCATGAGGCGCGCGGTTCCCGCGTCTCGCGCACGGCTCAGCACTTCGCGAATGCGCGCGCGCGCGCGTGGCGCTTCGATCGAGTAAGGCATGGGGCCGAGAAAGCCGTCGAATCGCAGAATGCCGCAGGCGCCAACGCGTTCGACGCTGGCCGAGAACGGAATGCCGAAGCACCCGAAGCTGAACCGCAGCGTCTTGGCCTTCGACCCGGTCCGGGCCTGTGCGAGTCCGGGCAGGGCCAGTAAACCCGTCTCCAGAACTGCGGCGTGGTTCTTTATGAGTATTTCGAGTTCGCCGTCGAGTTTCGCCATTGTGCATCTGCCGCCTTGTTGTACGGCATGTATCACGCGCTTGCCTAATGGGGCGTTAATGGATCCGGGCCATGATCGTCTCGACCGGGCATTGTCTCGAATACGCGCTTCAGGGGTGAATTTTTGGGGATGCGCACCGTATTCGACACGGAACGATTGCAGCCTGAGCGAGGCGTCGTTCGGAAGAGGCGGGTCCGGGCATTTTGATCCTGTTTTTCGCCGATTCCGCTCTACGCTGCGCTCGCTTATGCCGCGCCCGTTGCCAGCCGAACATGGACCTGAAAGCGATATCGGTCGCCGTCGAGATATCCCGCGAGCTGAGTATGGATTTCGCCGTCTAGGCGCGCGCGGGCATCCGCGCCGGCCCCGTCAATTCTGGCCCCGAGCGTCATTTCGAGCATCGGTTGCCAAAATGGCCGGTCCGCCGGTATTTCCGGCGTAAATCGCAACGCCCGTTCCTTCACGGCTTGGAAGCCCGCCGCGCGCAGCGCCGTGTCCAAAGCGCCTTCAGCTCCGAAGCGGAACGGATGTTCAAATTGCCGGCCATCCGCCCCGAGTACCTTGCGCGCCGCCGCGCGGATCGCCGTCATGATCGTCGTGTCCTCGATTGGGCCCCAGACGAGAAGGCCCATGCGGCCGCCGGGGGCGAGGACCCGCCTCGCCTCGCGCAGCGCGCCTATGGCGTCAGGTACGAACATGATGCCGAAGCGGCACGTCGCACGATCGAACCGAGCATCGGAAAAGGGCAGGCGCTCCATGTCCGCCTGTTCGCAGGTGAGATTGGCGATGCCGAGATCGCCCGCGCGGCGGCGCACGCTGTCCAGCATCGCGGGCACCAGGTCGGTCGCGACTACATGGCCGCCAGGTGCTACGCGCCGCGCGGCGCTCAGGGCGGGCTCTCCCGTGCCGCAGGCAAGATCGAGAACGCGTTGGCCCGGGCGCAGTTCGAGCGCATCGAGTAGGGGCGCGTTGAAGCGGTCCGCCATGTCGGCGACTTGATCGGCCCAGCGATCCCAATAGTGCGCCCGGCTTGTCCATTCGGCGCGAACTTCTTCTTTGTCCGGGATCGCATGGTCAATAATTGCAGGTTGCGTCATGGACCTGTCCTCGATTCTCGGGGGCGAACCGCCGTGACACCGGTATGCGCGCGACAGCATCTCCCGTCCGCCATATAGCATAGCCGACGGGTGCGATCTTCGGCGTTGCGGTGCCTGTCTTGGCGGCCATTCTCCGCGATTATCGTGCGGGACGCGTAGGCCCCCCCGGTCCTGGACGCCGCGCGGCGCTCAACCGCTACGTCCCTAATTTCGGGCTGCCGCCGATTTTTCTCCTGGCTATTGCGGGCCATGGCCGGTGTTTTCAATTGTCCATTTATCGGCGTCTATTGCGGTGGAATGTCGGCCGCGCGGCTCTTGGTCCGGATCGGCGGCAGAATCGTGTTCTGACGGCGCGGATTGGATTTGGCCTTCGTTTCCTACCTCGCGACTTGGTCGGAATACGGATCTGCGCGCATCGCGATGTTCGTCGATTCTTATGGCGCTCAGGCTGTCATGTCAGCGGTCGTGCCTTCGCTCGTCAGCGGGTCGCCGCCGCGCGCCCGTCTTGGTAATCCTGTTGTGGTGCATGTCAACGCGCCAAGCGGCGTTAGAGCGGCTTAGTAGGCGCGGGAGTTGCGGCGATGCGCGCCAGGCGGTACTCCAAGGTCTCGCGCTGGAACGGCTTGGCGATGTAATCGCTCATGCCCGCCTCGCGGCATTTGGCGACGACTTCAGGTAGGACGCTGGCCGTCATGGCAATGATCGGCAGGGTAGCGGCGGCGCCGCCCATGGCGCGGATTCGTTTCGTGGCCTCGAATCCGTCGAGATTGGGCATCTGCACGTCCATCAGAATCAGGTCGTACATATTTTCCGCGGCGGCACGCACCGCTTCCTTGCCGTCGAGCGCGGAATCGGCGCGGTGCCCGGCGGCCTCGACGACGACTTGAATGTATTTCCGGCTGTTCAAGTTGTCTTCGGCAATCAACACGCGTAGGCGCCGTGTCGGCGCGCCCGGGGACGGCGTCGCGCCGGCCGCCTCGGCCGAGGGCGGCGCGTCCGCGCTCAACAGCGGCAGGGTGAACCAGAACGTGCTGCCTTCTCCGGGCACGCTGGTGACGCCGATTTCTCCGCCCATGCGGACGACGAGCTCGCGGGCGATGTTGAGGCCGAGGCCCGTTCCACCGAACCGCCGGGCAATCGATGCATAGCCTT
>JBJXGH010000037.1:0-104081 GCA_046153685.1 Alphaproteobacteria bacterium
GGATTGAAGCGCGGCCGGCCCTTGGCGGCGAAAATCGCCGCGACGGCCAGATCCGAGGTCGCGTCGCCCGCAAGGCCATAGACCGTTTCGGTCGGCATGCCGACGAGCTGACCCGAGGCGAGCAGCGCGCCCGCGCGCGCGATGGCGGCTTCGGTCGCGGGCAGGATTTCGCCCATGGAGACGGTCAGGATGAAAGGCCGCGCGCGAGGAAGTGCGGATTCTCGAACCCGGCCTTGCCGTATCCGAGTGCGCGCCCGTCGAGCGTTTCGACGCGCCCCCCCGCCGCGATCAACACCGCGTGCCCCGCCGCCGTATCCCATTCCATCGTGCGGCCAAGGCGGACGTACAGATCGGCGATCCCCTCGGCGATGCGCCCGAACTTAAGCGAACTGCCCGCGACGACGGTCTCGCGTACCGCGTAGGACTTGAGGAAAGTTTCGGTGGGTTCCTTGTCGAGATGCGAGCGGCTGATGAGGACGGTGAGCCCGTCCGGTGGGGACTTGCGCGCGCGAATGGCGCGCAACACCCCGCCTTCCGCGACCGTGGCCGTGCCAGGGCCGCATCCCGCATAGGTCAGCGCCTTCGCCGGCAGATGGACGACGCCGAGCGTCGGCGCGCCGTCCTCGATGAGTGCGATGTTGACGGTGAATTCGCCGTTGCGCTTCAAGAACTCGCGCGTGCCGTCCAAGGGATCGACGAGCCAAAAGCGTGCTGGCCGGCTCGTGGGCAGGCCGTGGGCGGCCGTATCTTCCTCCGCGACCGCCGGGATCGAGGGCGTGAGCGCGGCGAGGCCCGGCAAGATCACGGCCTCCGCGTCGCGGTCGGCGGCGGTTACGGGCGACCGGTCGGGCTTGATGTCGATCGCCACCTCGTCCCCGTAATGGCCCATGATCGCCTTGCCCGCCGAGAGCGAGAGCGCGGTAATCGCCTCGACCAGGCCTGCGCGTTCGCTCGCGTTCACGGCGCGGCCACGTTCAGCAATCGCCAAAGGGATTCGGGCGTGGCCGGCATGTCCACATGGACCACCCCGCGTGCCGCCATGGCATCGACGAGCGCCGAAATCACGGCTGGCGGGGCGCAGACCGAGCCCGCTTCGCCGCAGCCCTTCACGCCCAAGGGATTGGTCTTGCATGGGCTGGTTTCGTCGTAGGTGAAGGCGATCGCGGGAAGATCCGCCGCGCGCGGCAGGGCGTAATCCATGAACGAGCCCGAGAGCAATTGCCCCGATTCGGCATCGAAGCGCACCGCCTCCAGAAGAGCCTGGCCGATGCCTTGCGCGACCCCGCCATGAACTTGGCCCGCGACGATCATGGGATTGAGCACCCGGCCGAAATCATCGACCGCGGTATAGGCGTTGATTTCGACCGCGCCCGTTTCGGGATCGATTTCGAGCTCGCAGACATGGCTGCCGGACGGAAAGGTCGCGGCCTGGGGCTGGTGGTGCGCGACCTCGCCGAGGCCAAGCTCCAGGCCCGGCGGCACCGAGCGCGCGACGAACGCCGCCTTGGCAATTTCGACGATGTCGAGCGCGCGGTCGGTGCCCGCGATGCGAAATTGTCCGTCGGCGAAGCTCACATCCGCCTCGGCGGCCTCCATGACGTGCGCGGCGATCTTCTTGCCCTTCTCGATGACGCGCGCGCAGGCGCGGTCGATGGCCGATCCGCCGACGCACAGCGAGCGCGAGCCGCCCGTGCCGCGGCCCTGCGGAATAAGGTCGGTATCGCCCTGAACGACGCGGATGCGCGCCATCGGCACACCGAGGCGGTCGGAGACGAGTTGGGCGAAGGTGGTTTCGTGGCCCTGGCCGTTGGATTGGGTGCCCGAGAACACCACGACCTCGCCCGAGGGATCGAAGCGCAATTCGGCGCGTTCGTCCAAGCCTCGCCCGCAGACCTCGACGTAATTGGCAAGTCCGATGCCGCGCAGCTTGCCGCGCCTGGCCGCCTCGGCGCGGCGAGCGGGAAAGCCGGGCCAGTCCGATTTGGCCATCGCCTGCTCCATGGTCGAGACGAAGGCGCCGCTGTCGTAAACCAGGCCCGAGGGCGTCGTGTAGGGCAGCTTTGCGGGTGCAACCGCATTGCGGCGGCGGATTTCGGCGACGTCGATGGTCAGCAGCCGCGCGCCGATATCGAGCAGGCGCTCGACGACGTAAATCGCCTCCGGTCGGCCCGCGCCGCGATAGGCGTCGACCGGAGTGGTGTGGGTCAGGACGCAGGCGACCTCGACGTGGATGGCCGGGATGTCATACACGCCCGAGAGCATGGAGGTGCCGCCATCGGTGGCGATGAAGGCGTTGAACTGCGTGACATGCCCGCCCATGTTGGCGAGCGTTTTGACGCGCATCGCCAGCGCCCGGCCCCGGGAATCAAGGGCAAGTTCGGCGCGCGTCAGATTGTCGCGGCCGTGCGCGTCGGCAAGGAACGCGTCGACCCGCTCGCCCGTCCATTTGACCGGCCGGTTCAGGCGCTTGGCCGCCCACAGCACCATGACATGCTCGGGATAGACCATGATCTTGGTACCGAAGCCGCCGCCGACATCGGGCGTGATGACGCGAACGCGATTTTGCGACACCTTGAAGATGTGATCGGCGAGTGTGCGCCACAGATTGTGCGCGCCTTGGGTCGAGGTTTCGAGAACGTAGCGGCCTTCGCCCGCCTCGTACCGGCCGATGGCGGCGCGCGGCTCCATCGGATTGGAGATCACCCGGTTGTTGACGAGTTCGACCCGCGCGACGAGCGCGGCACGCGCGAAGGCTTCATCGACCGCCGCGCGGTCACCCTTTTCCCAATCGAGGCAGACATTGCCCCGCACCTCGTCCCATACCAGGGGCGCGCCGGGCGTGGTCGCGGCCACGGGCTCGGTCACGGCGGCCAGGGATTCGTAGTCGATGGCGATGCGTTCCGCCGCTTCGCGCGCTTGTGCGGCGGTTTGGGCCACGACGCAGGCGACCGCTTCGCCGAGGTGGCGCACGCGCCCGTCCGCGAACACCGGGCGTGGCGGCGCTGCCAATGCGCCGCCACCCTTGCCCACGAGCTTAAGGGTGCAGGGAATGCCGCCGATATTGTCCGCCGCCAGATCGCGCGCGGAAAATATCAGCAGCACGCCGGGGGCGGTTTCGGCGGTCGAAATGTCGAGGCGGGCAATCCGCGCGTGCGCGTGCGGCGAGCGCAATACGTACGCATGGCATTCACGGGCATGGACGATGTCGCCGGTGTAGCGCCCCTGTCCCGTGAGCAACCGCTTGTCTTCCGTGCGGGTGACGGATTGTCCGAATTTCGCCATGGCAGGAGATCGCCCGATATTGGTGAATTGGTGGCGCGAAAGCGCGCGGGATCATAGGCGCGGCGCAGGCGCGCGACCAGCGGGTGCGCGCAAGGCCGATCCACGGCACCGCGCATCTTGCGGCATCCGTGCGGGGCTGATAGGAGGCCTGAACCCGTGCGATTTTCGGCGCCGGAGACGGCGCAAGGGCAGGAGTCATGTGCGGCCGCTACAGCATCACCACACCCGAAGAAGCGCTGCGCCGATTGTTCGGCTTCGAGGGCCCGGCGCGCAATCTCGGCCCGCGCTACAACATCGCTCCGCGCCAGGATGTTCCCGTCATCCGCGCCGAGGGTGGTGCCCGCCGATTGTCCCTTTTGCGCTGGGGATTGGTGCCGGCCTGGGCCAAGGACCCGCTGATCGGCGACAAGCTGATCAATGCCCGGGCGGAGACCATCGCCGAGAAGCCGAGCTTCAAATCCGCCTTCCGCGCCCGGCGCTGCTTGGTGCCCGCGGACGGGTTTTATGAATGGCGCCGGGACGCCAAGCCCGCCCAGCCCTTCCGCATCGAGATGCGGGACCGCTCGCCTTTCGCCCTTGCCGGATTGTGGGAGCGCTGGCGGAGCGGGGCGGGGGAGGTGCTTGAGACCTTCGCCCTCGTCACCACCGAGGCGAACGCCACCCTCGAACCCATCCACCACCGCATGCCCGTCATCTTGGCGGCGGATAATTACGCTCTGTGGCTGGATGCGGGCGCGGACGCCGCCCGTCTCCGCGCACTTCTCAAGCCCTTTCTAGCCGCGCCGCTGCACGCTTATCCGATCGACAATAAGGTCAATAGTGCTGCCCATGACAGTCCGGAAATTCTTATGCCGGTCGAGGAACAGAGGCGGTTGATCTAAGTGGTTATTTAATTGAGCGCCTAGATCATGTTTTTATATATTAATATCAAATAGTTAAATAATTTATAGGTAGTTATTTTAGAAACCGAATTTTTGTTGCATATTTCGACGCAAAAGCATAATTTGCAATTTGCATCTCGCGATGCGATTCGGCATGGCGACTGCGCTCCGAAGTTTTTACCTGTGCCTGAGTGAAAGCGTGAACGAAGTCCAACAACCCCATGTGCTCCTAGTCGAGGACACGCCGTCGGTGGCGCGGGTCTATTTGGAGTATTTGCGCCCCGAGCCGGTTACGGTGACCCATGTGGAAACCGGCAACGAGGCGCTGCGCTTCATCAACAAGCGGCCGCCCGAGGCCATCCTGCTCGACCTCGTCCTGCCTGACATGGACGGCATGGAAATCCTGCGTGACGTCGTCGGGCGGGGCCTGCCGACTGCGGTCGTGGTGATCACCGCCCATGGCTCGATTTCCAATGCCGTTTCGGCCATGCGCGGCGGGGCCTTCGACTTCCTGGTCAAGCCGTTCAACGCCGAGCGCTTGATCGTCACGCTGCGCAACGCGCTCGAGCGCCGTCGCCTGACCCAATTGGTCGAGACCTATAAAGAGGTCGGCCGCGACGAGTATTTCGGCTTCACCGGCAGTTCGCTGCCGATGCAGGCGGTTTACCGGATGATCGAGAGTGCCGCGCCCAGCAAGGCAACGGTCTTCATCACCGGCGAAAGTGGCACCGGCAAGGAAGTCTGCGCCGAGGCCATCCACCGCCAGAGTCCGCGTCGGGACGGCGCCTTCGTCGCGCTCAATTGCGCCGCCATCCCCAAGGATCTCATGGAAAGCGAGATCTTCGGACATGTGAAAGGCGCCTTTACGGGTGCCGTCAGCGACCGGGCGGGTGCGGCGGCCAAGGCCAATGGCGGCACGCTGTTCCTCGACGAGATCTGCGAGATGGATTTGGGGTTGCAGTCGAAGCTCTTGCGCTTCATCCAGACCGGCACGTTCCAGCGCGTGGGTTCGACCACCTTGGAAAAGGTCGATGTGCGCTTCATTTGCGCCTCGAACCGCGATCCCTTGGCCGAGGTCGAGGCCGGGCGCTTCCGGGAAGACCTGTATTACCGCCTGCATGTCATCCCAATTTCGCTTCCCCCCTTGCGCGACCGCGATGCCGATGTCATGGCGATCGCGCGCAAATTTCTGGTCGATTTCGCGCGCGAGGAAAAAAAGCGCTTTGTCGATTTCTCGCCCGAGGTTGAGGCGGTGTTCCAGGCCTATACCTGGCCCGGCAATGTGCGCCAGCTCCAAAACGTCGTCCGCAATGTCGTGGTGCTGAACGAAGGCGAAACGGTCGGCAAGAACATTCTCCCGCCGCCCTTGAACGCGGTCGATCCGATGGTGGGGACGCTTTCGGTTGTGCCTGGCAAGGCCGCTTCGGCGCTCCAGACAGGCGCGGAGACGCCGGATTCGATTCGCCCACTATGGGTGATCGAGCGCGACGCCATCGAGCGCGCGATCGAGATTTGCGGCGGCAATATCCCGCGTGCCGCCGCCCATCTCGGTATCAGCGCCTCGACGATCTACAGGAAGCGATTGACCTGGGAAGCCCAGCAGCCGATGGCGGGCTAAGGCACAGCTCGGGCTTGCGGGCGGCGCACGCGTCCCAATCTTGCCTCGACTGAATCCCGACCCAATCCAATCCCGATCTAGCGTTTGCGCGCGCGGGTCTTTTTCCCGGAAGACGTCTTGGCGGATTTCTTCGCCGGCGACTTCCTCGAAGTGGCGGCGGACGATTTGCGCCCGCCCTTGACGTGCAGATCCTTCGGGAACTTCGCGAGCGTCTCGCAGCCTTTTTCCGTCACCCGCCAAGACTCGCTGACCTCATAGCCGTAATCCTTGCCCCACATGCCCGTGACCATGTGGAAGGTCATGTTGGGCACGAGCACGGTCTTGTCGCCGGGGCGCAGGCTTGCGGTGTGTTCACCCCAATCGGGCGGGTAATTGACGCCGAGCGAATAGCCCACGCGCGATTCCTTGCTGTACCCGGCCTTGGCGATGACCGCGTTCCACGTCGCGTGCACCTCCTCGCAGCGCATTCCGGGCTTGACCTTATCGAGCGTCACGCTGATCGCCTCGTTGCACACATCCGCGAGACGCACGAGATCGCTGGGCGGCGTGCCGAGATAGACCGTGCGGCACAGCACGCTGTGATAGTGATACCGCGCCGCCGAGAGCTCGAGCGTGACGCCGCCATGGTTCTTGATCTTCTCGTCGGTCCAGGTGAGATGCGGCGCCGCGCTCTTGGGTCCCGACATGACGAGCGGCACGAAGGCGGAATAATCGCCGCCGTACTGCTTGGTGCCGCGCGTCATGGCCGCGTAAACCTCGGCGACGACGTCGCATTCGCGCACGCCCGGTACAATCGCGTCGTACGCCGTTTGCATCACGCGCTCGACGATCTTGCCCGCTTGCTGCATGTACGTGATCTCGGCGGGTGACTTCACGATGCGAACCCAGTTGACCAAGAGGTCCGCGTTTACCCAGGTGGCATCGGGAAGGGAGCGGCGCAGTTCCTCGTAGGCGCGCGGAGTGAAATAGAACGAGTCCATCTCGAGGCCGATGCGCTTTCTGCCCCAGCCACGCTCCTTGAGAATGTTTGCCATGTAGGACGCGGCGTGGCGTTCGGGTGTCTGGACGTAGATATCGGGAAAGCCGCGCACGTTTTCGGGCTTCAGGTATGTCGTGAACTCGGTGCCCTTGGCGTCCATGAGACGGCCAGTCCAGATGGGTTCCTTGGCGTCGAGCGCCACGATGACCATTTGCGGCGTGTAGAACGACCAGCCGTCATAGCCGGTCAAATAATTCATGTTCGCCGTATCGGTCGACAGAAGAACGTCGATGCCGGATTTTTCCATGGCGCGCTTGACCTTGGCGATGCGCGCTTGAAATTCGGCTTTGGGGAACGGGATCATGGAGGCCTCTTTGTGGCGGAGATGGGTCGTCGCGAGACTGGCGAGGCTATTCGCCGATCACTGGGTTCTTGAGCGTACCCACGTTCGAGATTTCGACCTCGGCGATGTCGCCGGGCTTCATGAACAGCTGCGGATTGCGCCGCGAGCCCACGCCGGACGGCGTGCCGGTTGGGATGACATCGCCCGGCATCAATTCCGTGAAGGCGGTGATATAGGCGATGAGTTCGGGGATGGGGAAGATCATCATATCGGTGCCCGCGCGCTGGACTTCCTGGCCATTGAGGCGCGTGGCGAGGGTGAGCTTGGAGGGATCGGGGATTTCATCCGCCGTCACCAGCCACGGCCCGAAGCCGCCCGTTGCGGGAAAATTCTTGCCGGGCACGAATTGGGTGGTGTGGGATTGCCAATCGCGCACCGAGCCGTCGTGATAACAGCTATAGCCCGCGACGTATTCGAGGGCGCGTTCCTTGGGGACGTGCCGGCCGCGTTTGCCGATGACGATGGCGAGCTCGCCCTCGTAATCGAACTGGCTCGTGGACTTGGGCTTGACCAATGCCTGGCCGTGGCCCACCTGGGTATCTGCGAAGCGGGTGAATAGGGTCGGGTAGGCGGTCTTTTCGCGCCCGGTTTCCTTGCGGTGTTCGTCGTAATTGAGGCCGATGCAGATGATCTTGTCCGGGTCGGGAATGGGCGGCAGAAAGACGATGGCATCGAGCTTGACGTCGGCCGCCTGGCCCGTGACCGCGCGCTTGGCGTCCGCGATTGCGCCCGCCGCCAACAGCGCCTTGAGCGAAGCATGTGGCAGGCGCTTGGCCAAATCGACCACGCCACCATCCACCACCGCGCCGTAGGAAACCCGGCCATTCGCCTTATAGGTCACGAGCCTCATATCGCATCTCCCCTTCGCTCTTCGACGGGCGCCAAGATGACGGGGCGCGCGGTGCCGCGCAAGGCGTCCGGCTTGCGAATGCCGGCTCGCCGGCCCATGGCCGGAATGCGATGAACGCCGCCGATTTCCTGCTGGCCGAGGCGCCCATGCGCGGCGACCGCCCCGCCTTTTCTTGGGACGGCGGACGGATCGCGCACGGCGCGCTGCCCGACTTGACCGCGCGCGGCGCGGGCCTCTTGGCCGAACTCGGCGCCGGACGCGGCGCGAGGGTGCTGATCGTGCTGTCCGATTCCATCGAGTTCGTCGCGATTTATCTCGGCGCGCTGCGCCTTGGCGCGATCGCGGTCGCCTTCAATCCGCAGGCGCCTCTCTCCGACATGGCGCGCGTGGTCGAGGATTGCAGGCCCTCGGTCGCGCTCATCGAGGCGGAGCTTGCTGTCGCGTGGTCCGCCTTGTCGCCCGCGGTGCCCGCCACTTTGGCGGGGCGCGGCGAAATCGCGCGCCGCCTGGTCTCGGCCCGCCCTCATCCGGGCGCGCCCGCCGCCGCCACCGATCCTGCGTTCTTGGTCTATACCTCCGGCACTACCGGCACGCTCAAGGCGGCAATTCATCGCCACGGCGATGTCGCCCTGGCCGCGCGCTACCCGCGCGAGGTGCTCGGCCTCGGCCCTGACGATATCTTGTTCGCGACCTCGAAATTGTACTTCGCCTATGCGCTGGGCACGATCCTGTTCGGCACGCTCGCCCTCGGCGCCTCGGCGGTGTTGTGCGACGGCGCGTCGAAGCCCGAGAACGTGGCGGCGGCGGTGGCGCGCCACCGGCCGAGCGTCGTGTTTTCCGTGCCGACCGCCTATCGCAATCTTCTCGCGGCGGGTGTCGCGGGCGGCAAGGCGTTTGGCGCCGTGCGCCGCTATGTCTCGGCGGGCGAACGCCTGCCGCCGGCGCTGTGGGAGCGTTGGCGTCGGGCGACGGGCGTCGAGGCGCTCGACGCCATGGGCACGTCCGAAACCGTCTTCATGCTGCTCGCCAATGCGCCCGGCGCCGCGCGCCCCGGCGCTTCGGGGTTTCCGGCGCCCGGGGCCGAGTTGTGCCTGGCGGACGGCGCGGGCCATGAGGTGCCGCCGGGCACGCCCGGAATCCTTTGGGCGCGCATCGCCTCGGTCGCGGACGGCTATTGGAATCGGCCGGAGCTGTCGGCGCAATTGTTCCGCCAGGGCTGGTTCAAGACCGGCGATATTTACCGCATCGACGAAGACGGCGCCTTTCATCACCAGGGACGGGCCGACGACATGTTGAAGATCGCGGGGCAGTGGGTGAGTCCGGCGGAAATCGAGGAATTGGCGCTCGCCGCCGGGTGCCGCGACGCTGCCTTGGTGTCGGCGCCGGACGCGGACGAGCTTGCGCGCGCCGTGTTGTTTGTCGTTCCCGGCGCGAATGCGCCGCAAGACGACGGCGCGAATTCGCCGCGAGGTCATGGCGCGGATGTACCGCGAGGCGACGGCGCACTTTCGGCGGCGCTCTTGAGCTTGCCCGTGCACAAGCGCCCGCGCGCGATACGGCGCGTGAAGGAAATCCCGCGCACCGCCACGGGTAAAATCCAGCGCTACAAATTACGCGCCGAAATGGAGCGCGATTGAATTCGGCGGAGCGCGACATAGGACGTCGCGCTCCCCGCCGGTATCGTAACGCCTCAAGATTGCCGCAGCCGCGCGAATGCGCCGAGTTCGGCGGACGCAGGCGGGCCTGGTGCGAAGACGAGGAATTCGGCGCCACCGAACGGCGCGTGCCGGTGCGCGGGCTCGTGCCCGGGAATCTTCGGGCGACAAGACTTGACGCCCGTGTTCGTCGCCGCCATTCGCCGTCCCGGGATGCGCCGTTCCACGGATTTGCCTGCCGGGGTGTGACGGCGGTCATGTGACAACGCGCACTGCGAAAAGCGACGCATTCCGCGACCATCCCGCAATCGGTCGAGCACCAGGGGACATGGGAGGCGGACATGGCGACGCTCATCAGGAATCGGCGCAGTTTTCAAATCGACGACAGCCACCGGACGATCTCGGGAACCGAGGGCGATGACCGGATTCTTGGCGCGCAGGGCGCCGACTGGATTCTCGGGCGCGGCGGCAACGATACGATCTCCGCCCTTGGTGGCAATGACGTGATCGAGGCCGGTGCGGGGCGCGACACCGTTTATGCAGGCGCAGGCAACGACGTGGTGTTCGGTGATGTGGGCGATGATTGGATTCTCGGCGAGGACGGCAACGATGTCCTGCTCGGCGAGGCCGGCAACGATACTCTCGAAGGCGGTGCTGGCGCCGACACCCTGTACGGCGAGAACGGCGACGATACCTTGCGCGGTGGCGCCGGCAACGACTCGCTCGATGGCGGCCTAGGCGACGATTCCGTCGATGGCGGCGACGGCGACAACACGCTGTTCGGCAATGGCGGCAATGACATCGTCCGTGGCGGCTTCGGCAACGACATCATCAGCGGCGGCGGCGGCGACGATTCCCTGTACGGCCTTCTCGGCAACGACGTCATCGATGGCGGCGACGGCAATGACTATGTGGTCCATTCGGGCGGCGGCAACGCCACGGTGAAGGGCGGGTTGGGCGACGACTTCGTCTGGACCCAAAGCGGCAACGACACCCTCGACGGCGGCGACGGCGCCGACCAATTGCATGCCGGCCAAGGCAATAACAGGGTTTCGAGCGGCAATGGCAATGATCTGCTATCGAGCGGCGACGGGGCTGATACCCTAGACGGTGGCGCAGGCGACGACCGCATCAATGCCTATGGCGGCAACGACCTGATCATCGGCGGCGACGGCAATGACCGGGTTCAGGCGGGCGCCGGACGCGACATCGTCCATGGCGGGGCGGGCAACGACGTGCTGTTCGGCGATGACGGAGACGACCGCATCTTTGGCGGCACGGGCAACGACATCATCTTCGGCGGCAACGGTTTCGGCGATCTATCGGGCGATGATGGCGACGATACCATCACCGGCGGCGACGATCAGAATTACATCTATGGCGGCTATGGCAACGACGTCCTGACCGGCGGCGCACGGGGCGACGAGATGAGCGGCGATCAGGGCGACGACACCGTGTATGGCTTGGGCGGTAACGATCTGCTCGAAGGCTATGCGGGCAATGACCGGGTCTATGGCGGCGACGGTGATGACGAACTGACCGGCGATTCCGGCCGCGACACGCTGGATGGCGGCGCCGGCCACGACGCCCTGATCGGCGGACGCGATGCGGACACGCTGACGGGTGGCGCGGGCAATGATGTCTTCTACTTCTCGCTGCGTCCCGTCGATCCGTATTATGACGGCCAGAATCCCGGCAATTGGCGGGATATCATCACCGATTTCCGGCATGGCGAAGACAAGATCGATCTTTCCGCCTTCAACTTCGGCCGCGACCGCGACGGCTTCGCCGACGTGCGGGAGGCGGCGACGCAATACGGCACGGGGGTCGAGCTTCGCTTTTCGCGCCCGGATTCGCCCGACACGATCTTCCTAGCAGGCGTGCAATGGACACAGCTCGATGCCGGCGACTTTATCTTCTGAAATCCGGCGCTAGAGGCCGGTTTGAGAGTCCGACATGAGATGAGTGACGGGATGGGGCGTCGTCGGCGTCCCCTTCGCGGACGTGCGGCAAAAAATGGTGGGCGCGGCTGGGATTGAACCAGCGACCCCTCGCATGTGAAACGAGTGCTCTACCGCTGAGCTACGCGCCCATCGTGTCGGGAAGCGCGCATTAAATGGGCCGGGCGGCGGCGCTGTCAAGGCAATCGGGGATGGGGCGGTGCGCGGGCGATGATTTTCCGCCGCGCGCCTCAGACAAGACGCGCAAGGGCAGCGGGCAGATCGATCATGCGCGAGATCAGCGCGTCGGCGCCGAGTTTTTCGGGCGCCATATTGGCGTAGCCGAAGGTCACGCACACGCAAGGGATTCCGGCCGCGCGGGCGGTTGCCACGTCGTTTGCCGAATCCCCGACCATCACGGCCTCCTCGGCGCGCGCGCCCATGGCGTCGAGCGTTGCCAAGAGATGCGCTTGGTCGGGCTTGCGGCGCGGCACTCTGTCCGGGCCGACAATCGCCTCGAAATGCGCCGCGAGGCCAAGGCGAGTGAGCACGTCGAGGCTCAGGCCATCCGGCTTGTTCGTACAAACGCCCAGCACATGGCCCTCGGCGCGGAGCGTGAGCAGGGTTTTCACGACGCCCGGATACGGCCGGGTGCGCGCAATCGGCTCGGCCTCGTAGGCTTCGAGAAATTCGCGGTAATGGCGGTCGAGCGCCGCGTCCTCGGGCACCTCGCCCGAGGCGGCGAAGCCGCGCGCGACCAATTGGCGCGCGCCGTCGCCGACAAAGCGGATCGTGGTCGGCAAATCGACTCCCGGTCGGCCGGCGGCGGCGAGGGTCGCGTTCAATGCCGCATGAATGTCCGGTGCGCTATCGATCAGAGTGCCGTCGAGATCGAAGACCACCGCGCGAAATCTAGACATCCTGCAACCTAATGAAACAATTCGTGACTTTGCCCATTCGTCGCCCTGTGGCATGGTCCGCCGCGCGTGGACCGAGTGTTCGAGACGCCGCTCGGGTCGCGCTCCATTCGAGCGTTTCGGTTTTCTAGCGGTTCATGGCCCCATCCGTCGCCATCATTCTTGCCGCCGGCAAGGGCACGCGCATGAAGTCGCGCCGGCCCAAGGTGCTGCACGCCCTCGCCGGTCGGCCCATGGTTATGCACGTGCTCGACGCCGTGCGGCGGGCGCGATTCGGGCGCGCGGTCGTCGTCATCGGCCCCGGAATGGACGAGGTCGGGCGCGCGGCAGCACCCGCCGAGTTGGCGGTGCAATCCGAACAGCTTGGCACCGGCCATGCGGTCTTGCAGGCACGCGCGGCGCTCAAGGGATTCTCGGGCGATGTGGCGGTGCTGTTCGGCGACACGCCCTTGCTCACGCCCGAAACCCTTCGCCGTGTCATGGCTGCGCGACGGCGGGGCGCGGCCATCGCCGTGCTCGGCTTCGAGCCGCGCGATCCGGGGGCTTACGGCCGCCTCGTGTTGGCCAAGGACGGCGCGCTCGAGGCCATCGTTGAATACAAGGACGCGTCCGCCGCCGAACGCGCGATCGGGCTTTGCAATTCGGGCGTGATGGCGGCGGATGCGCGGCTGATGTTCGATCTTCTGGGCCGCGTCAAGAACGACAACGCCAAGGGCGAGTATTACCTGACCGATATCGTGGCGCTGGCGAGGCGCCGGGGCTTGCGCTGCGCCGTGGTGCGCGCGCCCGAGGACGAGCTGATGGGCGTGAATTCGCGGATCGAGCTCGCCGCCGCCGAAGAAGCGGTGCAGAACCGCTTGCGGCGCAAGGCGATGACGAACGGCGCAACCCTCGCGGACCCGGCGACGACGTATTTTTCCCACGATACGAAATTGGGCCGCGATGTCGCCGTCGGGCCGAACGTAGTCTTCGGCCCGGGCGTTACCGTCGGCGACAATGTGGAGATTCGCGCCCATTGCCATATCGAGGGCGCGCGCATCGCCTCGGACGCCGTCATCGGGCCCTTCGCGCGCCTGCGCCCGGGCGCGGTCGTCGGGCGCGGCGCCCATGTCGGGAATTTCGTCGAATTGAAGCAAGCGATCCTCGAGGCCGGCGCCAAGGCCAATCATCTGTCCTATCTCGGCGACGCGCATATCGGAGCCGGCGCCAATATCGGCGCGGGCACCATTACCTGCAATTACGACGGCTACCTCAAATCGCGCACCGAGATCGGCGCGCGCGCCTTCATCGGCTCGAACTCGGCCCTCATTGCCCCGGTGCGCATCGGCGCGGGCGCCATCGTCGGCGCGGGCAGCGTCATCACCAAGGACGTGCCCGCGGACGCGCTGGCGGTCGAGCGCGCCGAGCAGCGAGTGGTCAAGGGCTTTGCCCGCGCCTTTCGCGCGCGCAAGGCCGCCCAGAAGGCCCGGCGGCCCCCCGCTGCGTCCAAGAATCCCGCCGCGTCCAAGAACCCCGGCGCGCCCAAGGTTCGGGGCAAGTCCAAAAACAAGGATCGCTAGGCCATGTGCGGCATCATCGGCATCGTCGGCAAACAGGCGGCCGCGGGTCTGCTCGTCGATGGCCTGCGCCGGCTCGAATATCGCGGCTATGATTCGGCGGGCGTGGCAACGCTGGTCGAAGGCCGCATCGAGCGCCGGCGCGCCGAGGGCAAGCTCAATAACCTGGCCGAGGTGCTGACGAAGACGCCCTTGGGCGGCACCACCGGTATCGGCCATACGCGCTGGGCGACGCACGGCGTGCCCTCGGTGCGCAACGCCCATCCCATCGCCACCGACAGCGTGGCCGTGGTGCATAACGGCATCATCGAGAATTTCCAGGAATTGCGCCGCGAACTTGAGGGCCAAGGTTGCGAATTTCAAAGCGACACCGATACCGAGGCGGTCGCGCATCTGATCACGCGCCTGATGAAATCGGGGAAATCCCCGCGCGAGGCGGTGGGAGCGGCGCTAAAACGCCTGAACGGCGCCTTTGCGCTTGCCATCATCTTCGCGGGCCATGAGGGCTTGATGATCGGCGCGCGGCGCAACAGCCCGCTCGCAATCGGCTATGGCGACGGCGAAATGTATCTCGGCTCCGATGCGCTCGCGCTCGCCCCGCTCACCCGGCGCATCAGCTATCTCGAGGAAGGCGATTGGGTCGAGATCACGCTCCAGGGCGCGACCGTGCGCGACGAGGACGACCGGGTGGTCGAACGCGCGGTCAAGCTGACTTCGCTTTCGGGCGCGCTCGTCGGCAAGGGCCAGTACCGCCATTTCATGCAGAAGGAAATCTTCGAGCAGCCGACTGTCATCGGCGACACGCTGCAAGCCTATTTCAATCCGTACGAACGGCGCATCCGGTTGCCGCCCGTGCCGTTCGATTTCGCGACCCTGCCGCGTCTCACCATCTCGGCCTGCGGCACGGCGTATTACGCGGGCCTTGTGGCCAAGTACTGGCTCGAACAGATTGCGCGCCTGCCGGTCGAGGCGGATGTCGCGTCCGAGTTCCGCTACCGCGAGGCGCCGATGCCCAAGGGCGGAGCCGCGCTGTTCGTCTCGCAATCGGGCGAAACCATCGATACCCTCGCCGCTCTGCGCTACGCCAAATCGCAGGGCCAGCACATCCTCTCGGTCGTGAACGTGCCGGAAAGCGCGATCGCGCGCGCCTCCGACGCGCTGCTGCCGACCCTCGCGGGGCCGGAAATCGGCGTCGCCTCGACCAAGGCCTTCACCACCCAGCTCACCGTGCTGGCCTGCCTTGCGATCGCCGCGGCGCGGGCGCGCGGCGCCATCGACCAGACGCGCGAGGAGCGGCTATCGGCGGCTCTTGCCGAGGTTCCGGCGCGGGCGGCCGAAATCCTCAACCATGACGAACATATTCAGAAAATCGCGGAATTCGTGGCGCTGGCGCGCGATGTACTGTTCCTTGCGCGCGGTTCGCTCTTTCCGCTCGCCATGGAAGGCGCCTTGAAGCTCAAGGAAATCTCCTACATCCACGCCGAGGGCTATGCCGCGGGCGAGATGAAGCACGGCCCCATCGCGCTCATCGACGAGGATGTGCCGGTGATCGTCTGCGCCCCCTCGGGGCCGTTGTACGAAAAGACCGCGTCGAACGTACAGGAAGTGGTGGCGCGCGGCGGGCGGGTGATTCTGATTTCCGATGCGATCGGCGCGCGCGATATCGGCACCAAGGTCGATCATGCGGTCGTGCTGCCGAAAGTCGATCCGTTCGTGGCGCCCATTCTCTATGCCATTCCGGTGCAGCTCCTCGCCTATCACGTGGCGGTCATCAAGGGCACGGATGTTGACCAGCCGCGCAATTTGGCCAAGAGCGTGACCGTGGAATAGCGCGCGCAGGTCCCGCGCGGCTGTGTCCGCGCGCGGGCACGATGTGCGATATCCTTGGAGGCGCGCGCGGCCAAGCGTTGCATAACGCTGCGCACCACGCGGCTGGCCGGCGAGCGCGCATCGCGGCATAGCCGATCCCTCACGCCAAATCGTTATTTCCGCGGCCACGCCGCGCGCAAAAGCTTGCCCGTCTGTTCCTCGATGACGCGCGCGGTGGTGAGTGCCCCCGCTTCCGGGCCGTAGCTGTCGCGGGCCTTGAAGACGATCCCGGCGGCGGCCTCCACCACCTTCATGGGCGCCTTGTGCTCCTTGGCGAGCGCGAGGCCGAGCGTCATGTCCTTGGCGACGAGGCCGATGGAGAAGGTCTTGTCGTAGGAGCCGTCCAGGATCTGCGGCCCGTCTATTTGGGCGGAGAAGCTGCCAGCATAGCTGGCCTGGATGGCTTCCAGGAGTGCCGTACTGTCGATGCCCGCCTGGGCGCCAAGACTCAGGCCTTCGGCCAGCGCCACTTGGTGAACGAAGCACATCATGTTGGTGATGAGCTTGGTGATCGTCGCCCGGCCCAGTTCCCCCATATAAAAGACTTGGTTGGCCACGCCCTCGATCACAGGCCGGTATTTCTCATAGTCGGCGCGGTGTCCGCCGATGAACAGCGTCACGCGTCCTTCGCGTGCATTGTGCACGCCGCCGGTGGCGGTGGCCTCCAGCACGGTCACGCCCATGCCGCGCAGCTGCTCGGCGAAGCGGGCCATCTGGTGCAGATCGCTGGTGCTCATGTCGATCCAGGCCGCGCCGCGCTTGAGACCATGGATAACGCCGTCCGGCCCTTCGACCACCGCCGCGACGTCCTTAGGCGCCGGCAGGCAGGTGATGACCACGTCGCTAGCCGATGCAATCTCACGCGGGCTCGCTGCCCAGGCGGCGCCCATGCCGAGCAGGCGCTGGGCACGGTCCTTGTGCAGGTCGTGGACGGTGAGCGCGAATTTCTTGCGCGCCAGGTTGGCTGCCGCGGGCTCGCCCATATTGCCAAGGCCGATGAAACCGATCTTCATGGCGCGCCTCCTGTCATGGCGACATCTTCCTTCTGCTGCCAGACGAAGATGGATTGGTAGCCCTTGCCCTTGGACCAGTCGGGCGGCAACGGGCAGGGCTCGGGATCGAGATGGGCGCGCACCGCGGGTCTGCCGCGCACGATGCGGAAGGTCTGGTCCGACACCACCGGATAGGGAACATAGGGGAAGGCATCGGCCGAGCTGTAGGTCGCGAGGAGAAGAGGTCGTGAACGGTCGGAATTGTTCTGGGCGGAGCCGTGAAGCGTCCGGCAGCTATGAACCTGGATAGAACCCGCCGGCCCCATGAGATAAGCGGCCTTGGAGAAGTCCACGGTGGCCATGTCATGGTCGCGCAAGGTGCCGATCCAGCGGCCTTCCTTGTCATACAGCTCGAAGATCGGGCCGCGATGGCTGCCGGGGATCACGCCCATGGGCCCCTGCTCGGGCCCCACGTCCTCCAGCATCGTGCCGATGGTCAGCAAGCTGTAGTTGGTGTGTGGGAAATAGGTGATGTCCTGGTGCCATTTGATCTCGGTGCCGCCACGCGCCCATTTGAAGTTCATCTGAGTGTCCAAGAACTTCACATCGGGGCCGAGAAGATCCGCCGCGATGTCGGCCACGACGGCGTCGGAGACGTACTCCCAGACCGCCCTACTGGCCGATGACGGGTTCACGATGCGACGCAGGCGCGGCGATGCCGCGCTGTGTTCGGTCTCTAGGTCATATTCGGAGTTGGATTCGGTCAGCTTGCGGCTGCGCTCCACCAACTCACCGATGCCGGTGCGCAGGCGCGCGATCCACTCGGTGGCGACGATGCCGGGAAGGAGCAGATAACCCGTTTCGAAATAGCGTTCGCGCTGGGCCTGGGTCAGAACGCGGGGCGGGTGGGAGAGGATCTGGTCGGGTGTCATTCTTGCCTCCCTTTTTCGCGGAGATTCGCGGCCACCTAGCCGGCAAGCGCCAGGCGGCTCCGACCCGGCGGTTTTTTATGCCTGCGGAACCGAGGCTACCGCATAGCCGTTGTCCCTCCTAGATTGGACAACAGTGGTACAAAAGTGTGCGCTGCTGGCGGTCGGTATCCAAGCGACGAATGCGGACGCACGGTGTTGTGGTGATGGCGCCGGCGTTCGACCGGAAACTCGGCCTCCCGTAGCGAGTAAAAGCTCTCTCCATTCGGCAGTTCGTCCCCGCGCTTCGAGTTGAAGCTCTCGTTGTACCCGTTCTCCCAAGGACAACCCGGCTCGATGTAGAGGGTCTTGGCGCCGAGCGTGCCGAGCTCGCCCTCAAGACCGAAGGCCGGGTCCCGCGCGGCTGCGCCCGCGCGCATCGCGGCGTACTTGCGCGCGCCATCCCCTCCCTCACGCGACGAGCGCCACGGGACGCACCGGACAGCCCGTTCCTTCGCGGATCTTGAGCGGCAGGCAGACGAAGACGAATGACTTGCCCGCCAAGGCGCCAAGATTGCGAAGCTGCTGGACCATGCAGACGCCGGCGTCGAGCCAGATCTGGTGTGTGGGCCACCACCACTCCGCCGGGTCGTCCATGCCGATCATGTCCGTACAGAAGAGCGTCATGCCGCGATCGACGAGCCATTGCGCGGTCGTCGTCGGCACGTGGGGACGGCGCGTCGAGAATCCTGGTTCGCCCCAAACCTTGTCGGTTCCCGTCCAGCAGAACGTGGCCTTGCCCGGCCCGATGCGCTGACCCGTTTTCCGTTCGGCCTCCTCGAAATCGGCGATGGAGATCGCCTCGCCCTCGCGCTTGTGCGTGAAGTCCATGAAATGGCCCGGCACGACGAGCGATTCGAGCGGCACCTGATCGAGCGCGAGGCCGTCCTTATTGCCGTGGCGGGGCACGTCGAGATGCGTGCCGCAGTGTTCGGGCATGAGCATCATGCGCGATTCGAGGCCGAGCTTGCCGTGGCTGATGCGCCGGTTCTCGTCATGGGTCCGAATGGGCCAGAACGCGACGGGTGCATTGCCGATGTGGCGCATGCCGTTGAAGTACTCGTGCCCCAAATCGACGATTTCCTTGAATGCCGGCGCCATGCCCGCCCTCCACGCTGGATTGCCGAAGCCTGGATTTGACCCCCGCGCCGCGCCGCGCGCAATCCCGGACAGGGTGGGCGAGGCGCCCCGATCGGCGACCGATGGGGCTCCGCGCAACCCTTCGCCCCTCATCCGCACGGGTGAAGACCAAGCCGATCGGCCCCCACTGAGCGATCCGGGTTGAATCTCGGCGCATTTTTGCCTCCGTCGCCATTTCCGGTTGAAGGTGGAGCGTGGCGGAACCGGAAGCCGGCAATGGCGGAATTTCCGCTTCCGGGGCCGTTCACTTTTGCCAGCGCCGGCCAGGTTAATCTGACGGGATTTCAATCTTCATCATGTATAAAGCTCCGTAATCAGATGGGTCGCGCCGAGGAGATGATCATGAAGCTGTCCCAGTTTTCCGCTCTGACCTTCGATTGCTACGGCACGCTGATCGATTGGGAAAAGGGTCTGGCGGCGGGACTTCAGATTTGGGCGCGCCGTCACGGTCTTGCGCTGTCGGACGACGCGCTCATTTCGGAATACGGCCGCATCGAGCACGAGGTCGAGACCGCCCAGCCGGGCCTCCTCTACTCCAGGATTCTTGCCGAAACGCTGAAGCGCATGTCGGCTGCGCGCTCGCTCGCCAGCACGGACGCCGAGGCCGCGGCGTTCGGCGCGTCCATCAAGGATTGGCCCGCTTTTCCCGATAGCCGCGAGGCGCTCGCCTATCTCAAGAGCCACTACAAGCTGGTGATCCTTTCGAACGTGGATCGCGCGTCCTTCGCGTATTCGAACGAAAAGCTCGGCGGCGTGTTCGATGCGGTGGTGACGGCCGAGGACGTGGGGTCCTACAAACCCGATCCGCGCAATTTCGCGGCCGTGATCGCGGCCGTGGCCAAGCTCGGCGTGCCGAAGGACAAAATCCTGCACACCGCGCAAAGCCTGTTCCACGACATCGTGCCGGGCCGCAAGGCAGGACTTGTGACGTGCTGGATCAATCGGCGCGCGGGGTTGAAGGGCAAGGGCGCGACTCCCAATCCCACGGGCGATAAACCCCAGCCGGATTTCGAATTCCCTTCCATGGCCGCCTTTGCCGAGGCCCATCGCCAGGGCCGATAGGCCCGATCCTAGAACGAGTCCGATAGGCCCGATTCTACGGCGGGGCCGCCAGAGCCGATATCGCCGCTAGGTCCGATATCAATGGGCCGCTAGGCTCGTCCGTCCCGGGTTTTGGCCCTGCGAAGGCGTTGGATCGCCTTGTTCCCGCGCGCCCTCGCACACCTTATATTGGGACCGAATGGTCCCCCAATATTGGGATCGAACGGCCCCCCATCGCCACCGGGAAACCCACGGGAGAGCCCCATGCTGAAGCTCGACGACGAAAAATTGCTGCGCCAGAAATGCTATATCGACGGCGCGTGGGTGGACGCCGATGGCGGCGCCACGATCAAGGTGACCAACCCCGTCGATACGGGCGTCATCGGCACGATCCCCAAGCTTGGCGCCGCCGAAACAAGGCGCGCGATCGAGGCCGCGAACAAGGCCTATCCCGCCTGGCGCGCCAAGACCGCGAAGGACCGCGGGGCGATCCTGCGCAAATGGTTCGAGCTCATGATCCAGCACAAGGAGGATCTCGCGCGCATCATGACCGCCGAGCAAGGCAAGCCCCTGTCCGAATCGCGCGGCGAGATTGTCTATGGCGCCTCGTTCATCGAGTGGTTCGCCGAGGAAGGCAAGCGCGTCTACGGCGACGTCATCCCACACACCATGCCCGACCGGCGCATCGTGGTGACGAAGGAGCCGGTGGGCGTCGTGGGCGCGATCACGCCGTGGAACTTCCCGAATGCCATGATTACCCGCAAATGCGGCCCAGCCTTGGCCGCCGGCTGCACCGTCGTGTGCAAGCCCGCGACGGAAACGCCGTATTCGGCGCTGGCCCTGGCCGAGCTCGCCGAGCGCGCCGGCATCCCCAAGGGTGTGTTCAACGTCGTCACGGGCAGCGCGCGCGAAATCGGCGGCGAGCTGACCTCCAACCCCATCGTGCGCAAGATCACCTTCACCGGCTCGACCGAGATCGGCAAATTGCTGATCGAGCAATGCGCGGCGACGGTCAAGAAAATGTCGATGGAACTGGGCGGGCACGCGCCGTTCATCGTCTTCGACGATGCCGATCTCGACGCCGCCGTCGAGGGCGCGATGCTCTCGAAGTTCCGCAATATGGGCCAGACCTGCGTCTGCGCGAATCGCATCTTCGCCCAGGACGCCATCTACGACGAATTTGTCTCGCGCTTGTCGCAAGCCGTCTCGGGCTTGAAGGTCGGCGACGGCATGGCGGACGGCGTGACCCAAGGCCCGCTCATCAACCCGGCGGCGGTCGTCAAGGTCGAGGAACACGTCGCCGACGCGACGGCCAAGGGCGCCCGCATCGTCGTGGGCGGCAAGCGTCATGCGCTTGGTGGCTCGTTCTATCAGCCGACCGTGCTCGCCGATGTAAAGGCCGGCATGAAGATCATGCGCGAGGAAACCTTCGGTCCGGTCGCGCCGATCATCCGCTTCCAGACCGAGGATGAAGTCGTGCACATGGCCAATGACACCGAATTCGGCCTGGCGTCGTATTTCTATACCCGCGATATCGGCCGCGCCTGGCGCGTCTCGGAGGCGCTCGAATACGGCATCGTGGGGATGAATGTCGGCATCATCTCGACCGAGGTTGCGCCGTTTGGCGGCATGAAGGAATCCGGCCTTGGCCGCGAGGGCTCGAAGTACGGCATCGACGATTTCCTTGAGATGAAATACGTCTGCATGGGTGGCGTGGGCAAATAGGCGCGTAAGATTCGGATCGGCGCCCTGGCGGGTCGCGCATGGCGAATCACGATTATGATTTGGTGATCATAGGCGGCGGCTCCGCGGGCGTGCGCGCGGGCCGCTGGAGCGCCAAGTATGGCGCCAAGGTCGCGGTGGTCGAGGACGATCGCTGGGGCGGCACTTGCGTCAATCGCGGCTGCATCCCGAAAAAGCTCTATGCCTACGCCGCCCATTTCCACGAGGATTTCGAGGACGCGGTTGCTTATGGCTGGTCGGCGGTCAAGCCGGGTTTCGATTGGCCGACCCTGGTCGCCAACAAGAAGAAAGAGATCGACCGGCTCGAAGGGATCTATGCCCGGGTGCTCGACGGGGCGGGCGTGGAACGCATCGCGGGAAGGGGCGTCGTGGTCGGCCCGCACGCGGTCGAGGCGGCGGGGCGCACGCTGACTTCGCGCTATATTCTCGTGGCCGTGGGCGGTCAGGCGGAAAAGCCGGACATTCCTGGCGCCGGATTCGGAATCGTTTCCGACGACGCCTTCGATCTGCCCGAATTCCCCAAGCGCGTGGCCGTTGTGGGCGGGGGCTATATCGCGGTCGAGTTCGCGGGAATCTTCAACGGCCTCGGCGCCGAGACGACGCTGTTCTATCGCGGCGAACAAATCTTGCGCGGCTTCGATGCCGATGTGCGCGCCCATCTCGCGGCCGAGATGGCGAAGAAAGGCGTGGCGTTGCGTCTGGGGACCAATCTCGTTTCGTTGGCGCGGTCCGGCGAGGCCATCCGCGCGCGCACGACCGCAGGGGACGAGACGGAATTTGATTGCGTGTTGTTCGCGACGGGCCGCGTACCCAAGACCAAGGGCCTCGGCCTCGAAGCCGCGGGCGTCGCTCTCAAGCCTTCGGGCGCGGTCGCGGTCGATTCCTATTCGCGGACCAATGTGGGCTCGGTCTATGCCATCGGCGATGTCACGAATCGAATCAATTTAACCCCCGTCGCGCTGCATGAGGCCATGTGCTTCGCCGACACCATCTTCGCCGACAAGCCGCGCCGGCCCGATTACCGCGACGTGCCGACCGCGGTGTTCAGCCATCCGAGCGTCGCGGTCGTCGGGCTTTCCGAGGAGGATGCCCGGCGCCAATACGGGCGCATCGATGTTTACCGTTCGGCGTTCAAGCCCTTGAAGCACACCATGACCGGGCGCGACGAGCGCACGCTGATGAAGCTCGTGGTCGATGCGCTGACCGACCGCGTGCTCGGCTGCCACATGGTGGGGGCGGATGCGGCCGAGATCGTCCAGGGCTTGGCGGTCGCGGTCAAATGCGGGGCAACGAAGGCGGATTTCGACGCGACCATCGGCATTCATCCGAGCGCGGCCGAGGAATTCGTGACCCTGCGCGACAAATTGCCGGAACCCGAGGACGCGAAATCGGCGGCGGAGTAGGGCCGGGCGGAACTTGCCCCCGCCAGGGGGCTGGAATCGCGGGCCAAGGCGCGCTAAATCATTGGTCTCAAATCTCGACTTGAGGTCTTGCCTTGAAGCCGTGCCTAGACCGGGCGCGGCCCGGCGGGCCTTCTTGGCCAAGCGGAGCATGGCTTTGATCGCGAAGTGGTCACCCGAGAGCTGGCGGAGCAAGCCTGCCCAGCAATTGCCGGTTTATCCCGATCCGGCGGCGTTGCAGGCGGTCGAACGCCGCTTGCGGCGGCACCCGCCCTTGGTGTTCGCCGGCGAGGCGCGCCGGCTGACGGCGGCGCTGGGTCGGGTTGCGTCCGGCAAGGCCTTCCTTCTCCAGGGTGGGGATTGCGCCGAAAGCTTCGCCGAGTTCCATCCCGACAATATCCGCGACACCTTCCGCGTGCTCTTGCAGATGGCGGTGGTGCTGACTTACGGCGCGGCCCTGCCGGTGGTGAAGGTCGGGCGCTTGGCCGGACAATTCGCCAAGCCCCGGTCCTCGACGACCGAAACCCAGGCCGGGGTCGAACTGCCCGCCTATCGCGGCGACATGGTCAACGGCATGGAGTTTACCCCCGCCGCGCGCGCGCCCGATCCCGAGCGCCTGGTGCAGGCCTACAGCCAGTCCGCGGCCACGCTCAATCTCTTGCGCGCCTTCGCCCAGGGCGGTTACGCCGATCTGCATCAGGTCCATCGCTGGAATCTCGGTTTCGTGGCGCGCAGCCCCCAAGGCGAACGCTACCGCGAGATGGCCGACCGGCTGTCGGAAACCCTCGACTTCATGGAAGCCTGTGGCCTGACCTCGGAAACCACGCCGCAGATTCGCGAGACCGATTTCTTCACCTCGCACGAGGCCTTGCTGCTGCCGTTCGAGGAGGCGATGACGCGCGTCGATTCGACGACCGGCGATTGGTATGCCGTCAGCGCGCACATGTTGTGGATCGGCGACCGCACGCGCCAGCCCGGCGGCGCGCACGTCGAATTCCTGCGCGGCGTCAAGAATCCGATCGGCCTGAAATGCGGGCCGTCGCTCGAAGGGGATGAGTTGCTGAAACTTCTCGACATCCTCAATCCGGAAAACGTGGCGGGCAGAATGACCCTCATCGCGCGCATGGGCGCGGACAAGGTTCATGCCAAGCTGCCGGCGCTGGTGCGCGCGGTCGCGCGCGAGGGCCGAAACGTCGTGTGGTCGTGCGATCCGATGCACGGCAACACGATCAAGTCCGCGAACGGCTACAAGACCCGGCCCTTCGACCGGGTGCTTGAGGAAGTGCGGGCCTTCTTCGCCGTGCATCAAGCGGAAGGCAGCTATGGCGGCGGCGTCCACCTCGAACTCACCGGTCAAGACGTGACCGAATGCATCGGCGGCGCACAGGCGATTACCGAGGAAAATTTGTCCGACCGCTATCACACCCATTGCGATCCACGTCTCAACGCCTCCCAATCCTTGGAGCTGGCCTTCCTTGTCGCAGAAGCCCTCAAAAGGGAACGCGGCGAGCTCAAGCGGCGCGCCGTCGCCGCGAGCTGAGCCGGCGCGCGAGCGCCCTGGGGACCGCGGGCGCGTGCGCCCCGCGGACGGTGAAATATCCGCGTGGACGGACGCCTATTTCAACAAGACCAAGGCCGCGGTCGGTCGCTACGGCGATGTGCGTGTGGTCTATGCCGTCTTCATGCGCCGCCCGGTCATCTGCGCGCCGCGCCTGATGACCGAATGGCTGCGCGATGTCGCGGCCGCGCGCGGCGCGGCGATCGAGATCGAGGGGAACTACCGCGAGGGCGAATGGGTCGGCGCGGGCGAGCCCATGCTCTATCTCTCGGGACCGATGTTCCATCTGGTCGATCTCGAAACGCTCTATCTGCAAAAACTCGGACCAGCCTGCGTCGCGGCCTACAACGCCTATACGATGTGCGTCGATTTGCCCAAGGTGTCCTTCCTCGCCATGGACGCGCGCCATTGCGCGGGCACCGACATGGCCGAGATGATGGCCTATGCCGCGGCGGTCGGTTCGGCCGCCGCCAAGGCCAAGGTTGGCGCGGTCGGTTTTCTCGGCAACGCCACCGACGCGACGGCGCATTTCTTCGGCCAACCCAAGGGCTACGGCACCATGCCGCACGCCTTCATCGGCTATGCTGGATCGACCGTGCGCGCGGCGGAAATGTTCCACGAAACCTTCCCCGGCGAGCCGATGACGGTGCTGGTCGATTATTTCGGCCGCGAGGTGTCCGACGCGCTCGCCGTGTGCCGGCGTTTTCCCGAACTCGTCGAATCGGGGAGCTTGGGCGTGCGTATCGACACCACGGGCGGACGCTATGTCGAGGGCTTGGACCCGCCCGCGTCCTATGCCGTGCTAGAGCGCCACGTGCCCGAGGCCGTGCGCGGCTACCGGACGGAAACCGAGCTCCGGTACCTCGTCGGCACGGGCGTGTCGGTGGCGGCGGTGTGGCATTTGCGCGAAAGCCTGGACAAGGCGGGCTACAAGGGCTGCCGGATCGTGGCGTCCTCGGGATTTACGCCCGAGAAATGCCGCGTCATGGCAGTCGCCAAGGCGCCCATCGATGTCATCGGCACCGGCTCGTATCTGCCCGAGCGCTGGGCCGAAACCTATGCCACGGCCGATATCGTGCAGTACGACGGCGCGCCAAAAGTGAAGGTCGGGCGCGAGTTCCTGCTGCGGCCGAAGGCCTAGCTCCTCACATCTTGCGCTTGAAGACGGGCGGGCGCTTCTCGGCGAAGGCGCGCGGACCTTCCCAGAAATCCTCGTTCTCGAAGGATTGCCACATATAGCGCTCGTTGATCGTCCAGGCCTCGTCCTCGGGCCGGTCGAGGGTTTCAGCAATGAGCCGCTTGGTGATGCTTACCGCCTCGCGCGAATTGCGCGCGATGCGTCCAGCGATTTCGAGGCAGGTGTCCATGAGCTTGGACAGCGGCACCACGCGGTTGACGAGGCCGAGGCGCAAGGCTTCCTCCGCGTCGATCCAGCGCCCGGTGTAGAGCAGCTCGCGCGCATAGGGCAGGGGAATCCAATGCGGCAGCCGGAAGCACGCGCCCGCGTCCGCGATGGGGCCGAGTGCGGCCTCGTTCACGCCGAACATGGCGTTTTCGGCGGCGATCGCGAAATCGCACGACAGCACGAGTTCAAGCCCGCCCGCGATCGCGTGGCCGTTCACCGCGGCGATCACCGGCTTGTCGAAGCGCCGCCGTCCGATGCCCGCCCAGCCGCTATCGGGAAAAAACACCTTGGGCACCATGGGCGGACCCTCGGCGGCCAATTGCTTCAGGTCGACGCCCGCGCTGAACGCCTTGTCGCCCGCGCCGGTGAAAATGCAGACATCGACATCGTCGTCGCGCTCGACGCGGTCGAAACAGGCCTTGAGCGCGGCCGAGGTGGCGATATCGATGGCGTTACGCTTTTCCGCGCGGTTGATGGTGACGATCGCCACCCTGTCGCGTTTCTCGAACAATGCGGTATCGGCCATGACTTCCCCCTAGGTTTTCCGTTTCTCGGCGTCCCAAATGTCCAGCCCCGCGCTCTTGAGGCGCAGAGATTCGATCTTACCGAGTTCGCTGCGCGGCAAGCGCGTGACGATCTCGATATAGCGCGGCACCATGAAGCGGGCCATTCGGCGGGTTGCAAAATCGTGAATCTCCGCCGGGTCCAATTCCGCGCCTTCCTTCGGTGCCGCGACGAGCTTGACGTCATCCTCGCCCAGGGGCGATGGCACGCCGACAGCGGCGCATTCGGCGATGGACGGGTGCGTGGCCATGATGGCGGCAAGCTCGGCCACCGAGACGTTCTCGCCGCGGCGGCGGATGTAATCGCCCGCGCGCCCTTTGAAATAAAGAAACCCATCCGCGTCGAAAGCGCCGTAATCGCCCGTGTGCAGCCACAGATCGCGCCATGCGGCGATGGTCGCGGCCGAGTCGTTCTCGTAACCGATCATGCAAATATCCGGAACCCTCGGCCGTACCGCGATCTCGCCGACCTCGCCCGTCGGCGCGGCGCGCCCGTCCGCGCCCAGAATCGCAACCTCGACATCGTGGGCCGCCCGCCCGACGGAGCCCGGCGGCACCGCGACCCCGTCGTGCGGATGGGTGATGGGATCGCACTCGGTCATGCCGTAATTCTCGCCCAGCGTCACACCGAAGCGCCGCTCGAAGCCTTCGCGCAGCTCCGGCACGATTCCCGCCTGGATGCCGACGCGCAGGCGTGTGTCCGCGTCGTCCGGCCGTTCGGGCAAGGACCACAGCATGTGCATGATCGCGGCAAATCCGCACATCACGCTGGCGCCGGTTTCGCGCGCTTGGTCGAGGAAATGGCTGCGCGAAAATGTCGGAAACAGCGCGATCGCCCCGCCCGCGACGATGGCGGTCACGCCCATGTGCATCTGGCCGCCGAAATGGCTGAGCGGCAGCCAATTGTGGAATACGTCGTCCGGGCGCAGGCCGTAGGCGTCGACCAGGCGGGCTGCGCCGCGGACATATTGGTTGTGCGAAATCATTACCGCCTTCGAGCGCCCGGTCGTGCCCGAGGTGTAGAGCACGCCCGCAAGATCGGCGGGCTCGGCGCGCGGACGGGGCGGGGTCGGATGGCCGCGCGTCTCGCAATAGAGAAGGCTCGATGCGCCCGGAACCCGGATCGCGCGATCGACGAACACGATCGCCCGGATACCCGAGGCGGCAAGTTCCGGGAGGTCGCCGAGCGCGTCCGATTGGGTGACCAGGATCGCAGCCTTGGAACGCGCGAGCATGTCCGCGAGCAATGCGCCCTTGTGCTTGCGATCGAGCGCCACGAAAACCGCGCCGGCGAACATCGTGCCGAGCCAGGACCAGAGCGCCTCGGGGCGGTTCGAGAGATAGCTTGCCACCCGCCCGCCCGGCTCCAGCGTCGCGGCGACGAAGCCCGCGAAGCGGTCGATTTCCTCCTGGGCCTGGACATAGCTCCAGCGCCGACCCTGCCAGATGAGCGCGGTCGATTCCGGAGAACGCGCGACGCGTGCGGCAAAGATCTCGGGCACGGTCGCCCGCTCGCGCCCGAACAGATCCAAGAGGCTACGAACCGGCGGTGGGCTCACGGTCCCGACCGCCGCGCCGCGATCGGGCGGATGGATTCTGGGATAAATAGGACGGCTTCGGGCTGGGTCATGGCCGGATCACTGGGTGACGCCGATATTCATGGCCTTTTGGTCGCGGCGGCGCAATCGCGGGCGGGCATTGCGGCCGGACCATCGGGGCCTCGGTCGCGCGCATTGCGTTACCGGCGCTCGTGCCTATATTGACCGCGCCCCTCGTTCCCGCACCAGCTACCGCACCCGAAGGGGCACGGCGCGGCCTTGTCGTCCAGGCGATCCATTGGACCGATCCATGACCGATACGATTTCCATCGCGCTGGTCCAATTCAATCCGACCGTCGGCGATCTGGCCGGAAATATGGCGCGCATCCGCGCGGCCCGGGCGGAGGCTCGCGGCGCCGATCTCGTGGTGTTCTCCGAGCTTTCGGTCTGCGGCTACCCGCCCGAGGACCTGGTGCTGCGACCGGCTTTTCTGCGCAAGGTCGACGAAGCCGTCGCGGCCCTGGCCGCCGACACGGCGGATGGCGGACCGGCGCTCCTCGTGGGCGCGCCGCGCGTCGAGGACCGACATCTGTACAACGCCGCCATCCTGCTCGACGCCGGCAAGATCGCCGCCATGCGCCTGAAGCACGATCTGCCGAATTACGGCGTGTTCGACGAGAAGCGCGTGTTCGCCGCTGGCCCCTTGCCGGGGCCGATCAATTTTCGCGGCGTGCGTCTCGGCGTCATGGTCTGCGAGGACATGTGGACTCCCGAGGTCGCGGAATGCCTCGGCGAATCGGGCGCGGAAATCCTGATCGTCATCAATGGTTCGCCCTTCGACACACGAAACGTCGATGCGCGCCTCGCTCACGCCCTCGCGCGGGTGCGCGAATCCGGTTTGCCGCTGATCTATGTCAACCAGATTTGCGGCCAGGACGAACTCGTGTTCGATGGCTCCTCCTTCGTGCTCGGCGCCGATGGCTCGCTGCGCGCCCGGGCGGCGTCGTGGCGCGAGGATCTGGTTCCGACGCGCTGGACGCGCGCGGCGTCAGGCTGGATCTGCGCCGAGGGCGCACAGCGCAAGCCCGTGAACGGCCACGAGGCGATCTACCGCGCGATGATGCTCGGCCTCTCGGACTACGTGCGCAAAAACGCCTTTCCCGGCGTGCTCATCGGACTGTCGGGCGGCATCGATTCGGCCTTGAGCGCCGCGGTGGCCGCGGACGCGCTGGGGCCGAAACGCGTGCATTGCGTGATGATGCCGTCGCGCTATACTTCGCGCGACAGCCTCGATGACGCAGCCGCGGTCGCGCGCGCGCTCGGCATCCGCCTCGACACCATAGACATCGAGCCCGCAATCGCCGCGTTCGATACCATGCTGGCGGCGCAGTTTGCGGGACGCCAGCGCGATGCGACCGAGGAAAACGTCCAGGCGCGCGCGCGCGGCGTCACGCTCATGGCACTCTCGAACAAATTCGGTCACATGGTGCTCTCGACCGGCAACAAATCCGAGATGAGCGTCGGCTACGCCACGCTCTACGGCGATATGTGCGGCGGATATTCGGTGTTGAAGGACGTTTACAAGACCGAGGTCTTTGCGCTTTCGCGCTGGCGCAATCAAACGCGCCCCGAGGGTGGGCTCGGCCCCGAGGGCCGAGTGATGCCTGAGCGCGTCATCACCAAGGCGCCGACGGCGGAGCTGCGCGCGAACCAGACCGACCAGGACAGCTTGCCGCCCTACGGCGAACTCGACGCCATTCTCGAAGGCCTGGTCGAGAACGAACAAAGCGTCGATACCCTGGCGGCGGCGGGCCATGAGCGGGAGACGGTGCTGCGCGTGTTCGCCATGCTCAAGCGCGCCGAATACAAGCGCCGCCAGGCCCCGCCGGGGGTGAAGATCACGCCGCGCGCCTTCGGACGCGACCGGCGCTATCCCATCGTCAACGGCTTTTCGGACGGCGCATGAAACCCGTCGTACGCTTTGCCCCCAGCCCCACCGGGCGCCTCCATGTCGGCAATGCGCGCGTGGCGCTGGTCAATTGGCTGTTCGCGCGCTCGCGGGGCGGTACCTTCGTGCTCCGGATCGACGACACCGATGTCGAGCGTTCGCGCGCGCATTTTGCGCGCGGCATCTTCGAGGATTTGCGCTGGCTCGGCCTTGCCTGGGACTGGTCGGATTCCCAGTCCCAGCGCCTCGATCGCTACGCGGCGGCGGCGGATACGCTGCGCTCGATCGGACGGCTTTATCCCTGCTACGAGACCGAGGAAGAACTCGAGTTC
Organism: Alphaproteobacteria bacterium; assembly: GCA_046153685.1. Classification (GTDB taxonomy): domain Bacteria; phylum Pseudomonadota; class Alphaproteobacteria; order CADEGL01; family CADEGL01; genus CAMAPP01. The sequence continues at coordinate 30,579 of JBJXGH010000037.1, forward strand.
AAGCGCAACCGGCTGCGCGCGCGCGCCCTGCCGCCGATTTACGACCGCGAGGGCCTGCGCTTGACCGCCGCCGACCGGGCGCGCCTTGAGGCCGAGGGCAGGAAGCCCCATTGGCGGTTCCGGCTGGATGCAGGCGAAATCGCCTGGGACGATCTCGTTCACGGCCCGTGGCGGTTCGATGCGGCGAAGATCGGCGACCCGATTTTGGTGAAGGCCGACGGCCAGCCCTTGTTCGTGTTGAGCTCGGCGGTGGACGACATCGAATTCGCCATCACGCACGTCATCCGCGGCGACGATCATCCGACAACGACGGCGTGCCAAATTCAAATTGCCGCCGCGCTCGGCGCGCCCGTGCCCGCGTTCGGTCACTTGCCGCTATTGGCCGTCATCGGCGGCGACAAATTGTCCAAGCGCAAAGGCGATTTTTCGCTCGGCGAGATGCGCGCCGAGGGCATCGAGGCGATGGCGGTCAATTCCTACCTGGCGCGCCTGGGCACGCCGGATCCGGTCGATGCAATCGAATCGCTGGATGCGCTGCTGACGGACTTCGATATTTCGCGCTTCGGCCGCGCGCCGCCCAAGTTCGACCATGCCGATCTCGTCCATCTGAACGCCAAGTTTCTGGCGCACATGGCCTACCGCCAGGCGGCACCCCGTCTCGCGGAAATCGGCATCGAGGGCGTAGACGAATGCTTTTGGCTGGCCGTGCGAGGCAATCTCGAACGCCTTGAGGATGCGCGTCGCTGGTTCGGCGTGGTGCGCGGCCCCGTGGCGCCTGTGATCGACGATCCAGGTTTCGTGGCGGCGGCGGCGGAGTTATTGCCTGAAGGCGGCTGGGACGAGAGCACCTGGGGGGCATGGACCAGCGCGCTCAAGGGCAAGACGGGGAAATCGGGCAAGGCGCTGTTTCTGCCGCTGCGCCGCGCGCTGACCGGCGAGGACCATGGGCCGGAACTGAAGGCGCTGCTGCCGCTCATCGGTCGCGAACGCGCGCTTGCGCGCCTGTCGGGCAAAGCCGCCTAAGGCTGCCGGCATGGCCCTCCCCCTTCATATTTACAACACGCTGTCGCGGCGCACCGAGGAGTTCGTCCCCATCGATGACGCGCGCGTGCGGCTCTATGTCTGCGGGCCGACGGTTTACGACCTCGCCCATATCGGCAATGCGCGCCCGGTCGTTGTCTTCGACGTGCTGTTTCGCCTGCTGCGTGCGCGGTATGGCGCGGGGCATGTCGTCTATGCGCGCAATATCACCGATATCGACGACAAGATCATGGCGGCCGCCAAGGCCAATGGCGAAGCCATCGACACGCTGACCCGGCGCACCGAAAACGCCTTCCATGCCGATATGGGCGCGCTCGGCGCTCTCCGCCCCTCGGTCGAGCCGCGCGCGACCGAAACCGTGCCTGGGATGATCGCGCTCATCGAGGCGCTCATAGAGCGCGGCCACGCCTACGAAGCCGAACGCCACGTGCTGTTCCACGTCCCTTCCGACCCCGGCTATGGCCGGCTCTCGGGGCGCAACCGGGACGAGATGGTCGCTGGCGCGCGCATCGATGTCGCGCCGTACAAGCGCGATCCGGCCGATTTCGTGCTGTGGAAGCCGTCCGTGGACGATCAGCCGGGCTGGCCGAGCCCGTGGGGCCGAGGCCGCCCGGGCTGGCATATCGAATGTTCGGCGATGAGCGAGGCGCATCTCGGCGTGCCCTTCGACATCCATGGCGGCGGGCTCGACCTTATTTTTCCGCATCACGAGAACGAGATGGCGCAATCGATGTGCGCGCACGGCCAAGCCGAGTTCGCGCGCCTTTGGATGCACAACGGCTATCTCGTGGTGAACGGCGAGAAGATGTCGAAATCGCTCGGTAATTTTTTCACCGTGCGCGAATTGCTCGAAAAGGGTTGGCAGGGCGAGGCGATTCGCTTGCTCCTGCTCGGCACGCATTACCGCCAGCCGCTCGACTTCACGGAATCGGGCCTTGCCCAAAGCCGCGCGCGCCTCGACCGCTGGTACCGGGCGCTCCAGCGCGTCGAACGATCGCCAGAAACAGAATCGGATTCTCTCGAGCAGCGCGAGGAAGATCGCTTTATCTCGGCGCTCATGGACGACGTGAACACTCCGCTTGCGCTCTCGGTGCTCGACGAACAGGCGACGCGCATTCTCGGCGCCTCGGTCGAGACCGTGCCGGAACTGGGTCTCGCTTTCCGCGCCAATGCCGCGCTCCTGGGTTTCCTGGAAGGCGGCTCTTCGCGCTGGTTCAAGGGCGCGACCGGCGACGGCGAGGCGGCGGACATCGAGGCGCTCATCGACCAGCGCAACCAAGCGCGGAAATCCAAGCAATTCGCCGAGGCCGATCGCATCCGCGACGCGCTTCGGGCGCGCGGCATCGAGCTCGAGGACGGCCCCAAGGGCACGACCTGGAAGCGCATGTCCTAGCGATATTCGCGCCAATACGCGCCCAATACCGATACGCTCCCAATACCAATACGTTCCCGGTAGCGGTGGCTCGCCGGTCGCGCGCCGCGGCGGTGCCCCGGAGTCCCGAACAGATAATCGAAAAGGTAGAAAAACCGTCACATCGACCCTCGAAAATTCCGCCCAGTCATCGCCATGATCGCCGATGGCCCGTTGGAGAAGAGGTTCGAAACCATGACGCAAATGGCAAGCGTGGCATCCTTGGCCGAACTTTCTCAGGCCCGGACGCCGACCCGGAACGCACGATTGGGAGCCTCTGCGGCCATAGGGGAGAAAACCGCGACCCGACCGACGACCGCGACCATGGCGGATGTGGCGGCCGCCCGGTTGCGGCTCGAAGCGCTGCTGTCCGCGCTCAATCACGATCTTCGCACCCCGCTCAACGCGATCATCGGCTTCTCCGAACTCATGCTGATGGGGGTCGGAGGGCCGCTGCCGCCCAAACAATGCGATTACGCCCGCCATATCCGCACCAGCGCCCTGATGATGCTCGACCGGGTTCAGGGCCTGGGCGAGATTTCGGCAACGCCAGCCGAATAGACCCGCCCAAGGCCGATCAAGGTCGTTCCAGAACGATCAAGCCCGACCAAGGCCGCCCCGGAACACCCATTGCCCGGGCCATCCCTGGCCGCCATCGGCCCGACCCGCCATCTGGTTGACCCTCGGGAAGGGCTGTGGTCAAAGTCCGCCGCCCATGGGACCGAGACCCCGGGGGCTAGCGGAGCATGGGACGTGAGCAAACGGGTTTACCTGTACGATACGACTCTGCGCGACGGCGCCCAGACCCAAGGGGTCGATTTCGGCGTCGCGGACAAATGCGCGCTGGCCGCCGAGCTCGATCGCATCGGCTTCGATTACATCGAGGGCGGTTGGCCGGGCGCCAATCCGACCGATGACGGGTTTTTTCAGGCGGTGCCGCGTTTTACCCGCGCCCGGCTTGCGGCCTTCGGCATGACGCGGCGCGCGGGGCGGAGCGCCGCCAACGATCCCGCCCTTGCCGCCGTGCTTGGCGCGGGGGCCACGGCGGTATGCCTTGTCGGCAAGGCCTGGGATTTTCAGGTCGATGTCGCGCTCGGTGTCGCACGCGAGGAAAATCTCGCCATGATCCGCGAATCGATCGCACATGCGGCGACGCGCGCGGCGGAAGTACTGTTCGATGCCGAGCATTTCTTCGACGGCTACAAGGCCAATCCCGATTACGCCCTGGCATGCGTCGTGGCGGCGGCCGAGGCGGGGGCGCGCTGGATTGTCCTGTGCGACACCAATGGCGGGGCGCTGCCCGACGAGGTCGAGCGCATCGTAAGCGAGGTCATGCGCCATGTTCCGGGCGACCGGCTCGGCATTCATTGCCACAACGACACCGAGAACGCGGTGGCCAATTCGCTCGCCGCGGTGCGCGCGGGCGCGCGGCAAATCCAAGGCACGATCAACGGCCTGGGCGAACGTTGCGGCAATGCCAATCTGATTTCGCTCGTGCCCACGCTCATGCTCAAAATGGGTTTCGAGACGGGCCTAGGGGCGGCCGATCTCGCCCAGCTCACCCATCTTTCGCGCATGGTGGACGAGCGCTTGAACCGCGCGCCCCGGAGCAACGCGCCCTATGTCGGCGATTCGGCCTTCGCGCACAAAGGCGGCTTGCACGTCTCGGCCGTCGAGCGCGATCCGCGCGCCTACGAGCACGTTCGTCCCGAACTCGTCGGCAATCGGCGTAACATCGTGATTTCCGACCAAGCCGGGCGCGCCAATATCGTTGCGCGGTTTCGCGATATCGGACTGGCTATCGGCGCCGACGATCCCAAGGTCGCGCGCCTCGTCGAGGCTGTAAAACAGCGCGAGTTCGAGGGCTACAGCTATGACGGCGCGGACGCTTCGTTCGAGCTGCTCGCGCGGCGCGCGCTCGAAACCGTGCCCGAATATTTTCGCCTGGCGAGTTTCCGCGTGATCGACGAGCGGCGCTGGAACGCCAAGGGCGAGATCGTCACGCTGTCGGAGGCGACCATCAAGGTTGATGTCGGCTCGGAACGGTTGATGACGGTGGCCGAAGGCAATGGGCCCGTGAACGCGCTCGACAACGCGCTGCGCAAGGCTCTCGCCGGGAGTTTCCCCGAACTCGCCGCCGTGCGCCTGGTCGATTACAAGGTGCGCATCCTCACTCCCGATGCCGGTACGCGCGCGGTCACGCGCGTGATGATCGAGAGCTCGGACCAGGATGGCGCGCGCTGGGCGACTGTCGGCGTTTCGGCCAACGTGATCGATGCATCCTATATCGCGCTGCACGACGCGCTGATCTACAAGCTGTTCCGCGCCGGCGCGCGCCGGACGGCGGCCTGACGCCATGGCCGGGACCGATCGCCGCCGGGCATCCGGGGCGCATGTCTCGGGCGCGGCACCCGTCGTCGTGCTGATCGAACCCCAGCTCGGCGAGAATATCGGCTTCGTCGCGCGCGCCATGATGAATGCGGGCCTTGCGGAGTTGCGCATCGTCAATCCGCGCGATGGCTGGCCGAACGACCGGGCGGTCGCGGCCTCGTCCGGGGCGGACGCGGTACTCGATGCCGCGCTGCTCTATGCGTCCGCCGCGGACGCGGTCGCCGATTTGAATCGCGTCCTGGCCACCACCGCGCGCCCGCGCCACGAATTGAAACCCATCCTCACCCCACGCCGCGCGGTGGCGGAGATGCGCGCCGCCATTGCGGGCGGCGAGCGGACCGGAGTCATGTTTGGCGCCGAGCGCACGGGATTGCTCAACGAGCATGTCATGCTCGCGGACACCATCCTCACGATTCCGCTGGCGCCGGGATTCTCCTCGCTCAATCTCGGCCAGGCGGTGATGATCTTTGCCTATGAATGGTTTCTCGCGACCGACGAGACGCCAGAGCGCCAAATGCCACCCTCGCGCTGGCCGCGCGCGGTCAAGGCGGAGTTGCAAGCGCTGTTCACCCATCTCGAGGCCGAACTCGAACGTTGCGGCTTTCTCTACGACCCGGCCAAGCGGCCGGCCATGGTGCGGAACATGCAGGCGATGTTCGAGCGCGCCGAATTGACCCAGCAGGAGGTGCGCACCTTGCGCGGCATGTTGGTGGCATTGGCCGAAGGGCGTAGGCGGCCGGGCGCGCGTGCACCCAAGGCCGGGGACGACGCGAAGCCGGACGAGGAAAAATCCACCGAGGATTGACGCCATGCCCGGTGCCGCGCCATACCCAAGCGCGACGATCGAGGCGCGGCCTTCGAGGCGCCGCCAAAAATGGGGGGACAACGTGATTGATCTCAAGGGCAAGGTGATTCTCGTCACCGGCGGTTCGCGCGGCATTGGCGCCGGCATCGTCGAAACCTTGGTGCAGGCGGGCGCCGATGTGGTGGTCAATTACAATTCGGGCGGCAAGGAAGCGGCTGCCCTGGCCAAGCGCGTCGGGGAATCCCAGTGCCGCCTGGTGCAGGCGGATCTGGGCGATATCAAGGGGCCGCAGAAGCTGTGGGACGAGGCGGTTGCCTGGCGCGGCCGCGTCGATGTGCTGGTCAACAACGCGGCCGTCCGGCCTTCGATGGGCATCGATTCCTCGTACGAGGATTTCGACGATACCTGGTTGAAAACCCTGCGCATCAATCTGATCAGCCACGCCCATCTGTCGCGACTGGCCATCCAGCACTGGCGCAAACGCAAGGGCGGTACGATGATTTCGATTTCCAGCCGCCCGGCCTTCCGCGGCGACCGGGCCGATTTTTATCACGACGGCGCGTCCAAGGCCGGCCTGACCGCGCTCGCGCGAGGCATCGCGCGCTTCGAGGCCGAGCACAACATCATGTCCTTCGTCGTCGTCCCCGGCATGATCGCCAGCGAGCAGCTCGATGATTTCATCCGCCATTATGGCCATGACGAGGCGGTGAAGGAGATTCCCCTGCGCGAGCTTGGCAAGCCCCGGGATGTGGCGGTGGTCGTGGCCTTCCTAGCCTCGGGTCTCGCGCGCTATTCGACGGGCGCCACCTTCGATGTGAACGGCGCTTCCTATATTCGCTAAAGCCTGGAAATATATCGGGAAATGGAGATTTACCGTCCTGGTTTGACAACCCGGGCGGCCTCCCTATACTGCGCCGCTCTTCCGGAGAACGTGGGTGGAACACCCCGCCTTGAGCTTGGCCATTCGCCAGGCCCTTGGACTATCCGGACATGAACAACACCGCGATAACGCGGGAAGCGGAGAACGATGAGCAAGCGCGAAGCTTCCAAGCACAAGATCGACCGTCGCCTCGGCGTGAACCTGTGGGGCCGGGCCAAGAGCCCGCTCAACCGCAATCGCCAGTATGGCCCCGGCCAGCACGGCCAGAAGCGCAAGAAGCCGACCGATTACGGCATTCAGCTCATGGCCAAGCAACGTCTCAAGGGCTATTACGGCAACATCACCGAAGGCCAATTCCGCCGCTATTACCACGAGGCCGTGCGCCGCCGTGGCGACACGGGCGAGAATCTGGTGGAGTTGCTCGAGCGTCGTCTCGACGCCGTGGTCTATCGCATGAAGTTCGTCGCCACCGTCTTCGCCGCGCGACAATTCGTCAGCCACGGCCATGCGCGGGTCAATGGCCGGCGCGTGACCATTCCGTCATACTTGGTGAAGGACGGAGATCTGATCGAGCTTTCGGGTAAGGCGAAGGAAATGGCCACCGTGCTCGAAGCCGTGGCCGCCCCCGACCGCAACGTGCCCGACTACGTGAACGTCGATACGACGGCGCTCAAAGGCACCTTCGTGCGCGGCCCCAAGCTCGCCGATATTCCCTACACCGTGCAGATGGAACCGCACCTCGTCATCGAATACTACTCGCGCTGAGCGCGCCGTCCGCCCAAATCACCGATCAATCCAACTCGCCCGCCGCTTCGGCGCGGCCGATGGCTTCGATCCCGTCTTTCGGCGGCTATCTCTCGGCTCCAAGATAGATTGCCGAGCGCGCGGCTGGATCTCTGTCGTCGCAAGGTTAGGCCGTCACAGGGCGGGGCCAAATCGGCTTGGTCCGGCTGGGTCCGATTTCGATGGCCCATGGTTTTCCGGGAACAAACCGGCGGAACCGGACCGAGCCCGGCACCGGGGCGGCCCGGCCGAATCCGGCCCGCGCCTATACGGTCGCTTTCCGAGTCCGTACTGTCCCGATTAATCTGATTTTTCAGGGCATTAGTCACCCGCAACATCTTGTGGGTAAGCTGTGGAAAACCCCCAGGTATATTTTCTATTAAAATCGCTCTAATATCGCCCGGCTGTGTCTTTGGCGGTCGGCACGGGCACGGCAGCTTTGAACGTTTACGTCTCAAGCTCTGAGGAGGGGAATGTGGAACTGTTCGACAAGGCGAAGGGGTGGATCGTCCGAATCACCGAGTTGGGCCTTCTGCTCGTCGCGCTCGGAATCGTGCTGCAGGTTCTGTTCGGAACCGCAGTGCCGTTTCTCGGCGGCGACATTGTCGGTAATCTGATCAAACTCGTAAGCGCCCTCGGCAGCAATGGCGTGGTTGGCCTCGTGGCCATCGCGGTCATTCTGTGGCTGTTCAACAGGAAGTGATGACCGCAAACGACCGACGCGGCGGTGCCGCGCCGGCAAGACATGCGTGCGAACTATCGGGGAGATGAACCATGCAGTTTTTCGACAGTGCAAGATCCGTCGTCGTCAAGCTGACCGATCTCGGGGTCACGTTGCTGGCTCTTGCGATCGTGCTGCAACTGCTCTTCGGCTCAGCCATGCCGTTTCTCGGCAGCGATATCGTTGCCAATCTGATCGCCTTCATTGGCGGGCTTGGCAATAACGGCCTCGTCGGCCTCGTCGCCATTGGCGCGGTCGTTTGGATCCTTACGCGGCGCTAGCCGCGTGATCGACGCCGGCAGGATGCCGGTCGATAGCCGAATTTCTGGGCCCGCCGCGACCGCCGGCGGGCCTTTCGCTTTCGCGGCCCAGGATAGGGCGCGGCGGCGCCACGAAAAAGGGGCGGTTTCCCACCCCTTCGCCGGTTGGTGGATGCGCGACCCCTAGGCGGGCTTTACACCCTTGTCTTTGAGCACGGTTTCGAGTTCGCCGGTCTGGAACATCTCGCGCACGATGTCGCAGCCGCCAATGAACTCGCCCTTGACATAAAGCTGGGGGATCGTCGGCCAGCTGCTGAATTCCTTGATGCCCTGGCGCAATTCCATGCTCTCGAGCACGTTCACGCTCTTGTAGCCGACGCCGACGTGATTCAGCACCTGGACGACCGTGGCGGAGAAACCGCACTGGGGCGCGGCGGGCGTGCCCTTCATGAACAGCACGACGTCGTTTTCCGCCACGTCCTTGGCGATCCGTGTCTGCGCAGAGGTTTGGGTCATGTCGATGCTCCTTCTCGGTTCGGTGCGCGCGAAATGCGCTAGTCGGCGCTCGTCTGCAGGGCGAGCGCGTGAAGCTCGTTGCCCATCCGGCCTTGGAGAGCCTGATAGACTATTTGGTGCTGCTGCACGCGCGACTTGCCCTTGAAGGCCGAGGAGACGACGCGGGCGGAGTAGTGATTGCCGTCGCCCGCGAGATCCTCGATGGTCACGCGCGCATCGGGCAAGGCCGTCTTGATCATGCGTTCGATTTCCCCCGCATCCATCGCCATGGCCTTGCCTCCGCTCCTTAGGGCCGCGCCATATAGGAAGGCAGCCAGCCTTCGTGCGCTTCGCTTAACTCAGTCAGCGATATAGGTTCGAACCCGCCGCCGGTCAACGTGGCGGCTTTGGTCGTCGCGCCGATGTGTTTTGCGGGCACGCCCGCCTTGGCCGCCAGCGCCAGAACTTCGCCGGGAGCGCGCGTCGCAACGAGGTAGCGCGCCTGGTCCTCGCCGAACCACCAGCCATGGGCGGGAACGCCCCCTTGCGGGCCTTCGAGGGCGGCGCCAAACCTGCCGGCGAGAGCCATTTCCGCGAGCGCGACCAACAGCCCGCCGTTCGAAACATCGTGGCAGGCGGTGATGTGGCGGGCTTCGATTACCGCGCGCACGAATTCGCCGTTGCGCCGCTCGGCGGCCAGATCGACGGGCGGCGGCGCGCCGTCCTCGCGCCCGAACAGGGCCGAAAGGTAAAGCGAACAACCCAGCCAGCCCGATGTGTCGCCGATCAGCACGATCGCCTCGCCCGCGTCCTTGAACGCGATCGACACGGCGTCCGCCACGTCGTCGAGCAAACCCACCCCGCCGATCACGGGCGTAGGATGAATGCCCTTGCCGTTGGTTTCGTTGTAAAGCGAGACATTACCCGACACGATCGGGAAATCGAGCGCGCGGCAGGCTTCGGCTATGCCCTCGATGCAGCCGACGAGCTGGCCCATGATCTCGGGCCGCTCGGGATTGGCGAAATTGAGATTGTCGGTCGCGGCCATCGGGCGTGATCCGGTGGCGACGAGATTGCGCCAGCATTCCGCCACTGCTTGTGCGCCGCCGCGCTTGGGATCGGCAAAGCAATAGCGCGGCGTGCAATCGGTCTTGACCGCGAGGCCCTTCTTCCGACCGGCGAGGCGCACGACCGCGCTGTCGCCTCCGGGGCGCACGATGGTGTTGCCCATCACGAGGTGATCGTACTGCTCCCAAATCCAGCGCTTGCTCGCAAGATCGGGTGTGCCGAGAAGGCGCGTCAGCGCCTCGCGCGCGCCGAGGGCGGGCACGTCGGCGGCGGCGAGCGTCGGGCGTTCGGGCGTCTTCACCCAGGGCCGGTCGTAGAGCGGCGCCTGATCGACCAGCGGCTGGACGGGAATCTCGGCGACGACCCGCCCGCCTTCCTTGAGAACGAGGTGCCCCGTCTGCGTCACCTGGCCGATAACGGCGAAATCGAGCTCCCATTTCTCGAACACCGCGCGCGCGAAATCCTCGCGCCCGGGTTTGAGCACCAGCAGCATGCGTTCCTGGCTTTCCGACAGCATGATCTCGTACGCCGTCATGCCGGTTTCACGGCGCGGGACGCGGTCGAGGTCGAGTTCGGTACCAAGCCCGCCGCGCGCCGCCATCTCGACCGAGGACGAGGTAAGACCGGCGGCGCCCATGTCTTGAATGGCGACGATGGCGTCCGAGGACATGAGTTCGAGGCAGGCCTCGAGCAGCAATTTCTCCGTGAACGGGTCGCCGACCTGCACCGTGGGGCGCCTTTCGGCCGAGTTGTCGTCGAATTCGGCGGAGGCCATGGTCGCGCCGTGGATGCCGTCGCGGCCGGTCTTGGAGCCGACATAAACGATGGGATTTCCGGGGCCCGAGGACCGGGCGTAAAAAATCCGATCCGCGCGTGCGATGCCGACCGTCATCGCATTGACCAGGATATTGCCGTTATAGCTCGCATGAAATTCGCATTCGCCCGCGACCGTGGGGATGCCCATGCAATTGCCGTAGCCGCCGATACCAGAGACGACGCCGCCCACGAGGTGGCGGGTCAGGGGGTGATCGGGGTCGCCGAAGCGGAGCGCGTTCAGGTTGGCGATCGGGCGCGCGCCCATGGTGAAGACGTCGCGCAGGATGCCGCCGACGCCGGTCGCAGCCCCCTGATAGGGCTCGATGAACGAAGGGTGGTTGTGGCTTTCGATCTTGAACACGGCCGCGTCGCCGTCGCCGATATCGATGACGCCCGCGTTCTCGCCTGGCCCCTGGATGACCCAGGGCGCCGTGGTCGGCAAGGTGCGAAGCCATTTGCGCGAGGATTTGTACGAGCAGTGCTCGCTCCACATCACCGAGAAGATGCCGAGCTCGGTCCGATTCGGCGTCCGTCCCATGATGGTCAGAATCCGGCCGTATTCCTCCGCGGAAAGGCCATGCTCACGGGCGAGCGCGGGCGTGACTTCGGGCTCGCTCAAATCGCATCCTCCTGGAACGATTCCCTTCGGCATCCGCCGTCGGGACTTTGCGCGCGGGCGCGCGCGGGCGTGACTTTGGGCGGCGGCGGCACGACAGGGATCAGGCAAGGGCCCGGGCCAAGCCCTGGAACAGGCCGAGGCCGTCGGTGCCGCCGTGCAAGGGGTCGGAGGCGTTCTCGGGATGGGGCATGAGGCCGAGCACGGTCTTGGTTGCGTTGAACACCCCGGCGATGTGGCGCGCGGAGCCGTTGGGATTGGCGCGGTCGGAAAGCTCGCCCGCGGGCGTCGCATAGCGGAACGCCACGCGACCATCGCCTTCAAGGCGTTCGAGCGTCGCGTCATCGGCGAAATAATTGCCGTCATTGTGGGCGACCGGCGTGCGGATCACCTGACCTTGGGCATAGGCGGCGGTGAACATCGTCTGGGCGTTCTCGACCCGCAGGTGCACGTCGCGGCAGACGAATTTGAGCCCGGCATTGCGCATCAGCGCGCCAGGCAGCAACCCCGCTTCGGTCAGCACCTGGAAGCCGTTGCAGATGCCGATGACCGCGACGCCGCGCTTGGCGCGCTCGACGATGGCGCGGACGATGGGCGAATGCGCGGCCATGGCGCCCGAGCGTAGATAATCGCCGTAGGAAAATCCGCCCGGCACGACGATGAGATCGACCGTGGGAATCTCGGATTCCCGATGCCAGACCATGATCGGTTCCTGGCCGCTGGCCGCGCGCAGGGCGGCGGCGGCATCGTGTTCGCGGTTGGTGCCGGGGAAGACGACGATGGCAGATTTCACGGCGCGCACCGCGCGGCGAAGGCCGCAACTTTCACGGCGCGACCTCGATGGCGTAATTCTCGATCACCGTGTTGGCGAGCAGCTTCCTGCACATGTCGTCGAGTTTTTGCCGCGCCCGCGCCGCGTCGGCTTCGGCGATTTCGAGCTCGATGTACTTGCCCTGGCGGACATTGCCGATGCCGCCGAAGCCCAGGCCCGACAATGCGTTCTCGATCGCCTTGCCCTGCGGATCGAGCACGCCGGATTTGAGGGTGATGTGTATGCGCGCCTTCACCGCCGCCTCGTGCGTTATTGTAAGGTCTTGGGGCCCTTCAGGTCCTGCGCCGCGGCTTCCGGCATGATGCCGAGCCGGCGCGCGACTTCCTGATAGGCTTCCACGACATTGCCGAGATCGCGCCGGAAGCGATCCTTGTCCATCTTTTCGTTGGTCTTCAAATCCCACAGCCGGCAGCTATCGGGCGAGATTTCGTCGGCGAGCACGATGCGCATTTCGTCGTTCTCGTTCCACAGTCGGCCGAATTCGAGCTTGAAATCGACCAGGCGGATGCCGACGCCGAAGAACAGACCTGAGAGAAAATCGTTGATGCGCAGCGCGAGCGGCAGGATGTCGTCGAGATCCTGGGGCGCGGCCCAGCCGAAGGCGGTGATATGTTCTTCCGACACCATTGGATCGCCGAGCTTGTCGTTCTTGTAATAGTACTCGACGATCGAGCGCGGCAGGGCGGCACCTTCGGCGATGCCCAGGCGCTGGGACAGCGAGCCCGCGGCGACATTGCGGACCACCACTTCCAAAGGAATGATCTCGACTTCGCGGATCAATTGCTCGCGCATGTTGAGGCGGCGCACGAAATGGGTCGGCACGCCGATCTCGTTCAGGCGCGTGAATAGGTATTCCGAAATGCGGTTGTTGATCACGCCCTTGCCGGTGATCACGCCGCGCTTCTGGTTGTTGAAGGCGGTGGCGTCGTCTTTGAAGTACTGCACGAGCGTACCCGGTTCGGGGCCCTCATAGAGCACCTTGGCCTTACCTTCGTAGATGCGCTTGCGTCTGGACATGGCAGGCCGTTTCGATGGCAGGGCGCGGACCAGGCGGGACATCCGCGCTCGGATGCGGCCCCGCTCCTGGATCGCCCCCGTATACCAAGGTGGGCACGGGGTGACAACGAAACTGGAAAGCATTTCGACCGGAGAGAATTGGCGTCTTGCGTCAATGTCTTACGGGTTCGGCTTCGGGCATCGGGGCGCGAGCGGGCAAGACGGAGGCAAAAGGGGCCGCATCGGGCCGGCCATTGGAATAACGCCATATTGGGCGCGCGCCATCGCCCGCGTGTTCCGCCGAAGGCAGGGCCAGCAAGGAGGACGACACGGTGCCGAAGCCGCGCTCGGTCACGACGGTCATGGCCTCCTCGGGACCCGAGCCCGCTGGCGGGGCGCGCGCGGCCAGCAAGACCTCCCAAGACAGCCAATTGCCGGCGTCCGGGTCTGGCGCGGGAGCGGAATCGAAGCGTGGTTTGTAGGTGTGGATGCGCGGCGAGGTGGGATCGTTCAGATCGCGGGCGGTCAGCATGGCCAGGCCTGGCGGCACGACGGCTAGGGCAGGCGTCTTGGGCCCTTCGGGGCCGAGGCCCTTCAGCCAATAGGCGTCGCGGTTGTCGGCGATCAGTAGATTGAAGGCGCGGTAGCTCGGCGCGTGCAATTCCCGCAGCGCTTGGGCGGCGTTGCGGGCGTCTGCGTGTTCGAGCGCCTCCAGCACGAGCTCGCCCCGGCTGCGCGCGTCCGGCGCAGGGCCGAGCGAGCCCACGCGGTTCATCACGGCGGCTACGACGCCGAAATCATTGACCCCCAGCCAGGTGCCGCCCGCGAGTTCGTCGAGACCCGCCACGATCTCGGGTCGGTCGGGCCAATGGCGGGCGGGGGGGCGGCTGGGTCGATCGAGCATTTCGTCGCGATTGGCCCCCAGGAGCACGGGCCATGATTGTCCGGGACGTCTCAAGATCACGACGGTGCACATGTTCCTAGGGCGATTTTGGGTTAATCTTCGGGTTCGACAGCGGCGTGGAAATTGCCCTATCTAAACCACGGTGCGAGATGCGTGCCGAGGGGCCTGGCAAGGCGCCCCTTGAGCGCATGATAGAATTGTCATGACAGGGCGGCATGATAGAACTTCGTGGCATCTAGCGGCCCCGTCGAATCAAATAGTCCCAAGCAATCGAACGTTGAGGAATCCGCATGGCGAGCTTTCAAGATCGCGAGAAGGGCTTTGAGAACAAGTACAAGCACGACCAGGAAAAGTTGTTCAAGATCACCGCGCGGCGCAACAAGCTTCTTGGCCTATGGGCGGCCGGGCAGATGGGAATCGCGGGCGAGGCGGCGGAAGCCTACGCCAAGACCATGGTCGCCGCCGATTTCGAGCGGCCAGGCGATTCCGACGTGGTCGAGAAGGTGCTGGGCGATTTGAAGGCCAAGGGTCTGGAGATCACGGAGCACAAGCTGCGTGCGGAGATGGAGCGCCTGGGCCACGAGGCCGAAGCCCAGATCAGCGCCCAAAGCTGACGGCAAGCTCAAAGCTCAGCCGCGCGTTCGCCTAGGCGCGGCGGGTCTTGCGCGCCGGCTTGCCTTGCCCGCGCGACCGAAGACGCGCGCGAAAATTGTATCGACGTGCTTCAGGTGATGGCCGAGATCGAATAGCCGGCCGAGTTCCTTGGCGCCGAGATGTTTGGCGACCGCGGGATCGGCGGCCAGCAGGGCGCGGAAATCCTTGCCCTGTTCCCATGCCGCCATGGCGTGGCGCTGGACGGCTTTGTAGGCATCCTCGCGGCTCATGCCCGCTTGCGTCAGTGCCAGCATGACGCGCTGGGAATGCACCAATGCGCCCTGGCCGTCGAGATTTGCGCGCATGCGCGTGGGATAGACCACCAATTTCGCCATCATGGCTTCGAGGCGCGCGAGCGCGAAATCGAGCGCGATCGTCGCATCGGGCGCGATCACGCGCTCGACCGCGGAATGGGAGATATCGCGTTCATGCCACAATGCGACGTTTTCCATCGCGGGCGCCGCCATGGCGCGCACAAGGCGCGCGAGGCCCGTGAGATTCTCCGACAACACCGGATTGCGCTTGTGCGGCATGGCCGAGGAACCCTTTTGACCGGGGTGGAAGAATTCCTCGGCCTCGCGCACCTCGCTGCGCTGCAGGTGGCGGATTTCGGTCGCCAGGCGCTCGACCGAGGACGCGATGACCCCGAGGGTGGCGAAGAACATGGCGTGGCGGTCGCGCGGGATGATCTGGGTCGATACGGGCTCGACCTTAAGCCCGAGCGCCTTGGCGACGTGCGCCTCGACCCGGGGGTCGATATTGGCAAAGGTGCCGACCGCGCCCGAAATGGCGCAAGTGCCGATCTCGGCGCGGGCGGCGACCAGGCGCACGCGGGCGCGCGCGAATTCGGCGTAATAGGTCGCGAGCTTCAGGCCGAAGGTAATGGGCTCGGCGTGAATACCGTGGCTGCGGCCGACGCACGGAGTCATCTTGTGCTCGCGCGCGCGGCGGGCGAGCGTGGCCAGAAGCGCGTCCAAATCTTCGAGTAGGATGTCCGAGGCTTGGACAAGCTGCACCGCGAGGCAGGTGTCGAGCACATCCGACGATGTCATGCCCTGGTGGACGAAGCGCGCTTGCGGGCCGACATGCTCGGCCAGATTGGTCAGGAAGGCTATGACGTCGTGGCGCGTCTCGCGTTCGATGTCCTCGATGCGCGCGATCTCGAAATTGCCGCGTTTCCACACGGCGCGCGCGGCGGATTTGGGAATGACGCCCAGCTTCGCTTGCGCGTCGCACGCATGGGCCTCGATCTCGAACCAGATGCGGTAGCGATTCTTGGGTTCCCAGATGGCCGCCATGCGCGGCCGGGAATAGCGCGGGATCATGGCGTCATCTTAACCGCCCCGACGGGTGCGGCGGAAGGCGTAATTGCCCCAGGCGCGAAGGTGTCCCCAGCGCCTTGGCGGCCGGGTTGACCGCGGATAAGCTCAAGGCCAATTGCATGGCGCCGACCGGGATTTCGACCCGACGGTGCTGCAGCTTGGGGGAGGGTGTCATGGTTCCTGGCGCGGTCAAGACAGTCGCGGTCATCGGCAATGGGCTCATCGGCCACGGCGTGGCCCAGGTCTTCGCGGTCGCGGGCAAGGATGTGCGGCTCATCGGTCGGCGGGCGGAAAGCCTGAGCGCCGCCATGGGCAAGATCAAATCGAGCTTGGACAGCTTCGCCGCCTACGGCCTTGTGCCAGGCTCGGGTGTCAAGGCGGCGATGAAACGCATCCATCCCACGACCGATATGGGCGAGGCCTCCGCCGCGGAGCTGGTGGTCGAGGCGGTGCCCTTCGAGCAGAAATTGCAGCACGAGGTGTTCGGCGAACTCGACCGCATTTGCACCGGCCCCACGATCCTTGCGTCATCGAGCGGGGCGCTGGCGAGCGAGCTGGTCGCGCGCGTGAAGCGCCGCGACCGGGTGGTGGCTTCGCATTTCTGGTACCCCTCGCAGCATATTCCGGCGGTCGAGGTCTGCGCCGGGCCCGAGACCGGGCCGGACGTCGTGCCCTGGCTGTGCAAGGTTTTGGAAAGCGTGGGCAAGGTGCCGGTGGTGCTCAACCGCGAGATCCGCGGCTTCATCGGCAATCGTATGCAGATAGCGCTGTTGCGCGAGGCTTGGGCGCTCTGGGCCTCGGGTGTGGCATCGGCCGAGATGATCGACACGGTGGTGCGCTCGAGTTTCGGCCGACGCCTGGCGATCACCGGGCCCATCGAATCGGCCGATGTGGGGGGGCTCGAGACGCTCTATAACTTTGCGGGCTGGCTGTTGCCCGGTCTCGACCGCGACACCGTGCCCTCGCCGAAAGTGGGCGAACTTGTGAAAGGCGGGGCCAAGGGCCCGTCCACGGGGCGCGGCGTGTACGACTGGAAGAAGCGCGACGCCAATGCGCTGATTTCGCGGCGCATGGACGAACTTCTGCGCTGGTTGCAGGTCGATAAAGGCGTCGCCAAGAAGGCTCCCATGAAAAAGGCCAGCGCGAAGAAGGCGCGCGCGCGCAAGGCGGCGAGAACGACCGCAAAACGCGCGACGCCCAAGCGCAAGGCGGCGCGGACGAGCGCAAAACGCGCGGCGCCCAAGCGCAAGGCGGGGCGCCGCAAGCGTTAGAAATTGCCCATCGGTTCGAGCGGGTCCCGTCGGCTAAAGCAAGCCTTGGCGGTTAAAGCAGGCCCAGGCTCTTGAAGCTCGCATGGCCCCGCTTGGCGATGATCAGGTGATCGTGGATTTCGATGCCTAGGGGCTTGGCCGCGGCCACGATCTGGCGCGTCATCTCGATATCGGCCTTGGACGGCGTGGGATCGCCCGAGGGGTGATTGTGCACCAGGATCATGGCGGCGGCGCCCAATTCGAGCGCGCGCTTGACCACCTCGCGCGGATAGACGGGCGTATGGTCGATGGTGCCGCGGCCTTGCGCCTCGGCTCGGATCAGCACGTTTTTGGTGTCGAGAAACAAGATGTGGACCCGCTCGGTCGGCTCATGGGCGAGCGCCGTCCGGCAATAGGCGAGCACCCGGTCCCAGGACGACAGCACGGTGCGTTCGGACGCGTCCTCGCGCGCAAGGCGCACGGCGGCGGCCCGCACCACGCGCAAGGCGGCGATCGTCGTCTCGCCCACGCCCTTGATCTCCTTGAGGGCGCGCGAATCGGCGGA
Organism: Alphaproteobacteria bacterium; assembly: GCA_046153685.1. Lineage (GTDB taxonomy): Bacteria > Pseudomonadota > Alphaproteobacteria > CADEGL01 > CADEGL01 > CAMAPP01. The sequence goes on from JBJXGH010000037.1 coordinate 48,389, forward strand.
GATCGCGGCGGAAAAACCGCCGAAGCGCTGGATGAGTTCCTTGGCCAGCGGCTTCACGTCGCCGCGCGGATGCGCGAAGGACAGCACCAGTTCGAGCAGTTCGTAATCCTGTAGCGCGTCGGCTCCGCCTTCGAGGAATCGCTCGCGCAGGCGCGCGCGGTGCCCGGCGTAATGTGGCGACTTATCCTTCGCGGTCATGGTTGGTGCTTGCCCACGGGAACCAGACTCGAGGGTGCGAGCTTGGCTAGGCCCGCGTCCAAGCGACGGGGCCGCCTGCCTTCGTCCTCTGCCGCTTCCTTTCGCACGATGGCGCCCCGAACCATGTACGCGCCGACATAGCGGAACGGTTCGGGTGGAAATCGGCCATCGGGAATGCCGCGCGCCATCGGCATGGACGACCATTCGTCGCGCCGTTCGAGGGCAAGCGAGGCGAGGATGCGCCCGCCCATCCAGGACGGCCCCACGCCATTGCCGCAGTAGCCGTGGCCGTAAACGATGTCGGGGCAATCCGGATAGACACCGAAGAACGGCATGCCGCTTTTGGTGCGGGTCACCTGGCCGCGCCAACTCGATTCGATCGGCAGATCGGCGAGCGCGGGCAGGGTGCGGCGAAATTGGCCGACGACCTCGTCCGCGCGCGTGGCATGGCAATCGAACTTGCCGCCGATGCGTCCCGCGAAGACGAAATCGCCCCCGCCCTTCGAGAAATTGAGCCGCCCATCGGGTGTCGCGCGATAGCCGTAAACGAGAAGGCGCGAATCCGCGACGCCCGTGCCGTTGTCCAAGCCCAATTCGCGCAGGCGTCCGGGTGCCTGGGCGGTGATGAGCTGATCGGAAGCGACGACGAGCACGCTGCGGCGGAATTCTGGCAGCGCCGCCGCCCAGGCATTGAGCCCGAGCACGATTTTCTTCGCCGTGATCGTGCCGCCGGGGGTGCGCACGCGCGCCGGTCGGGTGCGCTCAAGCCGTGTCATGGGGGTGTTTTCGTAAATGCGCACGCCGCGCGCCAAGGCCGCGCGCCTGAGGCCCCGCACCAGCTTGGCGGGCTGCAAGGTCGCCATGTCCTTATCGAAAACGCCGCCGCGCGCCACCGCCATGCCGGTGCGCGTCCGTGCGTCCTTCGCCGACAGCACCTCAAAGGGGTGCTCGCCCGCGCGGTCGAGCGTGTCCACGGTCGTCCGCCATGCCCCGTCTTGCGCCGCGTTCGTAGCGGTCCAAATCCAGCCGTCGCGCCTGAGTTCGCAATCGATGCCCTCGGACGCGGCGAAGCCGATGATCCGTTCGACGGCCTCGCGCGTCGCGCGGTGGATGCGCACCGCCTCCTGTGCGCCTGCAATGGCTACGAGCTTCTCGAACTTGGCCGTCCACGACAGCAACATCCCGGCATTGCGCCCCGAGGCGCCGTAGCCGCAATAGCGCGCCTCGATGAGCGCGATGTCGAGAGCGGGTTCGAGTTCCTTGAGGCGAATGGCCGTCCACAGCCCGGTATAGCCGCCGCCGACGATGCAAATATCGGCCTTGGCGTCGCCCGTCAGCGCGGGCGCGTCCGCGATGCCGTCCTTGGCCTCGATCTCGAAGGCCTGGTCGAGCCAGAAGCTCGGCGCGCGCGAGGCGGGGGCGCGCATGGCGCTAGGATTTTTTCTTCAGCGGAGTCAGACCGGCGGGCGCGAGCGAGGCCAGGAAATTGTCGATCCGGCTCGCGTTCCTGCCCGCCGCCTCGGCGCTTTCCTTGCGCTTGACGGCGCCCCGGACCATGTGGGCGCCGACATAGCGGAAGGGCTCGGGCGGAAAATTTCCGCGCGGGCCCTGGGCCAGCGGCGTCGAGGACCATTCGTCGCGAAGTCCGAGCGCGAGCGAGGCGAGGATGCGGCCGCCGAGAAAACATGGACCCACGCCATTGCCGGTATAGCCGAGGCCGTAAAACACATCGGGTTGGCCGGGCAGGCTGCCGAAGAACGGCAGGCCCGTGGCCGTGCGCTCGACAGGGCCGATCCAGCTATCGGTGATAGGCACGGCGGCGAGCTTGGGATACCAGCGCTTCAAGGTCGTTGCCATTTCTCCCGCGCGCGGCGCGCGGCCGTCGAAGCGCGTGCCGACCCGGCCCGCGAAGGCGAAGGCGCCGCCGCCCTTGCCGAAGACGATGCGGCCATCGACCGTCGTGCGATAATAATGCACGAGCATTGAGGAATCCGAGATCGCGACGCCCGTGGTCAGGCCGCTCTCGGCAAGTTTCTCGGGCGCCGGCGCGGTCACGATCATATCGGCGGCGAGCGGCATCATCGTGCGCCGGAACGCCGGCATTTGGGCCGCCCAGGTGCCGGTGGCGAGCACGATTTTTTCCGCCGCGACCGAGCCCTTGGGCGTGCGCACGCGCATCGGCCGGCCTTGATCCAAGCCGGTCATGGGCGTGCCTTCGTGGATGCGCACGCCGAGCGCCAAGGCGGCCTTGCGAAGCCCGCGCGCAAGACGCGCAGGCTGTACGGTCGCGACCGCTTCCTCGTACACGCCCGCGAGATGGGCGGCCGAGCCCGCGCGGCGCGCGAGCTCGGCGGGACTCAAATCGGCGAAGGCGTCGGAGCCGAGATTCCTGTGCGCCTCGACGATGTCTTCCCAGGCGCCGAGCTGACCCCGATCGGCGGCGGTCCACAGCCAACCATCGGGGCGAAAATGGGCGTCGAAGCCGTGCTGGCGAGCGAACGCGCCGATGGCTTTCACCGCATCCTGCGAGGCGCGTAGCAGGCGCAGGCCTTCTTGCGCGCCGCAAATCTTTAGAATGGTCGAGAGCTTCGACGCCCAGGTCATGGCGAAGCCGCCATTGCGCCCCGAGGCGCCGCTGCCGCACACGTCCATTTCCAGGACGACGACATCGGCGGATGGGCGAAGTTGTTTCAAGTGAATGGCGGTCCACAAACCGGTGTAGCCGCCGCCGATGATGCAGACATCCGCCCGGCCTTCGCCCTCCCAAGGTGAAGCGGGCACGGGGTTGCCCTCGGCGGCCAGGGCTTCGGCGAGCCAATAGCTTTTTTGCCGCGCTTCCACGAGGGGCTCCTAATTCGAGCCGTAGGGCGGGCAGTGCCAGCCCTTGGGCGAGAGGGTGAAGATTTCGTGCCCCGTCGCCGTCACGCCGAGGGAATGTTCGAACTGCGCGGACAGCGAGCGATCCTTGGTCACGGCGGTCCAGCCGTCCGAAAGGATCTTCACGTCCCAATCGCCCGCGTTGATCATGGGCTCGATGGTGAAGAACATGCCTTCGCGCAAGGCAAGTCCCGTGCCCGGCTCGCCGAAATGCAGGATGCTCGGCGCATCGTGGAATACGCGGCCGAGGCCATGGCCGCAGAAATCGCGGACCACCGAAAACCGCGCGCCTTCGGCATGGTCCTGGATGGCGTGGCCGATATCCCCAAGGGTCGCGCCAGGACGCACTTGCGCGATGCCGCGCATCATCGCCTCGTATGTCACCTCGACAAGTTTCCTTGCCTTAACCCCGATCTTGCCGACGGGGAACATGCGGCTGGTGTCGCCATGCCAGCCGTCGAGAATGACGGTCACGTCGATGTTCGCGATGTCGCCGTCCTCCAGGCGCTTTTCGCCGGGAATGCCGTGACAGACGACGTGATTGACCGAGATGCAGATCGATTTGGGAAATCCCCGGTAGTTGAGCGGCGCCGGAATCGCGCCGTGAGCGATGATGAAATCGTGGCACAGTTGGTCGAGCGTCGCCGTGACCGCGCCCGGCACGACATGGGGCGTGATGAAGTCGAGCGTTTCCGCCGCCAGGCGCCCGGCCCGGCGCATGGCCTCGAACTCGGCGGGGCCGTGCAGCTTGATCTTCTGCTCGGGCGGATCCCATTTGGTCTCGATGTCGTTCATTGCAAGATCGCTTTTGGGGCAAGTCGGTTTAGATCCGGATCGGCTCCGGCGTGCCGCCGGCGCGCCAGGACGCCAGAGGGCAATCTAATCCGCAAGTGGGCCTAATCCGCAAGCGGGCCGGTTTCGATGGAATTTTCGCGGGCCGTCTCGATGGGCAAGGGGCGCGCCAATTCGATCGCCGTGCGGCCGACCTTGCAACCATAACATAGCGCCTCGACGCCGCGCGCGCGGGCCTTGGCGAAGGCGGTGGCGTAATTGGGATCGATGTCGGCGGCAAGGCGAAAGCGATCGCAATCGCCGCGCTGGACCACGAACAGCATCACCGCCCGGCGGCCCGCGGCGACCATGCGCGACAATTCATCGAGATGCTTGGCGCCGCGCGCGGTGACGGAATCGGGAAATTCCGCGGCTCCGCCCCGGCCCCGGTCGCGCTTGAGGTGGACGTTCTTGATCTCGACATAGCAAGCGGGCTTGCCCGGCGCCTCGAGCAGCAAGTCTATGCGCGAGGCGCGGCCATAGGGCACCTCGCGCCGCACCGTTTCGTATCCAGCGAGCTCTGGAATCCGCCCGGCGGCGAGCGCCTCCTCGGCGAGCGCATTGGGCCGCCCGGTGTGCACGCCCACCAGGGCATTGCCGACGCGCACGAGTTCAAGGGTATGGGGCAGGCGGCGATTGGGCGTGGCGGCCCGCGACAGCCAGATCTGCGCGCCGGGGGCCGAGACGCCCAGCATCGAACCCGAATTGGCGACGTGCACCACCTCCTCGCGTCCATCCTCGAAGCGCACATCGGCGAGGAAGCGCTTGTAGCGGCGCAGCAGCGTCGCGCGCACAAGAGGGGAGGCGAAGCGCATGCGGCTCCTGGGCGGTTCCCGAAAGGTCCAAAAAGAGAAAGGGCGCCGCCCTCGCGGGCGGCGCCCCGTCCCATTCCATTGGAAGCGAATTACTTGCCGAGCACGATAACGGCGCGGCGGTTTTTCTCTTCCTTCGTGTTGTCGCCGGTCGAGACGGCGAGGTCGTCTTCACCGACCCAGTACGTTGCGACCAAAGTCGTCACACCCATTTTCTTGAGCGCGGCGGCAACCGTGGCCGCCCGCTTCTCGGACAGTTTCAGGTTATGCGCATAGCTGCCCGTGGTGTCGGTGTGGCCGGTGACATTGACCACATTGGGCTTCGCCTTGCTGATCGCGTCCGAAGCCTGCTTGAGCACGGTTTCCTGGTCCGCGCGGACATTCGACTTGTTGAGGTCGAACAGCACGGTGAAGGGACCGGGCGCCTTGGCTGCCGGCGCGGGAGCCGGAGCGGGCGGCGGAGCGGGAGCCGGAGCGGGCGCCTTGATGGCCGCTTCGACGATCGTGATCGCATCCACGAACTTGTTTTTGCACTTTGCGATGTGCTCCGGCTGGACGTTTTCTTCCTGCTGCTCGACCCAGCAATCAAAGGCCGCTTGGGCTTCGGCCGCCTTCTCGGGGGCCTTCACGGTGCCGTTGCCGTTGAGCGCCGCATTCAAGCGCAGATATGCCGACTGCAACTCGCCCTTCTTGTCGGGCGCGAGCATGGTCGATTTGGACGGATCGGTGGCCGGAGGTGTCTGACCCTTGCCGGCCATCATCGCCTTGTCGATATTCCGCTCGGCGGTGCCGAGATCCGACATGAGGTTAAGCTCGTAATCCGCGTAGGTCAGATATTCCTTCCACAACGCATTCTGGAACGCGCTTCCAGCGGGCTTCATCGCTCGCGCTTCGGTCAGGCGCTCCGAGGTCAGCGGACCGCAGGCCCCAACCACCAAAAGCAGCGCGACAGCCGTGCAGTATTTAATGAATCGCATTTTTTTCCCCAGCGTTGCAGCAACACCAACTCGGCCAATCGCCAGGACTTTCCTGACCCGACCACTCAATCTTCGAGATAATTTAGCAAAACTAATGATTTGGCGCAATCCCCATGGGTGCAATCTGGTGTCATGTTGCAGAAATAACACTTTAGATTCCAATCAAGTTGCCGCCACTGCTTTCTTGCCGTTCATTGACTTCGGACAAGGAGTTACGGTTTTCGCGGCAATCGCCAGGGGTATCACGGTCCGGGTCAAGCCAATTCCACGATGGACTTATTCCCCCGACCGTGCCCTTCGCCCTTTGGCTCGTCTATCGCCTGGCCAAGCCCGTTTCGCATGCCAGCGGGCGGCGGATCGGCGAGCGGACAGGGCGGCTTGGTTTTCACTATGATGGCGCATGATGAAGCCGCGACGCGGCCGTCGAGCGTCGGCGCGAGAACGCTTCGCTTCGAATGGGAAATCCGAATGTCCAATACCGCCGCCGATGCCGCCGTTGTTACCGCCGCCGTACTCGTCATCGGTAACGAGATTCTCTCCGGGCGCACGCAGGACGCGAATCTGAACTACATCGCCAAGGGTCTCACGGGCGTGGGCGTGCGCCTGCGCGAGGCACGCGTGGTCGCGGACCTCGAGGGCGAGATCGTCGCGGCGTTGAACGTGCTCCGCGCCAAATACGATTATGTCTTCACCACCGGCGGCATCGGCCCGACGCACGACGACATCACTTCGCCGTGCATCGCCAAGGCGTTCGGCGTGGCGCTGCACCACCATCCCGAAGCGGTTGCGGCGCTTGAGGCGGCCTACCAGCCCGGCCAGTTGAACTCGGCGCGCCTGCGCATGGCCGAGGTACCCCTCGGCGCCGCTCTCATTAAGACGGCGGCGTCGGCGGCGCCCGGTTTCCGGATGGAAAACGTCTTCGTCATGGCGGGCGTGCCGTCGATCATGCGCGCCATGTTCGACGCGGTGAAGCACTCGCTGCGTTCGGGTCCGCCGGTGCTCGCGCGCAGCATCCTGACGCATCTGCCCGAGGGCACGATCGCATCCGGCTTCGCCGCGTTGCAGGAGAAATATCCCGAGATCGATCTCGGCAGCTATCCGTTCTTCCGCCAGGGCAAGTTCGGAACCTCCCTGGTCGCGCGCGGCGTCGATCGTGCGCGCCTCGACGCGGCCGCGGGCGATGTCGCGAACATGATCCGTGCGCTCGGCGGCGAGGCGGTCGAGGAACCTGAGCCCAATTCCTGAGGGCGAATGATCCCGAAGGGCGCCCAATCGCGACGATTGAAGGTGAAGTCGCTCGCGCCCTCGGCACCGGCCTGGGTGAAGGTGCCGTGCTCGGGCATCTGACTCGAAATATTGGTGACGGCGCGGATCAGCTTGTCGAACGCCTAAAGGCTTGAGACGCCGAGGCTAGGATGGCACGCCGCGCGGCGGTTATGATTGGCCATGGCTAGATCCGTCGCCTTACGTTCGTCCGCGCCCAACACCGCCGCGCCCAATGTAGCGCGGCCGAAAGTCTGGCGCGCGCGCTCTCTCTCCGTTCTGCTTGCCGCATGTATCGCGGTGGGGGCTTACATGTTGGCGCGGTTTCTGCCGTTCGCCGATGCAGCCGAGGAGGCGATCGCCGATCTTCGCTTCGCGGCCTTGGGCAGCCGCGCGCCGAGCCAGAATACCGACATTGCGCTCGTCACGGTGACCGAGGACACGCTCGCAAACCTCCCGTACCGCTCGCCCGTCGATCGCTTGGTCTTGGCCCAGGCGGTCGCGGTGCTGGCCAAGGCCGAGATAGCGGCGCTCGGCTTCGACATCCTGTTCGACCGGCCGACCGAGCAAGCCAAGGACGAAGCGCTCGCCCAGGCCCTGGCCGATTTTCCCGCCCCCGTCGTCCTTGCCTGGGCCGATGCGGCGGACGGGCTTGGCGCCGAGCAGACCGCCTGGATCGAGGCCTTTGCCGCCGCCGCTGGCGCGCGCACCGCCTTGCCCGTGCTCGCGCGCGATGCCGATGGCGCGATCCGGCGCTGGCCGCGCTTGGCCCGTGCGGCCGAGCGCCAGACGAAGCCCGGATTCGCCGCTGCGCTCGTGCCCGCTCGCGCGGCCGAGGCCGCGAAGCTCGAGGGCAAGCGCATCGATTATTTGGGCTTGCCGCTCGACGGCGCGGATGGCTTCGCGACCTTGCCCATCCATGCCCTGCCCGTGCTTGCGGCGCTAAATCCGGCGGCGCTGTCGGCCGCGTTCAAGGGCCGCGTCGTCATCCTTGGCGCCGATCTTCCGGGCATCGATCGCCATCGCACCCCGCTTGCCGCGCGCGCGGGCGCACCCGCCGATATGGCGGGAATGGAAGTCCACGCCCAGATGGTGGCTCAGCTTCAGGACGGCAGGCGCGTGCTTGAGCCGGGCCTGGCCGGGGAATTAATTTTCGCCTTTGTGTTCGCGCTCGCGGGCGCGGCGCTCGCGCACTGGGAACGCCCGGGCTGGCAGAAGGCCCTGATGCTCGTCGCCGCCGCGCTCGGTTTGTGGGTCATCGGCTTTGCGCTCGTTTCGCAGGCGCGCATCCTGATGCCGCTTGTCGCGCCGAAGCTTGCCTTGTTCGGCGCCTGCGGTATTGAAAGCGCGCGCGCGCACCGTCGGGAACGCGCGCTGCGCCGCTTCATCCGCGGCGCCTTCATGATGTTCGTGCCGCCGGCGGTGGTCGAGGAGCTGACGCGCAATCCCGCGAGCCTCGCGCTCGGCGGCGAGCGGCGCGTGATCACCGCGCTGTTCACCGATGTCGAGGGCTTTACCGCGCTCGCCGAGCGCCTGCCCGCGCACGAACTCGTGCCACTGCTCAACGCCTATCTCGACGGCGCCTCGCGCATCGTGCTCGCGCACGGCGGCACGATCGACAAATTCGTTGGCGACGCGGTCGTGGCGTTTTTTGGCGCACCGCTCGCCCAGGACGACCACGCCCGCCGCGCGGTCGATTGCGCCTGCGCGCTCGATACCTTCGCCGAAGAGTTCCGCGACGGCCATCCAGGCTTTGGGCGCACGCGTATCGGCGTGCACACCGGGCCGGCTACGGTCGGCAATTTCGGCGGCGAGGGGCGATTCGATTACACCGCCATGGGCGACACGATGAACATCGCCGCGCGACTTGAAAGCGCGAACAAGCACTTGGGCACCCGGGTCTGCGTGAGCGCCGTCACAGCGTCGGGCCGCGACTCTGATATGCTAGTGCCGGTGGGCGATATCGTGCTTAAGGGCAAAACCGAGGCCGTCGGCGTGTTCACACTTCTGGCCGGGCAGGACGAATCCGGAAACGCGTCAATCGGAAGCGGGGCAGCCTGGAATGACCGCTACCGGGCGGCCTATGCTGCCCTGGTGAACGGCGAGGAATCGGCGGCGGAAGAATTCCGGGCGCTCGCGGACGAGCGGCCGGGCGAACCGCTCGCGCGGCTGCATCTCGTCAGAATCCGCGCTGGCGCGCGCGACGCCCGAATCGTGTTGGAGGAGAAGTGATGATCCGCTTCGCGATCCGTCTCACGCTCGCTACTCTCGCGTGGGTAACGCCGGCCGTGGCCGCCGATATCGTGATCGTGGCCTCGAACGTGCCCGCCCACAAAGCGGGACAAATCATCGATTCGGCGGCAATGCTCGATCTCGCGGCTGGACAGAAACTCACCTTCATCGCCGGCAACGGCAAATCGGTCACGCGCGCGGGTCCGTACAAGGGTCCGGTATGGGACACCGCGCCGCCCGCCGCCGACAAGAAATTCATGGACGCCTTGGCGAGCCTTGCGGCAGGCCAAGCCAAGGGCGGGCAGACCCTCGGCGCCGTGCGCGGCGCGCATAAGGGCGAGCCCGTCGATCCCTGGGTGGTCGATATCGGGCGCGGGGGCGATCAGTGCGTGGCGTCTGGCGCCGCGCTCCAGCTTTGGCGCGCATCCGCCGACAAGCCGGCGGTGTTGCACCTTGCGGGCGCGAAGGACGAAGGCCGCGCCCAGACCGATTGGCCGGCTGGAGCGGCGATGCTGCCATGGCCCGCCGAGGTCAAGCTCGCCGACGGCGCGGTTTACATGGCGCGGCTCGACGGCGCGCCGAGCGCGCGGCGCCTCGTTCTGCATCTCGCGCCTGATGGGCTGTTGTCCGACGCGCACCGCGCGGTGTGGATGGCTGAGATGGGCTGCGCGCTCCAGGCCCGAATCCTGCTATGGGGTGCCGCGGGGGCGTCGAACTAGCGGTCCGGGCTGAAGGACCGTGTTCGGGCTGTCCGGGCCGGACCGCTGGCTGGCCGCGCGGCGCGAGGTATTTTATTTGCGCTCGTCGGCTTTCGTCGGCGGCCGCGTCTTCGGCTCGGCGCCAAGAATCGCGCGCCGCGCGACGATGAGCGTCGCCCACAGCGCGAGGGGCGCGAGAAAGACGAAGCGAAACAGTGGATGCGCGGCATCGCCTCGCGTCACCTCGACGACGTAGATTGCCCAGAGCGCGGTCAGCACCCAGCCCGCGCGATTCCAATTCGCCCGATCCCGCCAGTTCATGCCCGCTATCTGCCCCCGGCGCGCGGCGTCTGGCAAGGGCGTGCGCGAAGGCGCGCCCCGCGACGCGGGCACGTGGTAATGTCCCGCCCGTGCGGGTGTGGCGGAATTGGCAGACGCGCGGGACTTAAAATCCCGTTCGCCTCGCGGCGAGTGTGGGTTCGATTCCCACCGCCCGCACCATCGGGGCCTCCGGCCAGGCGCCCCGTACTCCTGCCAGCCATGGGGCGCTTGGGCCGGTCGGTCAGGGAAGATTCGCCAGCCGGTTCCGGTTCTTCATGCGCAAGGCCAATCCCGCCAATAGGGCGCCGAACGCGATGGCGAAGAGACCGAGCCACCAGGAAAACGCGACCGCCGCGATGCTTGGCCAGAGGATCAGCACGAGGCCGAACGCCATTGAGAGCGCACCGGGCAGGGCGGACAGCCATTGCCTGGGCGTGTCGGCGAGAAAGGGCCGCGCCGCGAACAGCAGGAACCCGCCCGTCAGCAAGGCCCAGATGCCGATGAGGGTGATGATCGCCGCGATCGTTTGGTCCGGCCAGATGACGGCAAGCGCGGCGACGGCGATGGCGAGCGCGCCTTCGAGATAGAACGCCATCGCGCGGCCGCCGCGCCGGGCGATGCGCCGGCCGGCCAGGATGGCGAAGGTGCCGCCGAATGCCAGGCACAGGGCGAACACCGCCATGAGTGCGGCCAAGGTCATGTCCGGTAGAAATAGAGCGATAACGCCGAACAGAATGGCGAGCGCGCCGCAAAGAAGAAGCGCCTTCCAGCCATCGAACGCACGCGAAACGAAAGTCAAATACACCCTCGGATCCCTTTCGCGCGGCGCACCGATCGGCGCCGCGCCAAGCGTTTTTCGCTCAGTGCGCCATGAACTCAGTGCGCCATGAACACCGGCATCTCGGTGTGCGCCAGGATGTGCGAGGTCGCGCCGCCGAAGATCATCTGGCGCAGCCGGCTTTGGGTATAGGCGCCCTTCACCATCATGTCCGCGCCGTGCTTGGCGGCCTCGGCCAACATGGCCTCGCCCGGATTGCGCCCGCCCGAGGCCGCCTCGACCGCCGTTGCGGGAACGCCGTTGCGCGAGAGATTGGCGGCGACTTCGGCACCCGATGGCCCTGGCACCCACGCGCCCTCGACCGTCAGCACCGTTACCTTTTGTGCGCGCACAAGGAACGGCATGGCGAAGGCGATGGTGCGCGCGGTCTCGGTCGAGCCATTCCACGCCACGGTGATGGTATTGCCGAGCGCCGCCGGACCCTTGGGCGGCGCGATCAGCAGCGGCCGTCCCGCCTCGAACAGCGCCGCCTCGAGCGTGCCCATGGCGGGTGTCGCCTGGCCCCGCACCGGCCGGCCGACCACGATCAAGTCGAATGCCCGGCCGCGGTGCGCGACCGCATCATCGCCCGGCGCCGAATCCTCGACCCAGCCATGGCTGGGCTGGGTATCGGGCGAAGTACCCTTGGCCGCGCCGACGCCCTTGGCGCGCATGAATTCGTGGAACAGGCGCTTGGCGCGCTCGCTGCGCTCGCGGTCCTGCTTCTCGAAGCTTTCGACCAAGTCCGGCGTCGCCGCGACGAGACCCGCGGCCCCTGCCGCCACCACGCCCGGCAAGGCCGGGCGGACGTGCAATCCCTCGATATAGGCGTTGAAGCGCCGCGCCGCGAGCAGGGCAGTCTCCAGCATCGACGGCAATACGGAGCTTTCCTCGACAGGGATCAGAATGGTGCGCATGGCTGCCTCCCATAATCTCGCTTCAGTCTGTATAGTAACCCGAAAGCGGCGGGGCGACAGCGCGAAAGCGATGGGCGCTCGATGATAAAGGGCCGCGCGGGGAGGCGGGCATGGCGGGGCGCATGGTGGAGGCGCGCGGCGGGATGATGATGCCCGCGCTCGGCCTTGGCACCTGGAAAATGGGCCGTGATTCGGCGCGGCGGAAGTCCGAGATTGCCGCCCTCCAGCTCGGCATCGATCTGGGGGTCGCCATGATCGACACGGCCGAAATGTACGACGACGCGGAAAGCGTCGTCGGCGAGGCGATCGCGGGGCGGCGCGAAGGCTTGTTCATCGTCAGCAAGGTTCTGCCCTCCAACGCCTCGCGCAAGGGCACCATCGAGGCGTGCGAGCGGAGCTTGCGCAAACTCAAGACCGATCGTCTCGACTTGTATCTCCTGCACTGGGAAGGCTCGTACCCGCTCGAAGAAACCTATGCTTCCTTCGCGGAGCTCTTGAGGGCGGGCAAGATCCGCCATTTTGGCGTATCCAATTTCGACGCCGGCAAGATGGCCGAAAGCGAAGGCGCGGCGGGCGGAACGCAGGTCGCGTCGAACCAGGTGATGTATTCGCTCGCCCGGCGCGGCATCGAGCGCAAGCTCATTCCCTGGTGTCGCGCGCGCAAGGTCTCGCTCATGGCGTACTCGCCGCTCGACCAGGGCGGCCTCAAGGCCAAGCCCGCTCTTGCCGCCATCGCGCGCCGCCACGGCGTCGCGCTGGAAACCGTGGCGATTGCCTGGACGATGCGCGATCCCCTCGTGTGCTCGATTCCGAAGGCGAGCAATGCGGAGCATGTGCGCGCGAACGCCGCCGCGCGCGACCTCGTGCTCGCGCCCGAGGATTTGGCCGAACTCGACCGTGCCTATCCCGCACCCGCGCGCGACGTGCCGCTCGACATGAGCTGAGCCTGGCCATGGCTGAATACGACTCGCTGCTTCGGCCGCTGACGATCAAGCACCTCACGATCCGCAACCGGATCATGAGCACGGGTCACGCGCCATCCTACGGCGATGACGGCATGCCGGGCCTGCGCTACCAGCTCTATCACGAGGAAAAAGCCAAGGGCGGCATCGGCCTCACCTGTTTCGGCGGCTCGACCGTGGTCTCGCCCGATTGTCCGGCGGTATTTGGCCAGCTCGACGCCTCCGAGGATCGCATCGTGCCCTATTTCCGCGAGCTGTCCGAACGCGTGCACCGCCACGGCGCGGCGCTGTTCTGCCAGCTCACCCATATGGGCCGCCGCGCGCGCTGGGACGTGGGACCGTTCCTCGCCCCCACTTCGCCCTCGGCGGTGCGCGAGCCCGAGCACCGCACCTTCCCCAAGGTCATGGAGGACTGGGACATCGCGCGCGTCCTTCGCGATTTCGGCGCGGCGGCAAGACGGTGCCAGGACGGCGGGCTCGACGGCATCGAGCTGTCCTATTCCGCCTCGCATCTCATCGCCCAATTTTGGTCAAAGGGCACGAACGCGCGCACGGACGAGTACGGCGGCGGTCTGGCGAACCGCATGCGCTTCTCGCTCGAGGTGTTGGCGGAGGTGCGTCGGCAGGTGGGCGCGGATTTCATCGTCGGCGTGCGGTTTTCGGGCGACGAGCTGAAGCAGGACGGCATCGATCAGGACGAGGCCCTGGCGATCGCCAAGGTGTTGGCCAAATCGGGACTCGTCGATTTCATGAACGTGATGCACGGCCAGCCCACGGATTACCCCTCGCTCGCGACCTTGCAGCCGAACATGGCTTATCCGATGGCGCCGTTCCTATATCTGGCCAGCGCGATCAAGGCCGAGATCGATTTGCCGGTCATGCATGCCGGGCGCATCGTGGACATGGCGACCGCCGCGCGCGCGGTGAGCGAGGGCCATGTGGACATGGTCGCCATGACGCGCGCGCATTTGGCCGACCCGCACTTGGTGCGCAAGCTTGCGGCGGGCCTCGGCGAGGATATTCGCCAATGCGTCGGCGCCAACTATTGCGTCGATCGCCTGTTGCTCGGCGGCGAGGCCTTGTGCGTGCAAAACCCCGCGACCGGGCGCGAGGCAACGATGCCGCACGTCGTGCCGCGCGGAAATGGGGGCAAGACCATCGTCGTCGTGGGCGCGGGGCCCGCGGGGCTGGAAGCCGCGCGGGTTTCGGCCGAGCGCGGGCACAAGGTCGTCTTGTTCGAGGCCGCAAGCGCCACGGGCGGACAAATCAAAATCGCGGCCAAGGCCCCGTGGCGCGAACAGCTCGCCGGCATTTCGCGTTGGCTCGATATGCAGGTGCGCAAGCTCGGGGTCGATCTGCGGCTTTCGACCGAGGCAAACGCCGCGCGCGTGCTGGCCGAAATCCCCGATATCGTCGTTATCGCCACGGGCGGGGCACCCAGTCCCGGACGCTTCGAGGGCGCGGAACACGCCGTGTCCACCTGGGATATTCTTGAAGGCCGGGCGGCGCCTGCCGAAACCGTTCTGGTTTACGACGACCACGGCGGCCATCAGGCGGCGTCCGTTGCCGAATTCATGGCCAAGCGCGGCAGCAAGGTCGAATTGGCCGCGCCCGAGCGACAGATGATGATTGAAATCGGCGCGACCAATTTTCCCGTCCATTTGCGCGAACTCTACAAGGCGCGCGTGGCGCTGACCCCCGATGTGCGTCTGCGCCGTCTCTACCGCGAAGGCAATCGGCTGATCGCGGTGCTGCGCAACGAATATTCACGCGAGGAGGAAGAGCGCGAGATCGATCAGGTGGTGGCCGAGCACGGCACGCTGGCCCGCGAGGAGCTGTATTTCGCGCTCCGGCCGGACTCGATCAATTTGGGCGAGGTCGATCTGCCCGCGCTTATCGAGGGCCGCGCGCAGAATATCGTCAACAATCCCGCAGGCCGGTTCCGGCTATTCCGCGCCGGCGATTGCGTGGCATCGCGCAATATTCATGCGGCGATTTACGACTCGCTGCGGCTGTGCAAGGAGTTTTGAGCATGGCCGCGACGGATGTTCTGCTGAAGCCGTTCAGGATCAAGCATCTCACGCTCCGCAACCGGATCATGAGCACGAGTCACGCGCCTGCCTATGCCAAGGACGCGCTGCCGCAGGAACGCTATCAACTCTATCACGCCGAGAAGGCCAAGGGCGGCATCGGCCTTACCATGTTCGGCGGCTCCTCGGTCGTGTCGCTCGATTGCCCCTCGACCTTCGGCCAGCTTTCGGTCGCCCATGACGACATCGTGCCCTATTTTCGCGAATTCGCCGCGCGCGTCCACGCGCACGGCGGCGCGCTGATGTGCCAGCTCTCGCACATGGGGCGGCGCACGCGCTGGGACGCCGGGAATTGGCTGCCGCCGGTTTCGCCCTCGGCCCTGCGCGAGCCCGAGCACCGTTCATTTCCCAAGGCGATGGAGGACTGGGACATCCGCCGCATCGTCAAGGATTTCGGCCAGGCCGCGCGGCGCTGCCGGGACGGCGGACTCGACGGCATGGAGGTGTATTTCTCCGCTGCCCACCTGGCCGCGCAGTTCTTCTCGACCTGGACCAACACGCGCATCGATAATTATGGCGGCGGCATCGAGAACCGCATGCGCTTTGCGCTCGAAGTCCTGGCCGAGGTGCGCCGATGCGTGGGCGAGGACTTCATCGTCGGCGTGCGCGTGGTGGTGGACGAGCTCATCAAGGAAGGTCTCTCGCAGGAAGACGGCATCGAGATTTGCCGGCGCCTGGCCAAATCCGGCATGGCGGATTTCATGAACGTCATGCACGGCACGCCCGAGGATTACCGCAATCTCGCCATCGTCATTCCCAATATGTCCTTCCCCGCGGCGCAGTACCTGTACCTCGCCAGTCTCATCAAGGCGGAAATCGACATCCCCGTGTTCCACGCCGGGCGCATCGCCGATCTCGAAACCGCCGCGCGCGCGATCGAAGACGGCCATCTCGACATGGTGGCGATGACGCGCGCCCATTTGGCCGATCCGCATATCGTGCGGAAATTGCGCGAGGGCCGGGCCGACGACGTGCGCCAGTGCGTGGGCGCGAACTACTGCATCGACCGCATCTACACGGGCGGCGAGGCCTTGTGCATCCAGAACCCGGCCACGGGGCGCGAGGCGACCATGCCGCACGTCGTGCCCAAGGCCGCGCGGGCGAAAACCGTGGTCGTCGTGGGCGCGGGTGTCGCCGGGCTCGAGGCCGCGCGCGTCTCGGCCGAGCGCGGGCACAAGGTCGTCTTGTTCGAGGCCGGCGCGCGCACGGGCGGTCAGGTCAATCTCGCGGCGCGCGCGACCTGGCGCGAGGGCCTGGCGGGCATTCCGCGCTGGCTAGACCAGCAGGTGCGGAAACTGGGCGTCGATCTCCGGCTGGCGACGAAGGCTGGTGCCGAGAACGTGCGGGCGCTGGCCCCCGACGAGGTGGTGATCGCCACGGGCGGCCGGCCGAACAAGGGCGCGTTCGCCGGCGCGGAGCTGGCGGTTTCGACCTGGGACATTCTCGCGGGCGCCGCCGAACCGGGGGGAACCGTGCTGCTCTACGATGATCACGGCGGCCATGCCGGGCCATCGGTCGCGGAAGTTCTGGCCAAGCGCGGCGCACGCGTGGAAATCGCCACGCCCGAACGCGCGGTGGGCGTCGAGTTCGGCGCGACCAATTTCCCCATCCATCTCCGCGAGCTGTACAAGATGGGCGTGGTGCTCTCGCCCGATCTGCGCCTGGTGCGTCTGGCGCGCGAGGATGGGCGCATCCTCGCGATCTTGCGCAACGAATATTCCGGCGAGGAGGAAGAGCGTCTGGTCGATCAGGTGGTGGCCGAGCACGGCACGCTGGCCGAGGACGAATTGTATTTGTCGCTGAAATCCGGCTCGACCAATAACGGCGAGGTTGATCTCCGCGCGCTCGCGCGCGCCGAGAAACAGAACGTCGTGCGCAACACGCAGGGCGCGTATCGTTTGTTCCGCGTCGGCGACTGCGTCGCCTCGCGCAATATCCACGCGGCGATCTTCGACTCGCTGCGTCTCGCGAAGGATTTTTGAGGAGGGGCCGAACATGGCCAAGGCGAAGTTCATCACGGTCGACGGTGTGCCGCGCGCGTACGAGCAGGCGGTCGTCCACGTCCATTCGGCGGCGGTCAAGTACGGCGCCTCGGTGTTCGAGGGCTTGCGTGCCTATTGGAACGCCGAGCGCGGCGAGCTCTATGTCTTCCGCCTGCGCGAACACATGGTACGCCTGGTTCAGTCGATGAAGATCATGCGCTTTCGCACCACTATAGGGGTGGACGAATTGTGCGAGCAATTGCTCGTCCACATGCGCGCCAACGGCCACAAGACCGATTGCCATATCCGCTTCAACGCCCTCGTCATGGGCGAGGGCGCCATGGACACCGCCGGCCCCATCCAATTCGCCTGCGTGAGCGAGGAACGCGCCGCCAAGCCCATCGCCGAGAAGGCCATCAAGGCTCAGGTCAGTTCCTGGCGGCGCATCGACGACACGACCATGCCGCCGCGCGTGAAATCGGCGGCGAACTACAATAACGGCCGCTTCGGCACGCTTCAGGCCCGCGCCGACGGCTATTCCGAGCCGATATTCTTGACTCAGCAGGGCAAGGTCGCCGAATCCGGCGGCGCCTGCCTGTTCATGGTGCGCGACGGCGTGCCCATTACGCCCTCGGTTACGGGCGGCATCCTCGAAAGCGTGACGCGCGCCTCGCTCATCGCGCTGTTCGAGAATAAGTTCGGCAAGGCCGTGGTCGAGCGCGATATCGACCGCACCGAGCTGTACGTCGCCGACGAATTGTTCCTGTGCGGCACGGCCTACGAAATCACGCCCATCGTCGATGTCGATCGCTTGCCCATCGCCGACGGCCAGATCGGGGCCGCGACGAACGCGCTGTGGCGCGCCTACGAGGACGTTGCGCGCGGTCGCGACAACGCCTTCGCCGAGTGGCGCACGCCCATTTACGCCCAGCGCTAGACGCCGTGGCGACGCTCGGCTTCATCGGCGCGGGACACATCGCCGCCGCCATGGTCGAAGGCCTGCGGGCGGCGGACTCGCCCGAGGACATCGTGCTGTCCCCGCGCAATGCCGGCGTGGCGTCGATGCTGGCGGCGCGCTTTCCCCGCGTGACGGTGGCGGCGGACAATCAGGTGGTGGTCGAGTCCAGCGAAATCGTCTTTCTCGCCGTGCGCCCGGATGTCGCGCCGGAGATCGTGCGGGCGCTGCGCTTTCAGAGCGAGCACATCGTGGTCTCGCTGGTGGCGCTGCGGCCCGAGGGGGAGATGCGCGCGCTCGTTTCCCCCGCCCGTCATCTGGTGCGCGCGGTACCCTTGCCCTCGAACGCGCGCCGCCTCGGCCCCATCGCGTATTTTCCCGAGAGTGCGCGCGTGCGGGCGATCTTTGCGCGCATCGGCACGCCGGTGCTCGCCGCCGACGAACGCGCCTTCCATCGGTTGTGGTCGTTCACCGGATTGATCGCGCCCTATTACGCTCTGATGGAATCGCTCGCGTCCTGGGCGGAGGAAGGCGGCGTCGCGCGCGAGGCGGCCCAAGGCTATGTGCGCGCGCTGTTCCAATGTCTTTCCGCCATGGCCCAGGACGGGAAGTTCGACGATCTTGCCCGCCAGGCCCAGACGCCCGGCGGGATCAACGAACAGGCGATCGCCCAATTGCGCGCTTCGGGCGCGTTCGGCCCCTGGCGCGAGGCGCTCGCGGCCGTGAACGCGCGCATGAATCGCGGGCTCGACGATAAGGCCGGCTGGTGAAGCGCGGCGGGCTTGCGCGTTGGCGCGTGGTCTTGGCGCGTTGGCGTGGTGGGCTTGCGCGTTGGTGCATTGGGGTGGCGCGTTGGCGCGGTGGGCTTGCGCGTTGGAGCATGGGGGCAGACGCGTTCGACCCCTGGCGCGAGGCGCTGGAGGCGGTGAACGCGCGCATGAATCGCGGCCTCGCCGATAAGACCGGCGAGTGAGGCGCGGCACGCGCCCGCCTGGCCGCCTGGCCTCGGCGCGTTGGCGGATAGGGGCGGCGCGTGGCAAGGTGGCGCGATGGACCTGACGATCCCCGAGCATATCCTGGCCGCGCGCGACAGCGTGACGCGCCTGTTCGAAGGCGAAATCCTGCCCGCCATGCCCGGCTATGAGGAGCGGCGGGAATTCCCGCGCGCCCTCATCGCTCGCTTGGGCGAGGCGGGCGTGTTCGGCGCCGCTTTTCCCGAGGAGGTAGGCGGCACGGACATGGGTTTCCTCGCGGTCGCGCTCATCGCCGAGGAAATCTCGCGCCTCGCCCCCGAATGGGGCTATGCGATGAACATGCAGGCGATGACCTGCCCGTTCACGATCTTCAATTGGGGCACGCCCGCGCAGGTGCGCCGCTTCGTGCCCGATCTCATCGCGGGCCGGAAAATCGGCATGTTCGCGCTGTCGGAGCCTGGCGGGGGCTCGGACGCCGCGGGTGCCATGAAGACCACGGCCAAGCGCGCGGGCGAGGTCTATCGGCTCAGCGGTTCGAAACAATGGATCACGTTCGCCGACCAATGCGATGCGGGCGTCTTGTTCGCCAAGACCGACCCCGCCGCCGGCCATCGCGGCATCACGGCTTTCATTGTCGAACCCAAGCGCGTACCTAGATTCACCGCCAAGCCCATCGTCATGGGGGGGCTTTCGCCGTGCTTTAATTCCTGCGCCGTGTTCCTCGACGATTTCGCCGTGCCCGCCGAAAACCGCCTGGGCGAGGAGGGCGAGGGCTTCAAGGTCGCCATGAGCGCGCTCGATTATGGCCGGCTCACCGTGACCGCGCGTCTTCTCGGCATGGCGCAGGCCTGTCTCGACATGGCCAAGCGCTATGCGCGCGAACGCATCGTGCGCGGCCAGGAAATCGGCCGTTTCCAGATGGTGCAGCAGCTCATCGCCGACACGGTGGTCGAGGTCGAGGCCGCGCGTCTCATGCTGTACCGCCTCGCCTGGACGATGGACGCGGGCAGGCCCGCGACACGCGAGGCGGCGCAGGCGAAATTCTTCGCCTCCAAGGCGGCGAAGGGCGCGGCGGCGGCGGCGGCGGAAGTCCACGGCGCCTACGCGCTGACCGACGAATTCCCGATCAAGAAATTCGCCGCCTATGTCAACGTGCTGAACGTCGGCGAGGGCGCGCCGGCGGTGCAGCGCGTGCTCATCGCCGAGGATGCGCTGGGATACAAGGACGCCAATCGCCACCCGCCCCGAAGGCGTCGCTAGGCGCGCCATTCGGCGGCGCGCGCCTAGGGTTTGGGTTTGTCTTTCGCGCGCCGGGCGGCGAGCGCTCCGTCGATGAGATTTTTCCCCGCGTAGAGCACCAGCGCGATCAAGATCACGCCGGCGATATCGAGGCCCCAATGTCCCGAATCGACCTCGATGGGGCCGATCTTCGCGCTCGTCGGCACCTCGCGCCACCCGTCCGTCTCGACGCCGAGCATCCGGCGCCACAGATCGCGCAGGTGCTCGACCCGCGACCAGAGCGATCCAAGAATGTCCATGCTAGCGCGCGTGCTTGATCGCGGTGGTGAAGCCGCCCCAGTACATACGCTTGGCGTCGAAGGGCATTGCACCCGGCTTCATGAACTTGGCCAAGCGCGGGTCCGCCATCACCTTGGCCAGCACCCTGTCGCGATCCTTGCGCGAGCGATAGATCGCCCAGGACAGCCAGACGACCTCGTCCTTCTTGAGCTTGACGCTGCGCGGGAAGGATGTGCGCTTGCCCCAGCTCACGTCGTCGGCGATGCACTCACGGTAGGCAAGCGCGCCGTGGTCCATCCACACCTTTGCCGCGAGTGCTGCTTGGCGCTTGTAGCGCGCGACGTTTTTCTTCGGCACCGGCACGACGAAGCCGTCCACGTACTCGGCCATCGCTCTCTCCCTCGGGTTTTCGGGCGCCGCCCGCGCTCGGCGCCGCCTATTTCGCGGCCTTGGTTTCGAGCCGCGGCAAATTGGGGCGCGTGGCGAGGGCGTGCTCGAATGCGGCCACGGCGTCCGCCCGGTCCTTGCCGTCGAGTTGCAAGCGCGGCAGGCGCAATTTTTCCGAACCATACCCCGCGAGGGCGGTGAACAGCTTCATGTAGTGCACAAAGCGTGGATCGTTGTCATAGCGCACGATGGGCGCGAGCCAGGCATTGATCGCCATGGCCTCGCCGTAGCGCCCGGCGCACGCCAAATCGAACAACGCGATGGTTTCCGCGGGGAAGGCGTTGACCACGCCCGCGACGAAGCCGCGCGCGCCGCCGAGCACGCTTTCGACCGCGATATCGTCCATGCCGGCGAAGATGGTGAAACGGTCGCCGCACAGCGTCTTGATCTGCTGGATGCGGCGGATATCGGTCGAGCTTTCCTTGAGCGCGACGATGTTCGCCTCGTCGGCGAGATCGCGGAACATGGCGGGTGTGACATCGCCGCCATACGCCGGCGGGTTGTTGTAAATCATGATGTTCTTTTTGGTCGCGCGCGCGACCGTTTGGAAGTGGCGCATGACCTCGTTCGGCGAGAGCTTGTACACGAGGGTGGGAAGGACCATGAAGCCGTCCACGCCCTCGCGCTCGCACGCCGCCATGTACTTCAAGCAAAACCGCGTCGTGGTCTCGGCGACGCCCGCGACCATGGGCACGCGGCCCGCGGTCGCGCGCACCGCGAGCTTGACGATTTCGAGTTTTTCGTCGGCGTCGAGCGCGTAGTTCTCACCGACGCTGCCGCACACCGTGAGGCCGCCGATGCCGGCCTTGATGAGGGCGTCGATGTGGCGCTCCATCGCGGCGATGTCGAGTCGCTCGTCGTCTTTGAACTGGGTCGTGAAGGCGGGAAATACACGGGTCCACTTCGCCATGCGGCTCTCCCTTCGAAACGGAGCGTTCTTGATATGGGGCTTCTGATCCGGCCATCGCGCGTTGCCCTGAAAGCCTACCATGGGATATTGGGGTGCGATATGCGCCGGCGTGCCGCCGTGGCGCGGAGCGGTCGCGCTGGCTAAGCTCCTGGTCGATACGACACGCCCGAGGATCGCGCATGCCCAATCTCGACAAATTGTTCAAACCCGCCTCGGTGGCCTTCATCGGCGTCTCGGCCGACCGCCCGCTTGTCGCCTCGCGCACCTATCGCAATATGAAACGCCTCGGCTATCCGGGCCGCCTCTACCCCGTCCATCCCCGCGCGGAAAGCTTCGAGGGCGACACATGCTACCCCTCGCTTTCGGCCTTGCCCGAGGTGCCGGACCTGGCATTCATCGCCGTGGGTGCCGCGCGCACGGAGGAGCTGCTCCTCGAATGCGCCCGCCTCGGCATCCCCGCCGTCGAGATCGGCGCCGCCGGTTACGCCGAGGCGGGGGCGGAGGGACTCGCGCGCGAAGCGCGTCTCAAGGCCATCGCGTCGGAGGCGGACATCGCGCTGTGCGGCCCGAACAATATGGGATTCATCAACGCGCTCGACGACGTGGTCGCCTGGCCGCCCGCGTCCACTGTCCGGCCCGAAAAGGGCGGGATCGCCGTCGTCACGCAAAGCGGCTCGATCGGCATCTTGCTCTCGCAGGACGAACGCAAGCTGGGCCTCGCCTATCTCGTGACCGCAGGCAACGAAACCGGCCTGACCGCCGCCGATTACCTCGCCTATTTCATCGAGGATCCGCGCGTTTCGGTCGTTCTCCTGTTCCTTGAAGCCTTGCGCGCGCCCGAACGCTTCGCGCGCGCGGCGGAACGCGCCCGCGAACTGGGCAAGCCCGTGGTCGTGCTCAAGGTCGGGCGCAGCGCGGACGGCGCGCGCGCCGTCGCCGCGCACACCGGCGCGATCGCCGGCGACGCGGCGCTCTACGACGCCTTCTTCGACGCCCACGGCATCATGGTCGCGCACGAACTCGACGCCATGCAGGAATTGGCGGTCTTGCTGTCGTCCTATCCCGAGCCGCCCAAGAACCCGCATGTCATTCCGATCACGCTCTCGGGCGGCGAGGCGGCGTTGCTCGCCGATTTGGCGGGCCATCACGGGGTGAGCCTTGCGCCCTTGCCGCCCGCGCTCGCCGCTGCCTTGCAGCCGCACATCCCCGATTTCCAACGCCCCCGAAATCCCCTAGATGCCTTCGGCCTCGGCTGGGACGAGGCGCGCGTCGAGGCGATCCTTGCAACGCTCGCTTCCGACCCCACTTACGGCACCATCGCGATCGCGTTCGATGCGCCGGCCACGGGCGCGGCCGACGGCCCCTATGCCAAGGCAGTGGCCGCGATGTGCGGCCGGCTCAAGGACAAGACCGACGCCAAGTTCGTTTTCTTCAACAACATGGCTGCGGGCGGGCGGAGCGAGGACATGCGCCTGACCCTCGACCGGCTTGGCATTCCGTTCCTCTCCGGCATGGGTCACGCCTTCGCTGCCATCGGTGCTTGGGCGGCGCGTGCGCGTCCGCGCGCGCCGTCGCCGTCGCCGCGCAAATTGGCGGCCATTCTTCGCCGCGCGGCCGAGGGTGCCGCGAGTCTGGGGGAGCCCGAGCGCTTTGAAATGTTGCGCGCGGCGGATGTGCCCATGATCGCTTGCGTGGCGGTCGCCAGCGCCGGGGAAGCCGTGGCCGCGCAACGGCGCTTTGGCGCCAAGGTGGCGATGAAGGCGACGGCGCCGCACATCCTGCACAAGACCGAGCTGGGTCTGGTGCGCCTCGGGCTCGACGGCGCGGCCTCGGTAAAGGCGGCCTTCGCCGAACTCTCGGGCAAGGTCGCGGGCACGACCGTGTTCATGCAGCCCATGGCGGGGCCGGGGGTCGAGCTCATTCTCGGCGCGCGCACCGAGCCAGGTTTCGGCTCCGTCATCGTCGTCGGCTTGGGCGGCACCTATGTCGAGGTCTTTCGCGCGGCGACGCTTCGCATGGCGCCCATCGGCATCGAGGAGGCATCCGAGATTCTCCAGGCCGGCCCCGTGGGGAAAATTCTGGCGGGGACGCGCGGGCGCGGGCCCTATGATGTGGATGCGGCGGCGAAGGCCGTCGCCGCGTTTTCTCAATTCGCGGCGGCGACGGCTGATCTGTTTGCCGCCATCGAGATAAACCCGCTGATCGTCCTGGCTCAGGGCCAAGGCGTGGTCGGCGTTGACGTTGTGTTCGAGGCGCGGGGTTGAATTTCTTCAATCGCATGGATCAATCATAGTACCCAATAGCAAATCGAGGGAGGACGACATGGCTTACGAACATATCCTGTACGTGGTCGAGGACCGGGTAGCGACCATCACGATGAATCGCCCGACCAAGATGAACGCCATGAGCCTCGATCTGTGCGCCGAGGTGAAGGCGGCCGTCGCCGCCGCCGATGCCGATCCCGAGGTGCGCGTGGTCATCCTCACGGGCGCGGGCGGAAAGGCGTTCTCGGCCGGCTTTGATCTCGCAGATCCCAAGGCCAAATCCTACCGCGACCGGGGGATCGAGGGCTGGCATTGGCGGATGAATCACGATCTCGACTACAACTATTCGGTTTGGCGCTGCTCGAAGCCCGTGATCGCCGCAATCGACGGCTTTTGTCTTGCGGGCGCACTCGAACTCGCCCAGATGTGCGATGTGCGCTATTGCTCGGACGACGCGCGCTTCGGCGTGGTCGAAACGCGCTTCTCCGCCGCCATCGCCTGCCTGTCCATGCCCTGGGTCATCGGCGCGCGCGCGAGAGAGCTGATCTATACGGGCGATGTCTTCGGCGCCGACGAGGCCTTGCGCTTGGGCCTCGTCAGCCGGGTGTTCAAGAAGGCCGAGATCCACGCCGAGACCATGAAGATCGCCAAGCGCATGAGCCGCGTGGCGCTCGCCTGCCTGCAATGGAACAAGCGCGCGTTGAACCAAACCCAGGTGGCGCAGGGCATGGCGTCGGCGCTGCAATACGGCGCCGAGGCCGGCGCCATCCTCGATGCGACCGAGACGCCCGAGCTCAAGGAGTTCAACCGCTTGCGCAACACCGTGTCCCTGGCCGCCGCCATGAAGTGGCGCGACGACCAGTTCAAGCAATTCGAATAGGAAATTTCGTCTAAGTCGGGGATTGCGCGCCGCCGCCCGCGATGCGGCTGGCGGCGCGCGGTATCAGGCTTACGGGCGCGCGCGAAATCGGCTAAGACAAGCGTCATGGACGGGCCCTTTCTTTCGCTCGAAAACCTGGCCGCCGAGGTGCCGGACGGCGCCATGCTTGCCGTGCCGCCCGATTATTCCGGCGTGGCCATGGCGGCGACGCGGGCGCTCATCCGCCGGGGCGTGAAGAACCTCCATCTTCTGGCCGTGCCGACGAGCGGTATCCAGGCCGAATTGCTGATCGGCATCGGTGCCGTCTCGACGCTCGAGGCTGCGGCGGTGACGATGGGCGAGCTTGGCCCCGCGCCGCGTTTCACCGCCTTGGTCAAATCCGGCGCCTTCGTACTCAAGGATTCGACCTGCCCCGCCATACACGCAGCGCTCCAGGCGGCCGAAAAGGGCCTGCCCTTCATGCCGCTGCGCGGCCTCATCGGCTCGGACATCCTGGCCTTCCGCCCCGATTGGCGGATCGCGGAGAATCCTTTCGGCGACAACGATCCCGTGGTGCTGTTGCCGGCGCTCCAGCCCGATATCGCCCTGTTTCACGCGCCGCTGGCGGATCGGGCGGGCAATGTCTGGATCGGCAGGCGGCGCGAGCTCATGGTCATGGCCCATGCGGCGCGCCGCACGCTTGTCACGGTCGAGGAAATCTACGACGGCGATTTGCTCGCCGACGAGCGCATGGTGTCGGGCACCATCCCGTCGCTCTATATCGGCGCCGTCGCCGAGGCGCAGCGCGGCGCCTGGCCCATCGGTCTCGAAGGTCGGTACGAGGCGGATGGAGAACATCTGGCGCTGTATGCGCGCGCGGCGCGTACGGAAGATGGTTTCCGGCGCTATCTGGCCGAGCACGTTCTCGTCGAACGCCGGGCGGCGTGAGGTGCCGGAGTTTTCGCACACCGAGCTTCTGATCGGCGCGGTTGCGCGCATGCTTGACGGTTTGCGCCATGTCGCGGTCGGCGCGTCCTCGCCCATCCAGGGGGCGGCCGCCTTGCTCGCGCGCGCATTGTCGGGCGGGCGGATGCGCGTCTCCGTGCTCGGCAGCCGGACGAACAATTTCTTCACCGATGGCGGGCGTGAATTGTTCGACTGCGCCGCGCAAGGGCGCATCGACGCCTTTTTCCTTGGCGGCGGGCAAATCGACGGCCAGGGCAATATCAATCTTGTCGGTATCGGCCCCTATCCCAAGCTTGACGTGCGTTGGCCGGGTTCGTTCGGCTCGGCCTATCTCTATTTTCTCGTGCCGCGCGTTATCTTGTTCCGCGAGGAACACAGCGTGCGCACTCTCGTGCCCAAGGTCGATTTCATCAGCGCGCCCGGAACCTCGGCGCCGAACATCCACCGCCCCGGTGGGCCCTACGCGCTTCTCACCGGCAAGGCTCTATTCTTGTTCGATCGCGCGCTTCGGCGTTTTCGCCTCGAAAGCGTCCATCCCTTCTCCTCGGTCGAGGACGTGGCGGCGAACACCGGGTTCGAGTACGACCGCGCGCCCGTTATCGGTCCAACGCCGGGGCCGCCCGTGGAGTGGCTCGCATTGTTGCGCGGGCGCGTGCGCGATGAGATCGCCGAGACCTATCCCCAATTCGCCGCCACCGCGTTGTCGGCACCCTAGCGACGGAGCCCAAGACATGACCGCACACCAAGGGGCCCTTTCGGGCCTGCGCGTCGTCGATATCTCGCGTGTGCTCGGCGGGCCGTACTGCGCCCAGATCCTCGCCGATCACGGCGCCGAGGTGATCAAGGTCGAGCCGCCCCAGGGCGACGACACCCGCGAATGGGGCCCGCCGTTCCAGGAGGGCTTGAGCTCGTATTTTGCCGGGCTCAACCGCAACAAGCGCTCGATCGCCCTCGATCTCGCCTCGCCGAAAGGGCGCGAGGTGCTTCACCGCTTGCTCGAAGGCGCCGATGTGCTGGTCGAGAATTTCAAGACCGGCACCATGGAGCGCTGGGGCATCGGCTACGAGTCCCTGTCCAAGCGTTATCCCAAACTCATCCATTGCCGCGTCACGGGCTTCGGCGCCGATGGACCGTTTGGCGGCTTTCCCGGCTACGACGCGGTGGCCCAGGCGTTGTCGGGCCTCATGAGCATCAACGGTACGCCGCAATCGGGGCCGGTGCGCGTGGGCATCCCGATCGTCGATCTGTGCGCGGGGATGAACGGCGCCATAGGCGTGCTCATGGCGCTGCAGGAACGTGCGCGCTCGGGCAAGGGCCAGTTTCTCGAAGTCTCGCTCTACGACACGGGCGTGGCCCTGCTGCACCCCCACGCACAGAACTATTTCATGTCGGGTAAGACGCCCGCGCCGACAGGCGACTCCCATCCCAATCTCACGCCCTACGACCAATACAAGACCAAGACACGCAACGTCTTCATCGGCGCGGGCAATGACCGGCAGTTCCGCATTCTGTGCGCCGCCATCGGCAAGAAGGAACTCGCCGAGGACGCGCGCTTTCGCACCAATGGCGAGCGGCTGAAGAACCGCCTGGAACTCGACGACATTCTGCGCCCGGCCATGCTGGAGGTCGATGCCGAGGATCTGTGCAAGCGCCTGCTAGAAGCCGGCGTGCCCGCGGGTGCGGTGCAGCGCATGCCCGAGGTGGTCGCCCATCCCCATACCGTGCATCGCGAGATGGTGGTCGAGAAGGACGGGTTCCGTTTCACTGGCATTCCGGTGAAGATGGGACGCACGCCGGGCGCCGTGTACTCGGCGCCGCCGCAATTTGCGGGGCAGGGGCGGGAAATCCTCAAGGAAGCAGGTTACGACGATAAGGCCATCGACGAGCTTGTGTCCGATAAGGCCGTCGTCTTCGAGCGCACGAAGCTGCGCTAGGCCGTCGTCTTTATGCGCACGAATCTGCGCTGGGCCGTCGGCGTCCAGGACGCAAGCGCGCCCGGCGCATTCGCGGCCCTCGCGTGGATCGTGGGTGAAATCGAACGGCGCTCTAACCGTCCCGCCGACGCAAAAGGTCCACCGACAGCATCGACATCACCTCCTCGCCGCGCTGGTTTTCCGCGCGCACGCGACTTTTGACGACGCCGCAATTCGCCACCGAGCGCGATGGGCGCGCCTCGACGATTTCCATGATGGCGGTCAAGGAGTCGCCTGGGCGCACCGGTCGTGACCAGCGCATGTCGTTGGCGCCGACGCCGCCCTCGAAATAATCACCGAAGACGCGTGCCTCGTCGAACAGGCGAAAGATCACCGAGAAGGTGTGCATGCCGCTGGCGATCAAGCCGCCATAGATGGACTTCTTCGCCGCTTCGGCGTCGAGATGGAAACGCTGGCGGTCCCAATCCTTGGCGAACGCGATGATCGAGGCCTCGGTGAAGGGCTCGGACGGTCCGGCGCGCCAAATCCTGCCGGGCGTGAAATCCTCGAACGGGTGTCCGGCCAAGTGGGGCTCATTGTTCATTTCGTGGCCGTCGAGGCGGTCAGGCGTTGCCTGCGGGCTTTTCCGTGCGCACGCGCCTTCCCATTCGCTGGGCGAGCGGCTGCCAATTGCCCTGCGAGATGAAATGGGCGTGGATGGCGAACAGATAGCCGTTCTTGTGCCAAGCGGCGACGGTGGCGTCGTCGATCGCGCGGAACTTTTCCTCGTCGATTTGGCGGATGCCTTGAAGCGCCATCTGACGCTGGCCGGGCAGAGTGACGTTCGCGGTCTTGGCCGAGAGCAGGCCCTTGGCCTCTAGCTCCTCGGTGAAGGCGCGCGTCATCATGTACTGGCGGTGATAGGCGGCGCAGAACTCAAGCGCCTTCTTGGTCAACTCGGATGGTTCATCGCCCTCGAACATCGGTCGGTCGCCGCCTTCCGTGATCAAGCCCGAGGCCTCGTCGATGCACAGGGTGAATTTGTTCTGCTCCTTCATCTCCATGAAGATGAACGGGTAGCGGCGCACATATCCGGGGATGTAGTGATGTTCGGCCCAGCCGCCTTGGCCATCGACATAAATGTTTTCGCCGCGCCGGAAGCCGAGCACGGCGACTGGCACGGCCGGGCGCTCCATGCTGAAGACGATCGGATAATCGCGCGCGATGGCGGGAAACTCCTCCATCGTGACGGGCACGGAATTGGAACCCGCCGCGAAGGCGAGATTGACCGTGGACTTGATTCCCTTGCCCTTGTGGCGATCGCGCGCCACCGGCTGCGGGTCGCGATAGAACAGCGGCAGGCCGGGCTGGCGTTCCTGCGGTCCATCGACGGCGGGCGTCGGCGTCTTTGTGTCTTCGGCCATGGTGATCTCCTCGGGCAATGCCCTAAATGCAGCGGCCGCCGTCCACTTCGAGCGCGACGCCAGTAATGAACTCGGCTTCGTCGGATGCGAGATAAAGCGCGGCGTTGGCGATGTCGATAGGCTTGGACAACCGTCCCATGGGCACGGTGGCGATGAAGCGTGCCCGGTGTTCGGGCGTATCGCCGCCAAGAAATTTGTGCAGCATCGCCGTGTCGCCTGCAACCGGGCAGATGCAGTTCACGCGGATTTTTTCCGGCCCCAGTTCGGCGGCCATGGATTTGGTCAGCGTGATCGCGGCGCCCTTGCTGCCATTGTACCAGGTCAGACCCGGGCGCGGCCGCAGGCCGGCGGTGGATGCGGTGGTGATGATGCAGCCGCCCCGGCCCTGTTTGCGGAAAACGGGCACGGCATGAACGGCGGCGAGATAGATGCCCTTTACGTTGACCGCATAGATGCGGTCGAAAGTTTCCTCGTCGACGTTCAGCATCGGCTGGTTGACGTGGGTATAGCCCGCGTTGTTCACGACGATGTCGAGGCCGCCGAATTGGTCGAGGGCGCACTGCACCATTGCCTTGACCTGGGCGCTCTGTGTCACATCGCCCTGCTGGGCGGCGGCCTTGCCGCCCTCTTGCACGATCGAACCCGCGACACGCTTGGCGCTGGCGGGATCGACGTCGTTGACGATCACCTTGGCCCCTTCCTCGGCATAACGCCGAGCGATGGCCTCGCCGAAACCCGAACCTGCGCCGGTCACGATGGCGATTTTGTCCCGAAGACGCATGGTACCCTCCAAGGAGGCGAAGATTAGAGCTTCGCCGCCCGTTCGCGCAGCACGAATTTCTGAATTTTGCCCGTGGACGTCTTGGGCAATGGGCCGAATATCACCGTCCTAGGTACTTTGTAATGAGCCATATGGGCGCGGCAATAGGCAATGATGCCGTCTGGGTCGGTCTTCAGGGCGCCCGGCTTGAGGGTCACGAAGGCGCAAGGCGATTCGCCCCATTTGGGGTCGGGCCGGGCGACGACCGCGGCCTCCATGATCTCGGGGTGGCGGTACAGCACCTCCTCTACCTCGAGGCTCGAGATGTTCTCGCCGCCCGAGATGATGATGTCCTTCGAGCGATCCTTGATCTCGACATAGCCGTCGGGATGGCGCACCGCGAGATCGCCGGTATGGAACCAGCCGCCCGCGAACGCCGCAGCCGTGGCCGCCGGGTTCTTGAGATAGCCCTTCATCACGGTATTGCTGCGCACCATCAACTCGCCGATCGTCGCGCCGTTCGCGGGTACGGGCGCGAGGCTGTCGGGATCGGCCACCATCAAAGCATCGAGCGTGGGATAGGCGACCCCTTGGCGCGCGACCATGGCGGCCTGTCCGGCCTTGTCGAGCGTGTCCCACTCGTCCTGCCAGGCGCACAGCGTTGCAGGGCCGTAGGTCTCGGTGAGGCCGTAAAGGTGATGGACGCGGAAGCCCATGCGCTCCATGCCCTCGATCACGGCCGAGGGCGGAGCGGCGCCGCCGGTCGCCACTTGCACGGTTTGCGCCAGCGCTACGCGGTCGGCGTCGGGGGCGTGCACCAGCATGTTGAGAACGATGGGCGCGCCGCATAAATGGGTCACGCCATTGGCCAGGATCGAAGCGAAAATCGCCTTCGGCTCGACACGCCGCAGACAGACATGCGTTCCGCCCGCGGCCGTGACCGCCCAGGTGTAGCACCAGCCATTGCAGTGAAACATCGGCAGCGTCCACAGATAGGACGTATCGGCGCGAAGCTGAAAGGCGAGGATCTGCCCGATGGCATTCAAGGCCGCGCCCCGGTGATGGAAAACGACGCCCTTGGGATTTCCCGTGGTGCCCGAGGTGTAATTGAGCGCGATGGCGTCCCATTCGTCGTCGGGCATGCGCCAGGCGAATTCGGGATCGCCGGCAGCGATGAAGGATTCGTAATCGCACGCGCCCAGAAGTTCGCCCGAGGAATCGAGCGGGTCGTCGATATCGATGACGAGGGGGCTGGTGGCGGTTTCCGCCAGGGCCGGCTTCACGACGGCGCTGAAGCAGCGATCGGTGATCAGGATCTTGCTGCCGGCGTGGGCGAGCGTGAAGGCGATGGTGCGCGCATCAAGCCGCGTATTCATCGCGTTCAGCACGGCCCCAGTCATCGGCACGCCGAAATGCGCCTCAAGCAGCGCCGGCACGTTCGGGGCCATGACCGAAACCGTATCGCCCTTGCCGACGCCGCGCGCCGCAAGCGCGGACGCAAGCCGCCGGCAGCGCGCATAAAACTCGCCATAGCTGTAACGGCGCGCGCCGTGGACGACAGCCAGCTTGTCGGGCCAGGTGGACGCCACGCGCTGAAGCTGGGTCAGCGGCGTCAAGGGCACATGGTTCGCCGGGCCGCGCTCGAGATCGGTATCGTAGGGATCGCCGGTCAATTCTCGCCTCGTTTTGCCCGAGCTTAGACCATGACCGGGGTGGGCGGGAACGCGCCAATAGGCCAGCGGCGCTCGGGGGTGAAAGCCGTGGTCAGCCGGTTGGGCGCTAGGTTTTCGGCTTCCAGGCGTTGACGCGGGATTCGATTTCGGGGCGCTTGGATTCGTCAACCGCCCGCATCGCGCGGCGCAAGAGCGCCTCGGCGCCGGGATATTTGGCGCGCGCGGCGAGCGTCAGCCACATCGCGGATTCCAAAGTGTCGCGCGTCACGCCGTCGCCATCGAAATACAGATTCCCAAGGTGAAACTGCGCTTCCGCATGGCCCCGTTCGGCGGCGCGGCGATACCAATCCGCGGCCAAGGAAAGGTTTTTCTCGTAGGGATCGCCCATCTCGTAGGCGCGGGCGAGCGCGGTCTGAGCCGCCATGTCGCCGGCGGCGGCCTTTTCGTATTGCTCGGCGATTTCGACGAACACGCCGCGTTCGTCTTCCTTGAAGCGCTGCACGATGGCCTCGCGCGCGGCCACCGCCGGCTCGAAGCCGCGCCGTGCCGCGCGGTCCGCCAGGACATAGGCCTCGGCCTGGTTGGTTCTTCCGCCATCGCCGCGCGAGAGCATGACCGCGAGATTGTATTGAGCCTGCGCGTCACCCTGCTCGGCCGCGCGGCGGAACCAGTACGCGGCGAGGGCAAAATCCTTGTCGATGCCGCGGCCGCGATAGCGCATGAGGCCGAGCGCGTATTGGGCGGGGGCATTGCCCTTTTCGGCGGCGCGTTCGTACCAGCGCGCGGCCTCCAGGCCGTTCGCGGTCACGCCGTCGCCGCGCCGGTATTGCTGGGCGAGATTGAACATGGCTGCTACATGCCCCGCTTCGCCGGCCTTGCCAAAAAGCTCGGCCGCGCGCGCGGGATCCCGCGCGACGCCCCGGCCCTCGAGATAAAGCGTCGCGAGACCGAATTGCGCCGATGGCAGGCCTTGTGCCGCCGCGCGTTCGAACCATTGGCGCGCAACCGCGGGATCGGGAGCGACGCCGCGCCCTTCGGAAAAAAGAATTCCGAGCTGGAGCTGGGCATCGGCATCGCCGCGTTCGGCGGCGGGGATTAGGGCCTCGAGCGCGCGGGAATAATCGCGCGCGGCCGCCGTGCCCTGGCCGCCTCTTCGCGCATCGATGCGCGCTTGTGCCTCGGGCAGGCCCAGGGCGGCCGCCTTGGTCAGAAATTTTGCCGCCGCGTCCTCGTCGCGCGGCACGATCTCGCCCTTGGACAGGATGTCCGAGAGGCGCATCGCCGCTATGGCCCGCCCGCTATCGGCTGCCGCCTTTAGCAATGCGACAGCTTTCGCGTTGTTGCGCTCAACGCCCTGGCCCGACAGCAAAAGCCCCGCCAAATCCTCGGCCGCTTCGGCATCGCCGCGCGCTGCCGCCTCGCCCAGAAGCGCCGCGGCGCGCGCGGGATCCGCCGCGACACCCCGCCCGGCGAGATAGAACCGCGCCAGGACGATCTGCGCCTCGACCACGCCAGCGGCCGCCGCACGGGTAAAGAACGTGGCCGCTTGCGCGTCGTCGCGCGCGACGCCCCGGCCTTGGGCTAGAAGCGTGCCGAGCGCGTATTGCGCCGAGGCGTGGCCTTGATCGGCGGCCGCCCGGTACAGCCGCGCCGCGCGCGCGGGATCGGCGGCGACGCCGCGTCCATCGTCATAAAGCGCGCCCAAGCCGTATTGCGCGTCGGCATCGCCCTGCGTCGCCGGACGCTCCAGGAGGCGCAGGGCCGCAGCCTCGTCGCGCGCGACGCCTTGGCCCTCGGCGAACATGAGGCCAAGCATGGTGGCGGCCTTGGCATGGCCGCGATCGGCGGCGGCGCGAAACAACTCGGCGGCGCGCCCGGGGTCGCGCACGACGCCGAGGCCGCGCAAATATAACAGTCCCATGCCGAATTTGGCGCGTATGTCGCCGCCATTGGCCGCCGCTTCCCACAATCGGCGCGCTTGCCCGAAATCGCCGGTTTCGTACGATTTTTGACCCAATTCGAAATTCGCCGCCGCCGGGCTTGCGGCGAGCAATACGAGGATCGCGAGAGCGGCCGCGCAACGCCTCATCGCTGGAGCTTCCGCATCATGCGATAGACAAACGGCGCAATGACCACGACATAGGCGATGCGCACGACATGGTGGGTGGACACGAAGGCGGCATCGGTCGCAAGCGCGAGCGCGACCAGGCTCATTTCCGCAAGCCCTCCCGGCGCGAAGGCCAGCACGAGCGCGGGCACCGGCGCGTCCACCGCTTGGTGCAGCAATGCGCTTGCCACGATCGTGCCCGCGAGCATGATCGCGGTCGCGCCGGCCGCATGACCGAGCGTGCGTAACACTTGAGCGACGGCAAGCCCCGCGAAGCGGCAGCCGATCGCGGCGCCGACCACGACCTGCGCCAGGGTCACGAATTCGGCGGGCGGACGGAAGGTCGTCCAACCCAATAGATGCGCGATCGCGCTCGCGACCATGGGCCCGATCAGATAGGTCGCGGGCAGGCGCACGATGCGCGCGCCGAGGGCGCCGGCATAGCCGATCAGGGCGAGGATCGCCATTTCGGCCAGTGGGGCATCGACGAGCGAGAGGTCTTCCGCCGTGCGTCGCGCGGCGTCGTAACTTTCGACCATGCGGAACCAGAACGGAATCGTCAGCACGATCAACATGACGCGCGCGGTGTGAACGAGCGCGACCACCCGGTCGTCGCCGCCGTTCTCCTGGGCAAGCAGGGTCATCTCAAGCAGGCCGCCCGGCATGGCCGCGAAATAGGCCGTCGGCCGGTCGTACCCCGCCCAATGTCGGAACAGCACGAAACTCGCGCCGCCGACCACGGCCGAATAGATCAACAGCGCCGACAAGGTGATCCACCAATCGCCCGCACGCTCGAGCAGATCGGGGGTAAAGGCGCTGCCCAGCATCACGCCGAGCAAGGCGATCATCACGGCGCGCAGGCGCGGCGGCAAGGCCACGGGCAAGCGCGCGAGCGCCGCCACCGTGACAAACAACATGGCGCCGATCATCCAGGCAAGGGGCAGGTCGATCAGGTTCGCTACGTATCCGCCCGCAGCGCCGATCGCGAGCGCGAGCGCGATCGGACCCAGGCCGCGCCGTCCGTCCGACACGATGCCTAACCGATGATGCGGCCGAGCCGGACCGCGGTCAGACCCTTGGACAAGCGCATCGACGGCATGATCAGAATGCAATTGTCGTAGGGCGTGCGGATCTCAGCCGGGCCGTCATGGGCGATGAGCGTGCCGGCCTTGGGGATGATTTCGAGGCCTTGGTAGGGTGCCATGAAGACGAAGGGTTCATTGGCGATGGTCACCGCGTGCGTGACCTCGATGACGCGCTGGGGCGGGGTCGCGGCCTCGAGATGCGGGGCGGCGATCGCGGCGTCGATGGCGCCGGTCGCCAGGAGGAAGCGCAGCGCCGATTGGATGGCCATGTCGGCGGTTGGCGCCGTCCAATGTTGACCGCATTCGACCAGCGCGGCGCATTTCGGACTCGCGGGATCGCCGAAGCCGGCGTAATCGCGCAAGCGCACGCCCGCTTTGTGGCCCCGGTCGGACACGACATTCGCCGGGACCTTCATCGCCAAGCCGAGCGCGCGACCTTTCTCGGTCGGCCCGCACAAGGCAATGGGCGCCGAAAGGCGCTGCATGGAATGGATATCGAGCATGAGATCGATGCCGTCGAACAGCGGGCGCATTTCGCGCGCACGGCGGAGCTCGACCGAATTGCGCGGACCTTCAAGAACGTCGGGCGACCACACGCGGTTGAAATCCTCGTCCACGAAGCGCGAAGCGGTCGGATTCTCCGGATCAAATCGCTCATAGGCCGCGATATTGGCGAACGACAATGTGAGGGCGCCGCGCTTGGGTCGGACGCCCAGCTTGAACAAGAAATCGAGCGCGATGGCGCCGCACAATTCATTTCCGTGAACCAGGGCGTTGACCGCGACGTGCGGCCCGGCCTCGCGGGCGCGGAACGTGGTGGCGTAGGGAATGCCGGTATTGCCCTTTCGGTAGGGCGCGATGTCGGGGGCCTTCAGCTCGACGATCTCAGCCATGGTCAGTGCTGAGGCCGGCAGGCGCGATCGGCCAGGCGGCGCATCATCGCTTCGCATAGCGCGATCTGGTCGAGGCTCACGAATTCGTTCGGTTTGTGCGCCTGATCGATGCTGCCCGGTCCGCAGATGACGGTTGGAATCCCGGCCTTCTGGAACAATCCCGCCTCTGTGCCGAAGGCGACCTTGCTGGTGGCGTTTGCCCCGGTCAGGTTTTTGGCGAGCTCCACGGCCGCGTCATCCTCGGCCGAATCGAGACCCGGTGTCATGCTGAGCTGGCTCCAGGTGAAGCCCGCATCCTGTGCGATCGCGCGCATTGCGGGCTGCAACTCGTCCTCGGCGTAGTGTTTGACGGCGGCGAACATTTCGTTCGGGTCGTCCGCCGGCAGGTGGCGAAACTCGAAATCGAATTGGCAATCCTTGGGCACGATGTTCAGCTGCGTGCCGCCGCGCACCACCCCGGTGTGGACGGTTGTGTAGGGCACGTCGAATTCGCGGTCATAGGGTCCGTTTACGCGCTTCTCCTCGGCCATCGCGCGCAAACGTACGATGACGAGGGCGGCCATCTCCACCGCGTTCACGCCGTGCGGGGCGAGGGAGGAATGGGCCTCGAAGCCGCGAACATGGCAGCGGAAGCTCAGTTTGCCCTTGTGGGCGCGCACGACTTTCATACCTGTCGGCTCGCCGACAATGCACAGGGCCGGACGGCTGGAATGGGTGCCCAGCTTGTCGATGAGGCGGCGCACGCCGAGGCAGCCCACCTCCTCGTCGTAGGAAAAGGCCAGATGGATGGGCGTCTCGATGCCGCGCTTCAGAAACTCCGGCACATAGGCCAGCGACACGGCGACGAAGCTTTTCATGTCGCAGGCGCCGCGGCCGTATAGCTTGCCGTCCTTCTCGATCACCTCGAAGGGGTTGGAGTGCCATTCCTGCCCGTCGATGGGCACGACATCGGTGTGCCCCGACAGGCAGATGCCGGGCTTTCCCGCAGGTCCGAGCGTGGCGTAGAGATTGGCCTTCTTACCGGTTTCGTCGTGGACGAGCTCGCTTTCGACGCCGTGGCCCTTGAGATAGCCTTGCACCCACGCGATGAGGGCGAGATTGGAATCGCGGCTGGTGGTGTCGAACGAGATGAGCTTCTTGATCATCTCGATGCAGGCGGGCGATGGTCGGACCATGGTTCGATGTCCTAGGCTTGAAATTGTTCCTTGAGGATGCGTTCCTCGTAGCTGTGCTCGGCATCGAATAGAATCGTCAGCGTGATCGCTGGGTCCTCGCACACCGTCACCTCGGTCACGTCGCGAATCTCGGTGTTATCGGCGACGGCGCTGACCGGCCTGAGCCTCGGTTCGTTGACTTCGAAGGCGACGGTTGCGGCGTGCGGCACGATGGCGCCGCGCCAGCGGCGAGGCCGGAACGCGCTGATGGGCGTGAGCGCCAAGACGCCCGAACCCATCGGCAGGATAGGGCCGTGGGCGGACAGATTATAGGCGGTGCTGCCCACGGGCGTCGCCACGAGCACGCCGTCGCAAATGAGTTCGTCGAGGCGCACGATGCCGTCGACCTTGATGCGAATCTTGGCCGCCAGGCGCGTCTCGCGCAGCAGCGATACCTCGTTGATCGCGATGGCTTCGCCGGCGCTGCCGTCGAGGCTGCGCGTGCGCATGCGCAAGGGATGAAAGCGCGTGGGTACCGCGCGCGCCATACGCTCGAGCAGGCCGTCCTCGCGGTATTCGTTCATCAGGAATCCGACCGTACCGCGGTGCATGCCGTAAATCGGCAACCCCCGCTCGCGGAAGCGGTGCAGCATTTCGAGCATGAATCCGTCACCGCCAAGCGCCACCACCGCCTCGGCGTCCTCGCTTGGGACATGCGGATAGCGCGCCGACAGCCGGGCCAAGGCTTCCTGGGCCGGCGGCGCTTGGGCTGCGGCGAATGCGATCTTCGGACCCGGCATGGTTGGGCGGTCTCTCCCGTGGGACGGCCGCGTGGGGCGCGCGGGCGGGGGAGTATAGCGCCCATAGCCGGCTAGAGAAGCCAGGCGAAAGAATCGGGCACGGCGGGAGCAGCCGGCCCCGGCGCGGGCTTGGATCGCGGTGAAGGAGCGCGGCACCCGAGTCGGGGCGGCGGCGACATTGCCAATTCGGTGTGTCCCGGCCATCGTGGAGCGCTCGTGGACGGGATGGTCGCTGAGGGGATGGGGATGGCGAGGGCATTGGGATTGTTGGCCGCTTTGGCGGTCTTGGCGCTGGTCGCGCCGGTGGAAGGCGGCAAGGTGGACCGCCATGCCGGCTATTACTACCCCGCGCCGCGCACCGAAGAGGTCTATACCGCGCGCGCCCAGACCCTGCCTGATAGCGATCGCGCGCGGCGCATCGGCTTTGTCACCAGCCTATCGCTGCAATTGCAGTCGAATGCCTATTCGCCGCCCTTTGCCGTTTTCGCCAAGGGCGAGGACGGCGAGAAAATGATCATCATCGGCCTGCGCGACGGCGAGCTCAACACGATCTACCGGGCGCGCGCGCTGTTCGCCATGCTGACGTCGTCGGCGCGCGGCTCGCAATTTTTCGTCGATCACCATGTCGAGGATTACTTCACGTTCTTCGATTTGGCGAAGCTCTTGGGCTTTTCCCAGATCACGATTAGCGACGGCCAGCGATTCTCGCACCGGGTCACGATAAAATAGGTCGCTCTCAGCGCTTGGCTTGCGAGAGGAGCTGTACCAAGTCGGCATAATTTTCCTTCTTGGCGTGATCGAGGGCGGAGAATCCGGCCTTGTCCTTGGTTTCAGGCTTGGCGCCGCCGGCAAGCAGCGTCTTCACGACGGCGACGTGGCCGTTAATGGTCGCCCGAATAAGCGCCGTGCGCCCGAAAATATCCGGATAATCGATTTCGACGCCTGATTTGATCAGTTTGTCCACGACGTCCTGATAACCATTGCTAGACGCCCAGTTGATCGCCGAACGTCCGTGCTTGTCGATCAAATCGGGATCCGCCCCGGCCTCGAGCAGCGCGCCGACCATCATGGGCTCGCCGCGCCAGCCCGCGTTGATGAGTGCGGTCTTGCCCTCGATGTCGCGGCCATCGGCGTCCTCGCCGCGCGCGATCAGGGTGCGCAGTTCGGCCAGATCGCCCTTGGCGACGGCATCGAGCAAGGCCTGCTTCTTGGTTGCGGCGCCGACTTGCGCTGGCTCGCCCAATACGGCCTTCAGCTCGCTGACCTCGCGCCGCGTGCGCATGAGATCGCTGGAGTTGAGCTGGGGTTCGATCAGCGCCGCCGCCCGCGCCGCCGATTCATTGCCCTGGCTGGCCGCGAGGGCAAGCCAAGTCCGGGCGTCGGCAAGATCCTGTTTCATGCCGTAGCCGCGCGCCGCCATGAAGCCGAGCGTCACTTGCGCATTGACGTGACCTTGACGGGCGGCGCGTTCGAGCATCTCCACGGCATGAGCAGGGTCGCGCGGCACGCCCTGGCCGAGCAGCTCGCGGCGCGCGAGGCCGTACTGCGCGTGGGCGGCGCCGCGCTCGGCGGCCTTGCGAATGCGCTCGACCACCTGCTGGCGTCGCGGCGTGGGCGGCAATTGGGGCACGGATTCGGGCGTCGTGATCGCGGCGGCTATATCCGAGTCCACGCCCGGCATCTGATTCACCAAGAGGCGCAGCGCCACATTGCCTTGGCGTTCCGCCGGGGCTTGGGACAAGCCTTGCGCCTGCGCCGATTTGCCGCCGCCGCCGGTGGCTGGATCGCCCAGCGGGGCATTGCCGGCCTTGCTGCCGGACGCCAGGTTCTCGATCGAGTTCGCGCCCTTCGCGGCCACCGCTGTGGTGCTCTTGGTCGAGGTGAGCACGGTCTCGGCTTCGGTCCTGCCGCCTTGCGCCTTGCCATCGGTCTGCAACGCCCCGCTCGTGGGCGTTTGGCTCTTGCCTTGCGAGTCCGGCGCGGCATCGGGATTGGCCGAGAGGGCGGCGAGTTTGGTCGATTTTCCCGGGCCCGGCAGCGCGGTCGCGCCTTTGCGCGCCGCCTGCACTTCGGCACGGCTGCGCGCCGCGTCGGCGGACATCGCGGGGTCGGCTTTTTCACTATCGGCTTGGCTTGGCGCGTCCTGTTGGGTGCCGGAAATCGGAGTGATTTTGGCGAGATTCCCCTTGGCGGCGAGCGCTTTGTCTTCTTTTTCCTTCGCGTTCTTCGTGCCTTGGACGATGGCGTCGGGTTTTTCGCTGCCGGGTGCGGTCTGATCGGGGGCGCCACCGCGGCTCTCCTCGCCGCGCTCGGACGATTTGAACTTCGCGGGCTTGGCGCTCTCTTGGTCCGCGCGCTCGGATTTGGGCGCGCTGGTCGGGTTGTCTTGATGCGCTTCAGGCGGCGTGGGCTTGGGGGTCGCATCCTGCGCCGCCTTCACGGCGGACGGCGCGCGCCGTGGAAGGGGCGCCAACGCCTTGCCGTCATCGCTACCGCCGGTCTTGAGATTGATTTTGCTGGCGTCGTTGGGCGGCGAGGCTGGCACTTGATCGCCTGCGTCGGGGCCGATCTTGGGCCCGGAACCCTTGCCCAAGCGCGACTGATCCCAACTGACCGAGCCGTAGGCGCGCAGGACCTCCGGATCTTCCTTCGGACCCATGAACACGACATCGACACGGAAGTTCTCGGGGCGCGTGCGTTCCTCAAGCCAGTCGAGATCGAGTTGCGGCAGGCCGAACACGAACACCGTCACCGCGCAGATATGAAGCACAACCGATAGGAGAAGGGCGGGTTGGCTCATAAGCGCCACCTGGCGCGCCGTATCCGAGAGCGCCACGCGCCCTTCCGCGCGCTCGATCATGAGGGGCGCGTTCACCGAATCTCCACCATCCTCGCGGTATGGGTCCGACATGGCCGCCATCTTTTCCGTCAATCCAGTCCGGAAATCGCCGCGCCGCGTGATAAGGCGGGCTTATGTTCCGGTCCTAAGTCTCCCGGTCCTATGGGCGGTTTGCTTTGGCACGGCCGCCTCGGCGAATGCGCAAGAAGCAGGCCCGAGGGGCGCAGCTTACACCTTTCGCTGTTATCAAGCCGGGGTGCTGATCGTCAGCGAACAAGTTCGGGCGCCGCCGCGAAAAGATCAAGGGATATGGAAGGGCGAACGCTGGAGCACGGAGCAAGGCGAAAGCGGCCTTGCCATCGTGTTCGATCCCGGCGAAAGCGCCGCGTGTCTGGCGACCGAAAACCCCAAACGCAAGTGACCTAGCCGCCGGTGACGCTCATGTGGCGGGAAATGGGCCGAAGCGCGTGGCGCCGGTCGATGATGAAGTCGTGACCCTTGGGCTTGCGGGCAATGGCCGCACGAATGGCGCGCGTCAGCGCTGCGTCGTCGGCATGCGCGCGCAACGGCGTGCGCAGGTCCGCCGCGTCCTCTTGGCCCAAACACATGAACAGCGTGCCCGTGCAGGTCAGGCGCACGCGGTTGCAAAGCTCGCAGAAATTGTGAGTGAGCGGGGTGATGAACCCGAGACGCCGCCCGGTTTCCTTGACCGTGAAATAGCGCGCCGGCCCGCCCGTGCGGTAATCGCTGTCCTCGAGCGTGAAGGCGCGCGCAAGCTCGGCCCGCACCATCGAAAGTGGATAGTATTGATCGACGCGCTGCGCGCCGATATCACCCATGGGCATGACCTCGATCACGGTCATGTCGTAGCCGCGCCGGCCGCACCAGCGCACCATGGCTTCGAGTTCGCCGATATTCACGTCCTTGAGCGCGACCGCGTTGATCTTGACCGCTAGACCCGCTGCGTCCGCCGCGTCGAGTCCGGCCAAGACCTGTTCCAGCCGTCCCCAGCGTGTGATTGCGGCGAATTTTTCCGGATCGAGCGTGTCGATGGAAACATTGATGCGCCGGACCCCGGTTGCGGCCAATTCGCCCGCGTATTTCGCCAGTTGGCTGCCATTGGTGGTGAGGGTTAATTCTTCGAGCGCGCCGGATTCGAGATGGCGACCGAGCGAGCGAACGAGCGCCATGATATTACGCCGCACCAAGGGTTCGCCGCCCGTGAGGCGCAGCTTGCGCACGCCGAGATCGATGAAGGCCGAGCACAGCCGGTCGAGTTCCTCGAGCGACAGGACCTCGGCCTTGGGCAGAAAGGTCATGTCTTCGGCCATGCAGTACACGCAGCGAAAATCGCAGCGATCCGTGACCGAAACCCGGAGATAGCGAATCGCGCGCGCGAAGGGATCGACGAGAGGCGCGTCTTTGGCGGCGAGTGGTGTGGGCGTCGGGGCGTTCATTTGGTTCACGCCTTTAACATATGCCTCCCGGCGGCGCGATCAATGGCCGATCGCGGCGTCGGCTCTGCGCGCCCTTCAAACCCCTTCCGCCTTGTTCGCGCCCATCCCAGAGCGCATATTTCCCTTGCCATGGCCGCTCGCAAGTCTTGCATCCGCTCCATTCCCCCGTCACGGCCATGTTCCCCGACACCGTAGGAATCTTGCTTGCGGGTGGGCTTTCCCGTCGAATGGGCGTGGGTGACAAGACGCTTTGCCTCCTTGGCGGGCGACCCATTCTCGATCATGTGATCGCCCGCGCGCGACCCCAGGTCGGACGCCTTATCCTCAATGCCAATGGCGACCCTGCGCGGTTTGCTTCGTTCGGCCTGCCGGTCATCGCGGATGCGATCGCGGGCCATGCGGGCCCACTCGCGGGAATTCTCACCGGTCTTGAATGGCTATCGGCCCATGCGCCCGAGGCGCGGTGGCTCGCGAGCTTTCCAGCCGATGCGCCGTTCCTGCCGCATGATCTGGTCGTGCGCCTGCGCGCGGGTATCGTGGATGGGGGGGCGGAAATCGCTTGCGCCGTCTCCGCAGGGCGCAGCCATCCGGTCTTGGCCCTTTGGCCGCAAGGCCTCGCGGGCGAATTGCGCCGCGCCATGATCGAGGACGGCGCGCGCAAGGTCGAAGACTGGATCGCGCGCCGCCGCCTCGCGCGCGTTGAGTTTTCAGCCGCGCCGAGCGATCCGTTCTTCAACGTGAATCGCCCGGCGGATTTGGCCGAGGCAGAGCGGCTGCTCGGCCGATCTCGAACATGACGTGGCGCGTTGGCCGCGATCTCTCAGCCGATGGCCTCGGCGTATAAATTCTGGAAATTATGCACGCTCCGCTCCCAATAGGGTGAAAACCGCGTGCGGATGCCCGCCGCGTCGCGCACGCGGGCCATTTCCTGGACATTGCGCACGAGCGCAATGTCCTGCTCGCCGATGGTGCGCCAGCTATCGAAAACGGCTTCGCGGTGTTCGCGGTGGTCGGGAGAGGTCGCCCCGTCGCCGAATAAATAAAGATGGCGCACATAGCGCGTTCGATCGTGCCCGTGCGGCAGCAGGAAGTTCAATCCGACATGGTTGGCATTTATGAAAAAGATGCCGGTCGGGAAAATCGTGATGAGATATTGCCGCTTGCCCAGATCGGGCGGCGATCGGGGGCAGCGGGGCAACGCGTTTTGCCGGACGATGCTGCCGCCCTCGCCGAGCTTGCGAAACGCCTCCGGCAGGTAGTGCATGGATATGGCGCAATCGCCGAGCACCTCGTGCCGCCAATCGGCCTGCTTTTCGCCCGTGGCGAGTTGGGGATGGCAGAACGGCACGTGATAATTCTCCATCGCCCCCTCGACGACGAATTTCCAATTTCCTTCGAAGGGCGTGTCGATCGTGGTGCCGTAGCTGAGTCCGGACAGGTCGAACTCCGCGAAGAACCCCGCAAGCGGCGCCAGCCAGTCCTCGAAGGGCCGCGCCCGGCCGTCGATATTGACGAAGACGTAGTCCAGCCAGCGCGCGCTGCGGATTTCGACGAGGCCGAGCGTCGAGTTGTCGAAGGCTTCGTGCCGATGCGCGTCGTCGCCGGCGATCATGGGCGTGGCGGAAAGCGCGCCGTCGAGATCGTATGTCCAAGAATGCCACGGGCATTGGATCGCGCGCTTCCTGCGGCAGGGCTCGGCCACGAGCTTCATGCCGCGATGCCGGCAAATATTGTGGAAGCACTTCACGCGCCCCTCGCGCGTGCGCACGACCAGAACGTGCCAGCCCGCTATCTCCACGGGCTTCATGTCGCCAGGCTCCGGAACCTCGGCTCCGACCGCGACGGGCACCCAGCGGCGCGCGAAGATGCGCTCGTGCTCCAGCTCGAAACTTCCCGGTCCATAATATCCGCCGGGCAATCCGATGGCGTGCGCCGTCGGCCGCGCGAGCGCGTTTCGATCCGATCGATCCGAAGGGGCGGTGGGCGGGGTCAAGGTGGGTGTGCGTCTGGTTGGTTGTGCGCTAATTGGTCTCGGGCATGACGTAGTTTAGCGCCAAGCGCCCGCCATCGGCGTAATAAGTTTGACCGGTTACGAAGCTCGCCTCGTCCGAGGCAAGGAATACCGCCACCGCCGCGATTTCGTACGGTTCGGCCGCCCGGCCGAGCGGCGTGCGGGCCTTCAAGCCCTTGAGCCGCACGGGGTCCGATAGCGGTTCGGCCATCATCGCGGTCTTCACGGGACCCGGGCCGATGGCGACAACGCGGATGCCGTGCGGCGCCATGGATAGCGCGAAGGTG
This sequence comes from Alphaproteobacteria bacterium, assembly GCA_046153685.1. Classification (GTDB taxonomy): domain Bacteria; phylum Pseudomonadota; class Alphaproteobacteria; order CADEGL01; family CADEGL01; genus CAMAPP01. Next base: position 92,662 of record JBJXGH010000037.1, read on the forward strand.
CGGGTGAGGAGATTGACCGCGCCCTTGCTCGCGGAATAGCAGCCCTCGTAATTGTCGCCGACGACGGCGACGGTCGAGGCGATATTGATGATCACGCCCTTGCGCTTACCCGCGATCATGCGCTTGGCCGCTTCCTGATCGGTCAGTAAGACGCCTTTGACGTTGACCGCGAATACCTTGTCGAAGGTTTCGTCGGTCACGTCCATCACGTCGCCGACATCAATCAGCGCGGCATTGGCGATCACGATATCGAGCTGGCCGAACGAGGTCACGGCGCGATCCATCAGCGCGCTGACCTGGGCGCGCGAGGTTACATCGCAGCGCGCATAGATCGCCCGCCCGCCCTTGGCCTTGATGCCGGCGGTCACCTCTTCGCCCTCGCGGTCGAGGATGTCGGCGATCACGACGGCGGCGCCCTCCTGGGCGAAGCGTTCGGCATATGCTTGACCGATGCCGCGCGCGGCTCCGGTGATGACGGCGACCTTGTCCTTGAGGCGCATGGGCATTCTCTCCGCTATCGGCGCGGGGGCTGAGTCAGCCGCGCTCTTTCATATTGAGGTTCAGCACGAGGCGCCCGCCATCGGCGAAGATGGTCTGGCCGGTAATATAACTCGCATCGTCCGAAGCAAGAAATACCGCCACGCCCGCCATTTCCTCGGGCTCGCCCATCCGGCGCATGGGTGTGCGCAGTTCGATGTTCCGCAGGCGCGCGCTTCCCGGCGCCGCGTCGGCCATCATGGCGGTCCTAGTGCCGGCCGGCCCGATGGCGACAACGCGGATGTTGTGATCGGCCAATTCCACCGCCAGCGTGCGCGTGAGCGCGCCCACGGCCCCCTTCGACACCGGATAACAGCCTTCGCCGATCTCGCCGAGAATGGCCACGATCGATGAGATATTGATCAGCACGCCGCCCGTCTTGCGCGCGATCATGCGCCGCGCCGCCTGGCGGCAGGTGAAGAACACGCCCTTCACGTTGATCGCCATCATCCGGTCGAACATGGCCTCGTCCGATTCCATGATCGAGCCCGAATCGACGATGCCCGCATTGGCGACGGCGATATCGAGCCCGCCATGGACCGAGAGCGCCTCGTCCATGAGCTTGGCGACATCGCCTTCCCGAGTGACATCGCAATGGACATAGCTCGCCGCGGGGCCGAGTTCGCGCGCCAGGTCCTGGCCTTCCTTATCCTGGATATCGCCGATGGCGACCTTCGCGCCCTCGGCGACGAAGCGGCGCACATAGGCGGCGCCGATTCCTTGGCTGCCGCCGGTGATGACCGCCACTTTGTTCTTGAGCCGCATAGGCGTTCCTTTCGCGGATTACCCGCCGCAAATTGCCAATGAATTGCGCTGAAAACCCTAGGCCAGCGACGCCGGGTCCGTGACGGGGAAAATTTACGCGCCTTGCGAATCGTAACTGCCCGCCCGACCGCCGCCCCGGTCTGCCGAGCCTGCCGGCGCGGCAATCCAAGACGAAGGAACATGCAAGCGCGGCGGGCGGCACGGAAGTCGAATTAACGGACATTTATCTGTTAGAGCCATTTATTGATATGTTGGCATGGGGGTCAAGGCGAATGCGGCCTTCCCTTTCGCGCCGTGTCTGTTCGGAGCCTTGCCGTGACGATGCTGCTCGATTTACAGGTTTTTGAGTTGCTGTGCTCGCGGCTGTGCCATGACTTGGTTAGCCCAGTCGGCGCCATCAACAACGGCGTCGAGCTCTTGGCGGAGCTGGGGCCGGACGAGGAGGCCTTGAAACTTGTTGGGCAGAGCGCGCAAGCGGCCGCCCGTCGTCTCAAGTTCTATCGCGTGGCGTACGGCGCGGCGGGCGCGGCGGAATTGCCCATGGACGAATTGCGCGACCTGATGACCGGGCTTCTCGTCGATCGCCATATCGCGCTCGGCTGGGACAGCCGCGGGGCCATACCCTTCGGCCTGCCGGGCCGGCGCTTACTGTTGAATATGCTGGCATTTGCCGCGGAATCCCTGCCGCGTGGCGGCACCATCCATGTCGGCTCGCGCGAGGCGCCCGAAGCCATATTGCTGGCCGCCGAGGGCGCGGGCGCGACCCTACCCGAGGGCGCCCAAGCCGCGATCGACGGCTCGGCCCCACCTGGCGAACTAACCGCGCGTACGATCCAGGCCTATTTCGCTTCCAGGCTTGCCGAGGCGCTGGGCGCGCGGTTGTCGGTTTCGTGCACGCCTGGCCGCCTCGCCATCATCGCCGAGACCGGCAGCTAACACGGTCCTTTACCGGATTTTTACCCTGCCCCGCGAAGCTGAGGGTCGTCATGCGCGCGTCACTGGGACGCGCCGCTCCTCAGTCCGCCGGGTTCCAGTCATGGATGAATTGCTTAAGGACTTTCTCACCGAGACCAATGAGAGCCTTGAAGTCCTCGATGTCGAGATCGTCAGGCTGGAACGGAACCCCAACGACCCCGAATTGCTCGGCAACATCTTCCGCCTCTTCCATACCGTGAAGGGCACTTGCGGCTTCCTCGGCCTGAGCCGGCTCGAGGCCGTGGCGCACGCCGCCGAGAACGTGCTCGGCAAATTCCGAGACGGCGAGATCAAGGTCACCGGCGACGCTGTGACGCTGATCCTGGCGTCCCTCGACTGCATCAAGACTCTTCTCGCCCAGCTTGAGGCGACCGAAGCGGAACCCGCTGGAGACGATAAGAATCTTATCGACCGCTTGAACGGATTCATCACGGCATCGAAGGCTGCATCGGCGCCAGCGGCAAGCGAGCCAGCGGCGCTCCCGGTCAAGCAGGCCACGCTTTACGATCGGCTCGGCGGAATGGGCGTAATCGATGCGGCGGTCGAGCTGTTTTACAAACGCGTGATGGCCGATCCGGAACTGAAGCCCTTCTTCCAGGGCGTCAACATGGACGTCGTCCAGGTGCAGCAAGTCGCCTTTCTGGCGCAGGCCTTCGGCGGCCCGCAGGGCTTTGACGGCCCCGATCAAATGGAAGTGCACAAGGAGATGGCGGCGCGCGGTCTCAATGGCGCGCATTTCGACGCAGCCGCACTGCACCTCGAAGCAGCCTTGAAGCAGATGGAAGTCTCCGAGGATATGGCCGCGGAGATATTCGCCCTTGCCGCCAACGCCCGCGCCGCTGTGCTCGGCGAGGCGGGTCGTGCCGTTGGCGACGAGGTTTCGCTGGAGGGCGATAAGACGAAGTTCGACGACACGGAGCGCCCGGGTGCCAAGGCCGCGATCGACAAACCTGAAGCCGCCAAGCAATCGGCGGTCTCCCAGCAGAGCATCCGCGTCAATGTCGATCAGCTCGAAAGTCTGATGACGCTGGCCAGCGAGATGGTGCTGACGCGCAACCAGCTCCTGCAAGTATTGCGGACGCGCAAGGACAGCGAATTCGCCAGCCCGTTGCAGCGTCTGAATCAACTCACGACCGAGCTGCAGGAAGGCGTGATGAAGACCCGCATGCAGCCGATCGGCAATGCCTGGCAGAAACTGCCGCGCATCGTCCGCGACCTGTCGCGCGAATTGGACAAGAAAATCGACCTGCAGATGTCTGGCGCGGATACCGAGCTCGACCGCCAGGTCCTTGAACTGATCAAGGACCCGCTGACCCACATGGTCCGCAACTCGGGCGATCACGGTCTCGAGACTCCGGCGGGCCGCCTTGCCGCCGGCAAGCCTGAAACCGGGCGCATCAGCCTGTCCGCGCGGCACGAGGGCGGGCATATCGTCATCGAAGTCGGCGATGATGGCCGCGGACTCAATACCGAGCGCATCAGGGCCAAAGCCGTGTCCAACGGCCTGGTTTCGCAGGCCGAGGCCGAGACGCTGACCGATCGCCAAGTTCATCAGTTTATTTTCCATGCAGGCTTGTCGACCGCGGAAAAGGTCACGGCCGTATCGGGGCGCGGCGTGGGCATGGACGTGGTCCGCTCGAACATCGAGAAGATCGGCGGCGTGGTCGATGTCGCCTCGAAGGAGGGTGTGGGTTCGACCTTCACCATCAAGATTCCGCTAACCCTGGCCATCGTCTCGACGCTCATCGTCGAATGCGCCAAGGAACGATTCGCCATACCCCAGCTGTGCGTCCTCGAACTCGTGTGTACCTCGAGCGCCTCGGAAAACACCGTCGAATACATCGGTGGAACGCCGGTGCTGCGTCTGCGCGAGCGCCTTCTGCCGCTCGTCTCGTTGCGCGACCTCCTGAAGCTCGAGGCCTCGACCGACGCCGTGAACGACGGCAACTTCATCGTCGTCACCCAGGTCGGAAACTCAAATTTCGGAATCATGGTGGACCGGGTCTTCGACACCGAGGAAATCGTCGTAAAGCCGGTTGCGCCGGTGCTGCGCGACATCGCCATGTTCTCGGGCAATACCATTCTCGGCGATGGCGGCGTGGTCATGATCCTGGATGCCAACGGCATGGCCGCCGCTACGGGCGAGCTGGCCATCACCAAGACCGAGACGGCGGTCGAGAAAGTCGTTGCAGCCGATGCCTCGGACCGCATTCCACTCCTGCTGTTCCGCGCCGGCGCCGGCACGGCCAAGGCCGTGCCGTTGTCTCTCGTCGCGCGCCTGGAGGAAATCGAGGTCGGCAAGATCGAGTGGTCCGACGGCAAGCCCGTCGTGCAATACCGCGACCAACTCATGCCGCTGATTCCGATCGATAGTGAGCACGCTATGCGCGAGACTGGACGCCAGCCCGTGCTCGTGTTCACGGACGGCGATAAATCCATCGGCCTCTTGGTCGATGAAATCGTCGATATCGTCGAACAGCGCCTGACCGTCGAGCTTACGGCGCGGCGCGAGGGTTACTTAGGCACAGCGGTGCTCGACGGCCATCCGACCGAAATCGTCGATGTCGGCCATTACGTCGGCCTTGCCTTCCAGAAGTGGTTCGCCAAAAGCGCGCGACCCACGGATGGCGCGGAGCGCAACGTGCTCTTGGTCGATGACAGTCCTTTCTTCCGCAATCTCCTGACGCCGCTGCTTTCGGCGGTGGGTTACTCGGTCACGACGGCAACTTCCGGCAACGAAGCGCTGGAGTTGTGCGCGGCTGGCCGGACCTTCGACGTCATCATCTCCGACATCGAGATGCCTGGCATGAGCGGCTTTGAGTTGGCCGAGACGTTGAAGCGCGATAAGCGCTGGCGTGACGTGCCATTGGTGGCTTTGTCGGGGCGCACGGCCGAGGCTGATCTCGATCGCGGCCGCCGCGCGGGCTTCACGGACTACGTGGCCAAGTTCGACCGTGATGCGCTTCTGGCCTCGCTTAAGGACACGCTTGCCAATCTAGGAGACGCCGCATGACCCAGCCAGCCAATGACGACGCGATCGGCACGCGCGACCTTCTGACGGTTGCGGTCAATGGCCAAAGTTTCGGCCTGCCCGTGCTCGCCGTACAGGACGTACTGGGCCCGCAACGCATCACGCGCATCCCGCTCGCCCCGCGCGAGATCATGGGCGCGCTCAATTTGCGCGGACGCATCGTGACGGCGGTCGATTTGCGCCGCCGACTGTCGATGCCCGACCGCGTTCCCGATGCGCAGCACATGAGCGTGGTCGTCGATCATCACGGCGAATACTACAGTGTGATCGTCGATAACGTGGGGGAGGTCTTGAGCCTCTCGCCCGAGGCCTTCGAGCACAATCCGACCACCCTCGATCCGCGGCTTAAGGCCGTGGCCGACGGGGTGTACCGCCTGAACAAGGACATTCTGGTGGTTCTCGATGTCCGCCGCCTGCTCGAAATCACCCGGGAGAAAGCCGCCTGATGGCGACGTGTATCCGCCGCCATCGAGAAGGGTAAGCACCATGAAGTCGTGTCTCATCGTTGACGACTCGAGTGTCGTGCGCAAAGTCGCGCGTCGAATCCTTGAGGATTTGAAGTTTCGCATCGCCGAGGCGGCCAATGGCCAATTGGCAATGGACGAGTGCGTGCGCGAGATGCCCGACGTGATCCTTCTCGACTGGAACATGCCCGTGATGAACGGTCTTGAATTTCTCGGCAAGCTGCGCGCGCATTCGGGCGGCGACAAGCCGGTGGTGGTGTTTTGCACGACCGAGAACGATATCGGTCACATCCAGAAGGCAATCGCCGCAGGCGCGAACGAATACATCATGAAGCCGTTCGACAGCGAGATCATCCAGTCAAAGTTCGCGCAGGCCGGACTAGTTTAATGTTAGCAAAAAATGCCGCCGCCAAAATCGCGCCGAGCGGCGCGTGCCGCGTCATGGTCTGCGACGATTCCGCGGTGTTTCGGACCGTGCTCAAGCGCGCCCTCGAGGCCGATCCCGAGATTCTCGTGACCGCTGTTGCGTGCAATGGCCAGGAAGCGATCGCGTTCGCCCAGCGTGAGACGTTCGACGTGGTCGTACTCGACATCGAAATGCCCATCATGGATGGCCTGACGGCCCTGCCAAAGATTCTGGCGGCGCAGCCCAGGACCAAGATCGTGATCGCATCCACGCTTACCCACCGCAATGCCTCGATCAGCCTTCAAGCGCTTGAGCGCGGCGCGGCCGATTACGTGACCAAGCCGACGGCGACGAGTTACATGTCGGGCGGAGGCGATGATTTCCGCCGCGAGCTGGTTGCCAAGGTTCGCGCCCTCGCGGGTAGAGGCGCGCCGACGGTCGGGGCCGCGCGGGCGATGCCGGCGGTTACCGGCGCGCCCCCGATGGCTAAGGGCGGCAGGGATTTCGTGCTGCGCAAATCGACGTTGCGCCGGGTCGAGGCGCTGGCCATTGGCAGTTCGACCGGAGGGCCGCAGGCGTTACAGACGCTTTTGGTCGGCCTCAAGAACGACCTCAAGCGGGTACCCGTGCTGATCACCCAGCACATGCCACCGACCTTCACCAAGATATTGGCCGAGCACATTTCCCGCTCGACAGGGCTTCGCGCGAGCGAGGGTATCGATGGCGAATCGGTGTGCGCCGGGCGGATTTACGTGGCGCCGGGGGATTTCCACATGGAAGTCGTGCGCCGGGGTACGGAGGTGACGCTGCGCCTTCATCAGGGCGAGCGCGAGAATTTCTGCCGGCCGGCGGTCGATCCAATGTTGCGCAGCATGGTCACGTGCTGGTACGGCGCGGTGTTGACGGTCATCCTGACCGGCATGGGGCAGGATGGAATGAACGGCGCGCGCAACCTGGTCGAGGCGGGCGGCACCGTGGTCGCCCAGGACGAAGACAGCAGCGTCGTCTGGGGCATGCCCGGTGCGGTCGCCATGGCGGGCTTGTGCTCGGCGGTCATGCCCATCGATAAATTGGCCGAGCATGTCCGGGGTGTCCTGGCCGGTAGGGCAGGATGAACCAAGTCGAATTCCAATTCGTGCGCGATCTTGTGCGCCAGCATTCGGGTCTGGTGCTGACCGACGACAAGCATTACCTCGTTGAAAACCGGTTGATGCCCCTGGCGCGCCAGCGCCAACTCAAGGACGTCGAGGAATTGGCGCGTACCTTGCGCACGGGCGGCGACCGCGAGCTGATCCGCCTCGTCGTCGAGGCGATGACGACCAATGAATCGTTGTTTTTCCGCGACGGCCGGCCGTTCGAGCAGTTGAAGACGCTGATTCTGCCGCGCCTGTTCAAGGCCCGCGCGAACACCCGAACCTTGCGGATCTGGAGCGCCGCGTGCTCGACGGGGCAGGAACCATATTCGATCGCCATGACGATCAAGGAATTGGGATTGCCGCTAGGCGATTGGCGCATCGAAATCCTCGGCACGGATCTGTCCTCCGAGGTTCTGGAGAAGGCGCGCTCGGGCATCTATTCGCAGTTCGAGGTCCAGCGCGGCATGCCGATCCAGATGCTCGTGAAGTATTTCAAGCAGTCGGCCGAGCGTTGGCAGGTCGACAGCGCATTGCGCGCCATGGTGCGCTACCAGGCGTTTAACCTGTTGAGCGACCCGGCAACCCTCGGGCGCTTCGATATCGTGTTTTGCCGCAATGTTTTGATCTATTTCGACAACCCGACCAAGGCCAAGGTTCTGACCGGAATCGCCGCGAACATGGCCGATGACGGTGTCTTATTCCTGGGCGGAGCCGAGACCGTTTTCGGCATCACCGATCGCTTTGCCCCGGTTCCGGGCGAGCGGGGCACCTACGCCTGCGCGCGCGCGGGTGCTGCATCCTTGCGGCAAGCGGTCTAGCGGCACGAGATCTGTCGCAAATCGTCTCGTCGCAATTCCGACCGACCACGCAGAAAAACGCCGCAGCCATGCCGCGGCGTTTTTGACTTCGACGTTTGGATCCGGCTCCGCGTGGGGCCTAATGCGGTTCAGCGCGCTCCGGCGGCCAGGCGCTTTGGCATCTCGACCGCGGCGGGATCGCGCAGCACGTAGCCGCGACCCCAAACCGTTTCGATATAGCTGTCGCCGCCGGTTGCCGAAGTGATCTTCTTGCGCAGCTTGCATACGAAGACGTCGATGATCTTCAGTTCCGGCTCATCCATCCCGCCATACAGGTGGTTGAGGAACATTTCTTTCGTCAGCGTCGTACCCTTTCGCAGCGAAAGCAGTTCAAGAATGCCGTACTCCTTGCCCGTGAGATGCACGGGCTGGCCTTCGACTTCAACCGTCCGGGTATCGAGATTGAGAACCATCCGACCGGTCTTGATCGTCGATTCAGCATGACCCTTCGAGCGGCGCACGATCGCCTGGATGCGCGCGAGCAGTTCGCGCTTGTCGAAGGGCTTGGTCAGATAATCATCGGCGCCGAAGCCCAGGCCCTTGAGCTTGTTGTCGAGCTGGGCCAGCCCGGAGAGGATCAATATGGGCGTCTGGATGCGCGCGGCGCGCATGCGGCGCAGGACCTCGTAGCCGTCGATGTCCGGCAGCATGAGATCGAGGATGATCAGGTCATAGTCGTAAAGCTTGCCGATCTAGAGGCCGTCCTCGCCGAGATCGGTGGTATCGCACACGTAGTTTTCCGATTTCAGCATCAGCTCGATGCTCTTGGCGGTGGCGCTATCGTCTTCGACCAATAAAACACGCATCGGCGACCCTCGTTCAGCTTTACACGCATTTAACCATAGGGGAGCGAGCTTGGGAGAAAATGGTTAACAAAGGCTTTAACCAATTGCCCGAGATGCCGAGTCCTAAAATAATCCCAATTTTTCAAATACTTGAATAAATACCCTGGATTTACCCAGCCTTAAGCGCAGCCGCCGCAAGATACCCGCGCATGTCAGTGTCCGAGACCAAGAAATCGGTCGCCGCGGCTCAGACCGGGGGGCATATCGTCGCCCGGTTTGGCGCCGAACTCGCGCGAATCCCCGAGGCGCGCTGGTATGGGCGCGTCTCGACCGTGCTTGGTCTCTTGGTCGAGGTCGCGGGCGCCGATCACGAGCTCACGCTCGGCGGGCGCTGCCATGTTGCGACGCGCGACGGCCGGCAGATTGAATGCGAGGTTATCGGCTTTCGCCAGGGTCGCGCGCTTCTCATGCCGTTTGGCACGCTCGCGGGGACGGGTGTCGGATGCAAGGCCGAGGTCGGCAGCGCCGATCCGGCGATCTACCCGACCCCTGCTTGGCTCGGCCGGGTCATCGACGGGCGGGGCGAAGCCATCGACGGCAAGGGGCCGTTGCCCCAGGGCGATGTCGCTTGCTCCATTCGACGCGAGCCGCCGCCCGCGCACGCGCGCGGTCGCGTCGGCGGCAAGTTGGATCTGGGCGTGCGTGCCATGAATGCTTTCCTGACCTGTTGTCGCGGGCAGCGCATGGGCATCTTCGCGGGCTCGGGGGTGGGTAAATCGACCATGCTGTCCATGTTCGCGCGCTACACGGCATCTGACGTAGCGGTCATCGGCCTGATTGGCGAGCGCGGGCGCGAAGTGCAGGAATTCATTGAGGACGAGCTCGGTCCGGAGGGCTTGGCGCGCAGCATCGTGGTTGTCGCAACCTCGGACGAGGCGCCGCTGTTGCGCCGGCAGGCGGCCTATATGACGCTCGCCGTCTCCGAATATTTCCGCGATCGCGGCCTGGACGTGCTGTGTCTCATGGACAGCGTCACGCGCTTTGCCATGGCTCAGCGCGAAATCGGCCTGTCTGCGGGCGAGCCGCCGACCGCGAAGGGCTATACGCCGACGGTATTCTCGGAATTGCCGCGTCTGCTGGAGCGCGCGGGGCCAGGCGTTGCGGGCACTGGCAGCATCACCGGCCTATTCACCGTCCTGGTCGAGGGCGACGATCACAACGAGCCCGTGGCCGATGCGGTGCGCGGCATCCTCGATGGCCATGTCGTACTTGATCGCGCGATCGCCGAACGCGGGCGCTACCCCGCGATCGACGTGCTGCGCAGCATTTCCCGCGTCATGCCGGCGTGCAATACGGACGAAGAGAACGCCGTCGTCGCTCGCGCCCGTTCGTTGCTCGCGCGCTACGAGGACATGGCGGAGCTGATTCGACTGGGCGCCTACAAGCGTGGGACCGATCCTGAAATCGACGAGGCGATCGGCTTATATCCGGCGATCGAGACCTTCCTCGCCCAGGGCAAGACCGAGCGCGGTGATCTGGCTGGGGGATATGCCCTGCTCGCAGCGGCCATCGCGGGTGAGATTGCGTGAAAAAACTTGGAACGCTCATCCGGCTGCATCGCTGGAACGTCGATCAAGCACGGCGCAAATTGGCCGATCTCGAAAAGCTTGCCGCCGATTTGCGCGCGCGCGCGGCCGCACTCGAGGTCGAGATGGCATCGGAACGGCGCGTGGCCGGGACTGGTTTTGATGCCGGACGCCATTACGGCGCCTATGCGGCGGCCGCAATCGAACGCCGCAGCCGCTTGTCGGGCTCGCTGGCCGATCTCGAGACCGAAATGGCACGCGCGCGCGACGAGCTCGCCGGCGCGTTCGAGGAGTTGAAGCGTTTTGAAATCACGGCCGAGCGGCGCACGCGCGAGGAAACGGCGATTTCGAACCGTCTTGCGCAGAAGAATCTCGACGACGTGGCCATCCTGCGTCACCGCCGCGGGGCAGCCTAGGCCTCGCGAGGGTTTGCTCGGCCTCAAGGTCGGCTGCGGGCTCGCGTGGGCCCGGCGATCGGGCGGCTCAGATGATAAGGCCCGGGCTCGGCGCCGGGGTGGCCAGACTCGCCAAGTCCGGGCGATGCTGGATTGCGAGCGCGCCCGCGAGCGCGAGCGCGGAACGGCTTGCAGTAAAAATCGCGGTCAATTCGCGGCGCATGGCGAGCGGAATTTCCCGCGCGGTGCGCAAGGCGAGATCGAGTCGCTTGGGCCGCGCCAGGCCGTCGATTTGTAAGCTGCCATACGGGCTGTCGTCGAGCTCGACGGCAAAGCGCGCGCCGTCGTCCTGGGCGCGCTCGGGGGAGGCCGGGCGCATGAAAATCCGCATCAAGCGCGCGCCGTCGCCGGCCGCGAACGGCACCAATGCGAGCTTCCAGCCGTCATGCTCGGCCGAGCGCGCCAGGCGGTTGAGGTCGCGCC